>NZ_JBEZKI010000062.1:0-29129 GCF_040651615.1 Streptomyces sp. NPDC048417 | reverse complement strand
CACCCCCCAGGTCATCCGTTCGACAGGGGGACACAGTCATGCCGGGCCCGGAGGCCAGCGGCCCTCTTGCAGGACCGCGGAAAACATAACGGGGGGCAGCGGCGGTACCCGATCCGCCCACCCCACGCCCACCACGTTCCACGGAACAGATCATCCCCGGCGCTTGCGGCGCCGTGTCGTCGGCTCACCGGGGCCAGTACTGGGCGAGTGCCCCTTCCCGGTACGGGGCGGGGCTGACGCTGAGGTCACCGGCGAAGGGACGGTCCAGGACGAAGACCAGGAGCAGGCTGGCGGCGGCCGGGCGGCCCCTGCCGCCCCTGTCACAGATCCGGCAGGCGCAGGGCGAGGAGGGCCACGTCGTCGGTGCTGCCGGGGGGCATGCGGGCGAGCAGTTGGTCGCAGAATGTGTCCAGCGGTGCGTGGGCGAGCGCGAGGGCGTGGCGGCGCAGCCCGCTCAGGCCGGTGCTGAGGTCGCTGCCGGGGACCTCGACGAGCCCGTCGGTGTAGAGCAGCAGGGTGGAGCCCGGCGGCAGGGGCTGCGTGGCGTCGGGCCGGTTCACCGCGGTACCCAGGGAGGCGCCGAGGAGGATTCCCTGTCCGGCTTCGAGGTAGCGCGCGTGTCCGCCCGGGGTCAGGAGGAGAGGCGGCGGATGTCCGGCGCTGGTCCACCGCAGGGTCCACGGCCCGGTGTGCGGGTGGCCTTCGACCCGGGCGAGGACGAGGGTGGCCATGGAGACGGTGGTGATGGCGGGCATGGCGTCGTCGAGACGGTCGACGACGGCGCCGGGCGGCCCGGTGTGGTCCCAGGCCAGCGAGCGCAGGATGCCGTGCAGTTGGGCCATCCCGGCCGCCGCGGTCAGGTCGTGGCCCACGACGTCGCCGATGACCAGCGCGAGCGTGCCGTCCTTCAACTCGAACGCGTCGTACCAGTCACCGCCGACCTGGGAGCCGGCCGGGGCGGGCTGGTAGCGGGCGGCCAGCCGCAGGCGGCCGGGCTGGGGCAGTGGGGCGAGCAGGTTGCGCTGCATGGCCTCGGCGACGGCGCGCTGGCGGCCGAACCGCCGCGCGTTGTCGATGACCAGGCCGACCCGCCGCCCGATGTCGCTCACCACCCCCAGGTCGGCGGTGTCGAAGGGGTCCGCCGGGTCGGTGCGCACCAGCGTCAGGGCGCCGGTGATCTGGCGTCCGGAGCCCAGCGGCACCGTGAGGACGGACCTCGCGCCCACCGTCCGCAGGAACCCGCTGTACGCCGCGGCCAGCGGAGAGTCGGGCGGCGCGGCCGTCCGGGCCTCGTCCTGAAAAGCACGGGGTCACCGCTGTTCAGTACGTGGACGAGAGGCGAGTGGTCCCCCTCCCCGGGATCGGGGAGCCGCTCGCGCCCGCCCTCCAGTGCGGCGTCCCGGCCCGCGGGACCGGTCACCGCCATGCGGCGGACCTGCCCGGAACGGGTCAGGAGGTCGATCGCCGCCCAGTCGGCCAGGCGGGGAACCAGCAGGCGGCCGAGCCGAGCGAGGGCCTCGTCCGTCTCCAGGGTCTGGCCCAGTACGTCGGTGATCTCCGCGACCAGCGTCAGCCGCTCGTTGAGGTCCTCCAGGGCGCTCGTATACGCCGCACGTTCCCGACGCGCGCCGTGGTCGCCCGTGACATCGGTGAACATCAAGGCGATGCCCTTGAAGGAGCCGCCGTCCCGCAGGGGAGAAGCGGACCAGGAGATCGTGATCAGGTGGCCGTCACCGCGCAGATAGCTGTCCCCGTCACCGCGCGCGGCGGCCTCCTCGGCCAGCGCCCGGAGCAGCGGGCACCGTTCCCGGAGCAGCGTGCCGCCGCCCGCGTCCCGGTGCAGCAGATCGTGCGCGTCCCTGCCGCGCATCTCGGCGGCGGCACGGCCCAGCAGCCGCTCGGCGGCCGGGTTGAGGGCGACGATCCGACCGGCCGGATCCACCACCATCAGGGCCGTGCTCAGCTGGGCGACGACCTGCCACCAGAAACCCGGTTCGGCCGCCGGCCACGACCGCCCCTCATCTCCCGTACCAGGCACCGCACCCGCACCACGCACCCGCCACCACGCACCCTCCAGCCGTCGCGGCCTCGCACCGGAGACCGCGGGCACGTCAGGGAAACCGACACACCAGTGTCCGATGGTCCCCTGGCCGGAGCCCGCCCGCGCGGCCGACACGACGATCCGCTCCCGCACCTCCCGAGTGCCCGCCCACCGGAGGCCCACGGTGCGTCGAGGCTACTCCGCGACGGTGCCGGAGGGGCCGTTCCCGGACGCCGTCCCGCCTCCGCCGGCGGGCCGCCGCCCGGACTGGCTGGTTTCGAGCCAGGACCGTGCGGGTTCTGCCGCGCGGGTGGTGTCCACGGTGAGGTCGAGGCGGGTTCCTCCGTCGGGGCCCGCGGGATAGCTGCGCTGCTCCGTGGCGGCGAAACAGTGGCGCAGTACCTCCGCGACCCTACGGGCGACCTCGGGCGAGGCGGCGACGATGCGGACCGCGGCATGCCCGTCCGAGGGTGTTTGCATGGACTGCACGGCGACCTCGGAGTTCGGTGTCCCGTTATGAGACGGACTCGGACTGGATCTTCCACTCTACTCCGGCGTGTCCCGGCCCCACGGAGAACCGGCGCAGCCCCGGCCGCCGCCTGGTGCTGTGACCGGAGAGGTCTGCCGGAGGCTCGCGGCGTCCGGTGCGGTGCATCACCAGGCGGTGCATCACCAGGCGGAGCATCGCCCGCGTACTGGATGTACTCGGGTGATGCGACAACGCGGCGTGGGGGCACCTCCCGGCCGAAGGCCGGGGGAGTGCCGTGCCGGGCGTCGCGAGCCGGTGAACCTCTCCGGTCGCAGTACTAGGTGCGCAGCAGCCGTTGGGTGATCTCCCGGTACTGCCGCAGCGCGAGCCGGAGTTCGGCGGAGTCCGTCTCGGGGTCCCGGTCCTGCCAGCCCGCGCGGAGGACCTGCCGCAGCTCCGCAAGGGCCTTCGTGAGCTGGGCGGCGGCTTCGTCGAAGGCGCCCTCGGCCTCCTCCAGGGCCTCGCGCGGGGTGTCCGCGAAGGTGTTGACGGCATGTCCGAGGCGGCGCACGATCTCGTCCCGTTCTTCCGGGGGGAGCAGCGGCTCCGGGCCCGTGGTGCGGCGTTCGCCGGAGCCCGGGGGCCGGTCCGCGGGCTGCTGGGCGCGTGTCTGGTCGTACATCGTCGTGTGTACCGCTTCCGTTGCGATGGGGGGCACGGCCCGGAGACGCCCTTGGCGTCACCTTCTCGACGGCCTGCTCCAGGCTTCCGGGGACCCGGTCGACCCTGCCCTTCACGGCCTGGCCCTCGGTCGTCCTGCCAGTCAATGTCCGGCGACGACAGGTGTCAACGCGACGCGGGGCCGGGCGCGAGGAGTATGAGGGAGTACGTTGGGGTGAGCGAGGGTGCGTCGTGCCTACCGACAGGTCGTCTCCAGCACGCCACCCATCCCCCAGGGGCAGTCCGTGACCCCGGCCGCACCTCCTTCCCGGCGGCCTTCGCCCAGGTCAGGGAGCCCCGCCGTGCCGCGCACCCCCATAGCCCCCACCGCCCCCGTCACTGCGGGCCCGCCGGACACCGCCGCGCCGCCCCGGGACGACGACGTCGCCTCCCCCTTCCCGCCGGACGGACCGGGTCGCCGCGCGTCGCGTCCGACGACAACCACGCATCCATCTACGGCAGTTGGCAGGAGCCTCATGACCACCGCACTGCAACCCGCACTTCCCTCCCACCCCGTCCTCCGCCTGCACCTGGCACCCCACGGCGACCTGCCCCGGCCCATCGACGGGGCATGGTGGCCGCGCTCCTACGACCTCCTCGTGGAACTCCCGCGACTGCTGGCCGGGTTGCCGCCCGACTGGGGCCATATCACCAGCGTCACCGTCAACGGGGCGGTGTGGTCCGCGACGCCCGGCCGGATACTCGTCTCCAACCAGGTCGTACGACTACGCAGAGCCCTGACGGCGAACGCCCCGCACACCGTCGTCCTGCTCGCCCCCGGCCGCGGACGCTGGGACCTCGTGGTCGTGCCTCCGGACACCGCCGAGGAGGCCGCGGAATCGCTCATGGCGGCCGCGGCGGGCCACCTGGGGAACGGCGGCCTGCGGGATGACCTCGGGGAAGGCTGACCCGGGCGCCGTGCCGCCGCATCTCCCGTCACTTGCCACAGTTCGCGAAAATGTTTCGTAACCGAGGCATTTCCCTCGCTTGTCCCTGCCGTGAATCCCGTGTCAGTGTCCCGGCCAGCAGGCAGGCCGTCGGCAGCGTCGCGTACGAAAGCCTTTCGTACGAGTCCCCGATCTGTCTCGCTCACCGACGGTATGGGGATACAAGAGAGGCACGACCATGCGGAGAACACCGGTCAGCGGACATCTCGACAGTCCGCGCAGTCGTCGCGTCGTGGCGTCCGCCGTAGCTCTGGCGGCGGCCATGGCCCTTGCCGCGTGCGGGACTTCGGGACCGTCGACGTCCTCGTCGGCGAAGGGCCTGACGATGTGGGCGCTCAACGACCAGACGATCCTCAAGGAGTCCGTCGACGCCTACAACAAGGACCACCCGGACGCGCAGATCACTCTGCGGCTGTTCGCGAACGACGACTACAAGCAGAAGCTGCGCGTGGCCTTCGGCGCGAACCAGGCCCCGGACATCTTCTTCAGCTGGGGCGGCGGAGCCCTCGACGACTACGTCAAGGCCGGCAAGGTCGACGCGCTGACGCAGGCCCAGGCGAACACGGACCGGTACACGCCGAGCGTGATGCAGAGCGCCACCTTCGACGGCAAGGTCTACGGTGTCCCCGCCAACGGCCTCGCCCCGGTCGTCCTCTACTACAACAAGAAGGTGCTGGCCGACGCGGGCGTCCAGCCGCCGAAGACGTACGACGACCTGCTGGCGGCCGTGCAGAAGCTCAAGGGCAAGGGCGTGACCCCGCTGTCCCTCGCCGCGAACTCCAAGTGGCCGACGCTGATGTACCTGGAGTACCTGCTCGACCGGCAGGGCGGCTCCGACGTGTTCACGAAGATCGCCTCCGGTGACTCCGCGGAGTGGAAGGACGCGTCGGTCACCAAGGCCAACCAGTACCTCCAGGACCTGGCGAAGGCCGGGGCCTTCGGCGACAACGCCTCCTCCGTCAACTACGACCAGGGCGCCTCCACGGCCCTCCTCTACACCGGCAAGGCGGCGATGGAGGTGATGGGCACCTGGGAGTACGCCAACATAGCCAAGGCCGCACCGGACTTCCTGAAGAAGGGCGACCTCGGCTACACCGCCTTCCCGTCGCTGTCCGGCGGTGCCGGCGACCCGAAGAGCATCGTCGGCAACCCCTCGAACTTCCTGTCCCTGAACTCCTCGTCGAAGAACAAGTCGGCCGCCCTGACCTACCTCAAGGACTACGTCCTGGACGGCTCCCAGGTCGACGCCTACCTCGCCGCCGGCAGTGTGCCGCCGGTCAAGGGCCTGGAGTCGAAGCTGGCCGCGGTGAAGTCGTCGTCCGACAAGCAGTGGCTGACGTTCGTCTACGACCTGGTGCAGAACGCCCCGGGCTTCCAGCTCTCCTGGGACCAGGCACTGCCGTCCGACCAGGCGGACCCGCTGCTGACCAACACCGACAAGTCGTTCCTGCGGCAGATCCCGCCCGCCGAGTTCGGTACGAACATGAGCAAGGCGGGGTCGTGACCACCGCTCTTCCCGCCGGCCGTAAGGCAGGCCGCCGTTCGAGCGGCCTCCTCATGGCCGCCCCCGCTCTGATTCTGTTCAGCCTGTTCGGTCTCGTCCCCCTCGTCGGCGTGCTGGCGCTCAGCCTCGCCGACTGGGACGGCCTGGGCTCCATCGGCTGGGCCGGCCTCACCAACTGGGGCGATGTCCTGACCGACGGCGCGACCTGGCAGTCGCTCTGGCTCACCGTCAAGGTGATGGCGGTGAGCTGGCTGGTCCAGACGCCGATCGCGCTGGCCCTCGGCGTCTTCCAGGCGCCGAAGGGGAAGGTGCGGGCGCTGTTCGCCGTGCTGTTCTTCCTGCCGCTGCTGCTGTCCGCGGTGGCGATCGGCCTGACCTGGCAGGCGCTGCTCGACCCGTCCTTCGGCATCGGCGCCACGCCCGGCCTGCACTGGCTGGCGAAGCCGCTGCTCGGCTCACCGGACCTCGCGCTGTACACGGTGATCTTCGTGATCGCCTGGCAGTTCGTGCCGTTCCACGCGCTGCTCTACCAGGCCGGGATACGGCAGATCCCCACCGCGCTGTACGAGGCCGCCGCCCTTGACGGCGCGGGACCGGCGGCCCGTTTCCGGCACATCACCCTGCCGCAGCTGAAGTACACGATGGTCACCTCCAGCACCCTGATGCTGGTCGGCTCGCTGACCTACTTCGACCTGATCTTCGTGCTGTCCGGCGGAACCGGCGGTCCCGGCACCGCCACCCGGGTCCTTCCCCTGGCCATGTACATCACCGGATTCCAGACCCACGACATGGGCCGGGCCAGCGCCGTCGCCACCCTCCTGGTGGTCTTCGGCCTCGGCCTGTCGCTGCTGACCACCCGGCTGTCCGGCTTCACCCGGATGGACAGCCGGCAGGAGGGCATGTGAGCACCACCGTGACCAAGGCCCGCGCCGCCACCGCACCGGACGACCTCCCCGCCCGGGGCACGGCAACCCCAGGACCGGTTCGGCCCAACCCCGTACCCGGCATCCTCCGCCGCGCCCTCAGCGGCAGCACCACGCTCGTGTGGACGGCGATCGTCGTCGTACCCGTCTACTGGCTGGTCGTCACCAGCCTGCGCAGCCGGACCGACTTCACCACCGACAGCCCCCTGGCGCTGCCCGGCCACCCGACGTTCGACAACTACCGGACCGTGCTTAACGGCGACTTCACCACCTACCTGCTCAACAGCGTGGTCGTCACCGCCGGGACGGTGGTGCTCGCGGTCGCCTTCGCCCTCATGGCCGCGTTCGCGATCGTCCGCGGCGCCGGCAGCCGTCTGTCCCGGCTGTCGTTCCGGCTGTTCCTGCTGGGCCTGGCGATCCCGTTGCAGGCCGTGATCATCCCCGTGTACCTGCTGATCATCAGGATGCGGCTCTACGACAGCCTGCTCGCGATCGTTCTTCCCTCGGCCGCGTTCGCGCTGCCGATCACCGTGATGATCCTGGTGAGCTTCCTGCGTGACGTGCCCCGCTCGCTGTTCGAGGCCATGATCGTCGACGGTGCCGGCGACTGGCGCATGCTCTGGTCGCTGGCGGCACCCCTGGCCCGCCCGGCCCTGATGACGGTCGCCGTGTACGACGGACTCCAGGTCTGGAACGGCTTCCTCTTCCCGCTCATCCTGACCCAGAGCGGCGACAAGGCCGTACTGCCGCTGGCTCTGACCCTCTACAAGGGCCAGTTCGGCATCGACGTGCCGGCCACCATGGCCGCGGTGGTCCTCTCCACCCTCCCGATGCTCGCGCTGTTCATCCTCGCCCGGCGCCAGCTCGTCGCCGGCATCACCGCCGGCTTCTCCAAGTAGCCGAGTACCCAAGCAGCCCATACCACCGGGCAGTTCACCCCGCACGACGGCCGGGCCCCACGCCCGGCCCCGTCGGCATGCCCGCGCAACTCCCCGAGGAGTCGTGAATGACGACCACCATGCCCGACCACGGCGGCCTCCCCCAGGAGGAGGACGGCCGTCCCTGGACCGACCCCGCCCTCCCCGTCGCCGAGCGGGTCGAGGCACTGCTCGCCCGGCTCACCCTCGCCGAGAAGGTCGCGCAGCTCAGCAGCGCCTGGGAGGACGTCGAACCGGCCGGCCCCGAGGTGGCACCGGGGACCAGCATCTTCGACCGGGTCGGCGACCTCGCCGAGACCGCCCGGCACGGCCTGGGCCAGCTCACCCGCCCGTACGGCACCCTCCCCCGGCCCGCCCTGGAACACTCCCGGGCGCTGGCCGACCGCCAACGGCAGGTCATGGCACAGAGCAGGCTCGGCATCCCGGCCATGGCGCACGACGAGTGCCTCACCGGCTTCACCGCCTACGGGGCGACGATCTACCCCACCTCACTCGGCATGGCGGCCACCTTCGACCCGGAGCTGATCCGGCGGGTCGGCGCGGCCATCGGCGCCGACATGGCCGAGGCCGGCGTCCACCAGGGGCTCGCCCCGGTCGTCGACGTGATCCGCGACTACCGCTGGGGCCGCTGCGAGGAGACCTACGGCGAGGACCCCCACCTGGTCGGGGAGATGGGCGAGGCGTATGTCACCGGCCTGCAGAGCGCCGGCGTGTACGCCACCCTCAAGCACTTCGCCGGGTACTCCGCCTCCATGGGCGGCCGCAACCACGCCCCCGTCCACGCCGGCCCCCGCGAACTCCACGACGTCATCCTGCCGCCGTTCGAGCGCCTGGTCGCCGCCGGTGTGCGGTCGGTCATGAACTCGTACGCCGAGATCGACGGCGAGGCCCCCGCCGCCAGCCGCTGGCTGCTCACCGGCATCCTGCGGGACGCCTGGGGGTTCGAGGGCACCGTCGTCTCCGACTACTGGTCGCTGCCCTTCCTGGTGAACGCCCACCGGGTGGCCGCCGACCTGCCCGACGCCGGGGTGCTCGCGCTGCGCGCCGGGATGGACGTCGAACTGCCCGACCAGCGCGGCTTCGGCGACGCGCTCGTGCACGCCGTGGAGCAGGGCGCGGTCGACGAGGAGCTGGTCGACAGGTCGGTGCGCCGGGTACTGCGGCAGAAGGCCGAACTCGGCCTGCTGGACGCGGACTTCGACCCACGGTCCCCCGCCCTGCGCGCGGGCGAACTGGACCTGGACAAGCCGGGCAGCCGTGCGCTCGCCCTGGCCGTGGCCCGGTCGAGCGCCGTCCTGCTTTCGAACGACGGCACCCTGCCGCTTCCGTCCGGCGGCCGGATCGCGCTGATCGGCCCGTGCGCGGACGACGTCCGCACGATGTTCGGCTGCTACAGCTTCCCCAACCATGTCCTCGCCGGCCGCGACGACCTCGGCAACGGTGTCGAGGCGGACTCGCTCCGCACCGCCCTTGCCGAGGAACTCCCGGACGTGGAGTGGGAGTTCGTCCAGGGCTGCCCGGTCCGGGACGAGGACCGCTCCGGCATGGCCGCCGCCGTGGCGGCCTCCGACGCCGCCGACCTGACCGTCCTGGTCGTCGGCGACAAGGCGGGCATGTTCGGCATCGGCACCTCCGGCGAGGGCTGTGACGTGGAGGACCTGCGGCTGCCGGGCGTCCAGGAGGAGCTGGTCGAGGCGGTCCTGGCGACCGGGAAACCCGTCGTGCTGGTCGTGAGCAGCGGCCGGCCCTATGCCGTGGGCCGGTTCGCGTCCGCCGCGGCGGCCATGGTGCAGGTGTTCCTGCCGGGCGAGGAGGGTGGCCGGGCGGTGGCCCAACTCCTCACCGGGAAGGCGAACTTCAGTGGCAGGCTGCCCGTGCAGATCCCGACGTCGCCGGGCGGCCAGCCGTACACCTACCTCCACCCGCCGCTGGGCGACCGGCAGAGCTTCCTGTCCAACCTCGACCCGACCCCCGCGTTCCCCTTCGGGCACGGGCTGTCGTACACGACGTTCGAGGTCGACCAGCTGGCTGTGGACCATGAACGAGTGCCCACGGACGGGGAGTTCACGGTGCGCGCGCGGGTGCGGAACACGGGGTCGGTCGCGGGCGCAGAGACCGTCCAGCTGTACGCCGTCGACCCGGTCGCCCAGGTGACCCGCCCGGTGCGCGCGCTGCTGGCCTTCGCCAAGGTGGCCCTCGAACCCGGCGAGCGGGCGACGGTCCGCTTCCACGTCCACACCGACCGCCTGGCCTTCACCGGCCTGGCCGGCCACCGCGTCGTGGAGCCCGGCGAGATCCTCCTGGAAGCGGGCTCCTCCAGCCTGGACACCCCGGTGCGGGCCGCGATCCGGCTGGTGGGCGAGGAGCGGGACGCGACGGTGATCCAGCAGCACGGGGTGCCGGTGACCGTCGAGCGGGCGTAGCGGCGGGTACGAGAAGGCGGCGCCACCGGTGGATGCGGTGGCGCCGCTTCTTCGGCGTGCCGGCTAACTACGGCTCCACTGCTGGGTCGCGTTGCCCAGCCCCGTCCACAGCTCCACCTTCGAGCCGTTGGCCGTCCCCCAGTTGGTCACGTCGATGACCAGGCCGTTGGAGCGGTTGACGATGGTGCCGTCCACGCGGAACGCCCACTTCTGGCTGGACTTCCCGTTGCAGGCCCAGAGGATGAGCGTGGTGCCCGCGGTGGTGCCGTCACCGTTCGCGGCCAGGCAGTTGCCGGAGATCCGCAGTTCGCCGGCCGTGGTCCGGGTGATGGTCTGGTTGGCGTTGCCCGAGCAGTCGTAGATCTGGACCTGGACGCCCGTCTGGCCGTTCGGCACGTCGAGGCAGCGGCCGGAGTAGGCGCCCTTCAGGGTGAAGGTCGAGGCCGTGGGGAGCGGATCCTGGACCAGCTGCCAGTCCTGGGAGCCGTCGGTGGTCGCGGCCGCCACGGTGACGGAGCCGCCCGCGGTCGAACCGGTCATGTAGAGACTGGTGTTGAGGACCGAGCGGAGCTTGTAGTAGCCGCTGGTCGACGACGCGACCTGGGTCCACTGTTTGTCGGTGGCGCCGTCGTCGACCCACTGGGCGAGCTTCTGTCCGGCCGTCGCGGTGCCGGTCCAGATGGCGACCGAGCGGCCCCCCGCCTTGTTGAGCAGGGTCACGTTGCCGCCCTTGGCGGTCAGGTGCCAGCGCTGGGTGTCGGCGGTGGAGCTGGCCGCGCCCAGTACGAGGTCGGGGGTGTTCCCGGTGAGGTTCGCGTCCTGGGTCTTGCCGGACGCGGTGGTGAGGACCTGGCCGGTCAGCCGGTTGACGAGGCTGTAGTAGGCGCCGTCGGAGCGGCCGAGGTCGACCTCGGCGTACTTCACGGGACCGACGCTCTGACCGCTCCAGGACGCCTGGAGGATCAGGACGCGTCCGGTGCCGTCGACGTACTGCAGGTCGCGGCTGTATCCGGCGGCGATCGGCGTCTTGTACTCCTTCCAGGTGCCGGTGGACAGCCCGGACTCGTTGACCCAGACGTCGCCGCTGCCGGAGGCGTTGTAGACGATCCGGCCGTCCGGCATCGGGAGCAGGACCGGGCTGCCGCCGGTGGACAGGGCGGCCCCGCCCGAGGGCACGGGCAGTGCGGTGATGGCGGCGTCCGTGGCGGAGAAGAACTTCGTCGGGTCGTCGGAGATGCGGTAGCGGACGTTCGTCCCGCCGCCCCAGTACTCGTACGTCAGCAGCCACTTGCCGTCGGTCGTGGGGGCGATGGTCGTCATGCCCGGGCGGCCCCCGCCGATCTCCGTCTTTCCGCTGCCCATGCTCACGGTGGAGCCGGGAACGTCCACGACCGGGCTGCTCCAGGCCGAGCCGCTGGTGCCGTTCCAGGTGCGGTGCAGGAGGACCTGGCCGCCGGAGTCGGTCGCGGTGTCGTTGGCCGGGTCGAGGGTCGGGGCGCCGGTGGTGGTGTTGTAGCCGGTGTAGTCGTCCTCGTCGGAGTAGTAGGCGATGAGCTGCCCGTTGTGGGCGAGCAGGTGCGGCTCCCAGACGGGGTCGACCTGGGCGTGGGTGTTGGCGGTCGAGACCCGGCCGAGGCTGCCCGCGCTGCCGCCCTGCCAGCCGCCGGCCGCGATGATGTTCTGGAAGCTCCAGGTCGCACCGTCGTCCGTGCTGGCGTACAGGGCGAGCGCCACGTCCTTGCGGTCGCCGTCACTGGTGGGCGTCCAGCCGGAGTTGGCGGCCTTCTGCTCCTCGTAGTAGTAGTCGTCGCCCGAGACGATGCTCGCGAGCAGCAGGGTGCCGGCGCTCAGGGAGCCGACGCTCTGCGGCAGGACGTACAGGTACGGGTTGGTCCAGTTGCTCGTGTACTTCGCGTACGCGGAGTCGGTGGAGAGGTAGGCGGGGGCCTTGACGTCGGCGAGCTTCGCCCATGTCGTGCCGGAGTCGTCGCTCTTGTAGATGGGCAGGGTCTGGCCCACCGGAGCGCTCTGGCTGTTCTCGAAGGTGGCCACGATCCGGCCGTCCGGCAGCTGGGCCGACTTCGGGTAGAGGACACAGGGGCTCTTGTTGCAGGCGGCGGTGTTGTCCGCCGTATACAGATTCGCGGGGCTCGGCTGATACGCCGACGCGGTCGTCGCGGAGGCGACCGCCAAGGCCGCGCCTATGCACAGGGCCGTCGCCGAAGCGAAGGCCCTTCGCGCCCAGGATCTTTTCAACGGCGTTCCTTTGCAACGGGGATGCGGGGAGGAAGCCAGTATTCGGAGGCGGCACGGCACTGTCACCGGCACGTTGCGAAAGGGTTTCGCGCGGCGGCGGGTTACGGGGTATTGACGCGGTGGCGAACGGACGTCGAGGTCCGCACCACGAGTTCCGTGGTCAGCTCGATCCGCGAGGACGCGGGCGGCCGGCCCTGGGCGAGGTCCATGAGCACCCGGGTGGCCTCGCGTCCCAGCTCCTCGAACGGCTGGCGCACCGCGCTCAGCGGCGGACAGGCCATGGCCGCCACCAGGGTGTCGTCGAAGGACATCACCGACAGGTCGCCGGGCACGGCGAGCCCCTGCTGCCGGGCCGCCTCCAGCACGCCGAGCGCCTGTGCGTCGCTGGCCGCGAAGACGGCCGTGGGCGGGTCGTCGGCCCGCAGGATCTGCAGGCTGGCGGTCAGCGCCTCGGCGTAGTCGAAGTCGGTCGAGCGGACGATCGCCGGATCGTAGGCGACCCCGGCCTCCTCCAGCGCGGCCCGGTAGCCGTGCACGCGGGCCGCCCCGGCCAGGGAGTGCGAGCGGCCGGCGACCATGCCGATCCGGGTGTGCCCCAGGTCCAGCAGATGCTGTACGGCGTCCCTGGCGCCGCTCCAGTTCGTGACGCCGATGCTCGGGATGTCCTCGGACGGCGCGCTGAGCGGGTCGATCAGCACGACCGGCAGCCGCTGCTCGACGATCCTGCGCTGGTCCTCCTCGGCCAGCATCGAGATCACGATCACCAGCCCGGCCGCGCCGAGCGCCACGCACTCCTCCAGCCACGCGGAGATCGACCGCCGGCTCGTCGTCCCGGTCACCACGTCGATGCCGAGCTCACCGGCGGCGTCCACGATCCCCCGGGCGACCTCCAGGGTGTACGGGCCGGACAGGTCG
Source organism: Streptomyces sp. NPDC048417 (assembly GCF_040651615.1). Lineage (NCBI taxonomy): Bacteria > Bacillati > Actinomycetota > Actinomycetes > Kitasatosporales > Streptomycetaceae > Streptomyces > Streptomyces sp. NPDC048417. The sequence continues at coordinate 15,993 of NZ_JBEZKI010000062.1, read as the reverse complement.
CGGAAGACGACGATGATCTGCCGGGGCGTCTCGGGATCCCGCTCCCACGGGCGGACGTACCCGTACCGTGCCAGCAGTTCCTCGACCCGGTCCCGGGTCGCCGCGCCGACGTCCCGGCGCCGGTGCACCACCTTGGACACGGTGCTGAGCGAGACCCCCGCCTCGGCGGCGATGTTCGTGAGCAGGCCGTGCTGTGCCTCCTGCCGGCCCTTGCCTCGACCTGTCACCCGATGTCCGTTCCGTACGCCGCGCGTCGATGCGCCGGACACACCGCTCACCTGGCCGCAAGCCCCGCCGCAAGGTAACGGGGGCCGGTACGGGGAGGCAAGACCGGTGACCACCGTGCACCGCGAATCCGCCGGGCCTCCTGGTCCCGTCTTCCCTCGGGCATGATGGCCCTCCGCCGCGCGGCAGGGCACACCGGAGGCGAGTGTGACGCAGGTCACGGGAAGTGGGTGCCGGGTGCCGCACAGCTCAATGAGGTGAGCACTCCTATGCGAACCCGGATACGGGCCGGGGATTCGAGCGCGTTCGCCGAGCTCTTCGACGCCTACGCCCGCGCGGTCTACAACCATGCCTTCCGGCTGACCGCCGACTGGTCGACGGCCGAGGACGTGATGGCCGCGACCTTCATGGAGGCGTGGCGGCTGCGCGAGAAGATCGATCCGACGGGTGGTTCCCTGCGGCCGTGGCTGCTGGGCATCGCCACCAACACCGCGCGCAACCAGTACCGGAGCAACCGGCGCTACCGTGCCGCGGCGACGGCGGCCGCCGCGGCCGAGCTGTCGGTGCCCGACCACGCCGAGGAGGTGGCGGACCGGCTCGACGACCGGGAGCGCCTCGCGACGGCACTGACCGCCCTCGCGACGCTGCGCCGCCCCGAACGCGAGGTCATCGCGCTCTGCCTCGGGGAGGGCCTGGACTACGAGGCCGCGGCGGAGGCGCTCGGCATCCCGGTCGGCACGGTCGCCTCCCGGCTCTCCCGCGCCCGCAGGAAGCTCCGCAAGCTCGCCGACGCCGAAACGGCACGACGTCAGAGAAATCCCGGAACAAGTCCCGGGAAATGGGAAGGCGACCCCTCCGGCCGACAGACAAGAGGCGATCACGCACACGCGATCCGGCCCGCACAGGAAGGAAACCGATGAACGCGAACACGTCCCGGCAGAACGCTGCCGAACGGGACGAGGGCGACCGGCTCTTCGACCGGACGACGCGCGACCTGCCGCCGGGCCGTCACCAGTTCCACAAGGAGCGCATGATGGCCCAGATTCACGAGACCCAGGCGGCGGAGCGCACGGCCGGGCAGCCGGCGGACCGGGCGCGGACCCGGCGGCTGCGGCTGCCGCGCCCCGCGGTCGCCCTGCCCGCGCTGGCCGCCGTCCTCGCCGCGGCGGTCGTCGCCGGAGTGGTCAACTCCGGGCACGGCAGCGGGGTCAAGGACGAAGGCGTCGCCACCGGACCGGCCCTGACCACCACCGTCGGCGCCGCGACCAGCAACGGCGTACCGCAGCTGCTCGACCGGATCGCTCTGGCGGCGGCCGACACGTCCCACCCGGACGTCAAGCCCGGCCAGTACGTCTACATCGAGTCCAAGTCGGCCGACACCTTCGTGAAGTCCACCGACGCCGGGACCACCCTGGCCAGCCACGAACTGCACACCCGCCGGGTGTGGAGGTCCGCCGACGGCACCAAGGGCTGGCTGATCGACCCGGCCGTCAACGACAGCCCCGAGGGCGAGACCCTGAGCCTGCCCGACGAGCAGGGCAACACCCCGAAGGCAACCCTGAACGCTCCGTCGTACGACTATCTGGCCAAGCTGACCACCGACCCCGACGCCCTGCTGGCCAAGATCTACAAGGAGACGAAGGGGCAGGGGAACTCCCCCGACCAGGAGGCGTTCACCACCATCGGCGACCTGCTCGGCGAGAGCTACCCCCCGGCGAAGCTCTACCCGGCGCTCTTCGAGGCCGCCGCGAAGATCCCCGGCGTCGTCGTCGTGAACGACGCGGTGGACGCGGCCGGCCGGCACGGTGTCGCGGTGGCCCGGCTCGACGAGACCAGCGGCCAGCGCGAGGAATGGATCTTCGACAGGAAGACCGATGTCTTCCTGGGCGAGCGCACGGTCCAGGTGGAGCGGAGGACCGACGCCGACGCCCTCATCGAGCCGGGCACCGTGATGTTCACCAACGCCGTCCTGAACCGCGCCATCGTCGACGGCATCAAGCAGACCCCGTCCCAGGCCGGCTGACCCGTCCGAGGTCTCGCCATGGGAGACCCTCGGGTGAACAATCTGGGGGTCTTTCCTGAACGAGACCGGAACCCGGCAGGTGATCCTTCCGTCTTCCCTCATCGGACAGGTGTCGTCGTCTAACAAATCGGCCGGACATTGAAATCCATACCACCGCGGGTTCCTTCGCGAAGAAGCTTCGGAACGCCGCTCTCCCTGTGGCGTCGGCCAGGGGCGAGACCCTGGGCCGTGGCGGGTGTCGCGGTCCTCGGGTTCCTCCTGGCACTCGAGATCGCCGCACGACGCTACGGCCTGCCGGGGCCGATCACCGACCAGGCACGGGAGGTGATCTTCGCCCCCAAATCAGGATTCCTGCTGTACGCCGGCATGGCGCTGATGATGACGGTGCTCACCTGGCGGCAACGGTTCGTCGCCGTCGCAGCCGCGATCGGCATCGACATCGTCATCGCGGCGGTCCGGTGGGCGCTCGACGCCCCCGCCACCCACGGCCACCCCTTCGGCAACGGCGCCCTGTGGGTGATCCTGGGCCACGCGGTCACAGCGGTCACCCGCCGCACCGGCCGGGAACGGGTCCTGCTGCTCAAGGGCGTCGGACTGGGCCTGCTGCTGGTGACCGGCCGCAAGACCGGCGACACCTGGCTGCTCCTCACCTCGAATACCCGCCCGACGGTACTCGACCAGTACGTGGCAACCGCCGATCACGCGCTCAGCGAACCGTCGTGGCTGGTCGGCCGGATCGTCACCGCCACCGGTCCGGTCGGCTTCAACCTCCTCGACATCGTCTACGGCCAGCTCGCCGTGGCCGCGGTCGTCGTCGCGCTGTACCAACTGCGCCACGTGGCGGTCGAACGGCGCTTCCCGCGCCATCACCTGGTCCGCACCTTCCTGGTGATCGGCCTCCTCGGGCCGGCCATCTACATGATCTTCCCGGTGGTCGGACCGGTCTTCGCCTACGGCACCGGTGCCGAGCACTGGGCCTCGGTCAGCCTGTGGCCGGACCCGCCGCCCGGCGGCCACATCCACGGCCACGGCCACGACCACGGCCTCGGCCCCGGCCACTGGGCGGTGGCCGACTGGTGGCCGCGGACGACGCCGCCGGTCGGTCCCCCGCGCCCCATGCCCTTCGACGCGTTCACCCCGCGGAACTGCATGCCCAGCCTGCACACGGCCTGGGCCGTCGCGATCTTCATCCACTCCCGGAACGGCCCGCGCCTGCTGCGCTACGCCGGCGCGTTCTGGCTGGTCGCCACCCTCACCGCGACGCTGGGATTCGGCTACCACTACGGCGTGGACCTCGTCGCCGGCGTGGTGTTCACGCTCACGGTCGAGGCGACGCTGCGCTCGTTCGACCGCGGCTGGGACCGGTCGGGGCTCCGGCTCGCCGCCTACGGCGCGACCGTCTTCGTCGCGCTCCTGGTGTCGTACCGCTGGCTGCCGTTGGAGATGGCCAGGCATGCGTGGGCGTCCGGTCCGCTTCTCCTGCTGGCGATGGCCTCGGTGGTCTACGGCTACGTACGGACACAGCACCGGCCCATGGGAGAAGCCCTCCTGAGGCCCCCTCAGCCCTTGCGGCCGGAGGCGATGCGGTAGACGGGACACACCCGGCGGGACGGGTCTGTCCCGCCGGGTGTGCGTACACCGGGCGGTGCGGCCCTCCGCGCACGCAGGCCGGTACGGCTGCGCCCAGGCGGATTCCCGGTGCGGGAGTAGCGTGGAAGTCATGACCGAAGACACGCTGATCGCACATGAGTCAGGGACCTTCGAGATAGCCGGCAAGCAGGTGGCCCGGCTGGGCTTCGGGGCGATGCGGCTGACCGGACCCGGCATCTGGGGCGAGCCGGCCGACCGCGAGGAGTGCCGGCGGGTCGTCCGCCGTGCCGTCGAACTGGGCGTCCAGCTGATCGACACCGCCGACTCGTACGGTCCCCATGTCAGCGAGGAGATCATCCGCGAGGCGATCCACCCGTACCCCGACGACGTCCTGATCGCCACCAAGGCGGGCCTCACCCGCTCGGGCCCGGACGAGTGGGCCCCGGTCGGACGGCCCGAGTACCTCCGGCAGGAGCTCGAGATGAGCCTGCGGCGGCTCGGCCTGGACCGTATCGACCTGTTCCAGCTCCACCGCATCGACGCGAAGGTGCCGCTGGAGGACCAGATCGGCGAGCTGAAGAAGTTCCAGGACGAGGGCAAGATCGTGGCGATCGGGCTCTCCGAGGTCACGGTGGACGAGATCGAGCAGTGCCGGCGGATCGCGGAGATCGTCACCGTGCAGAACCGCTACAACCTCACCGACCCCACGTCGGAGGACGTGGTCGACCACTGCACGCGCGAGGGCATCGGCTTCATCCCGTGGGCGCCCGTCGCCGCGGGCGAGCTGGTCGAGCCGGGCCGTCTCGTCGACACGATCGCCAAACGGCACGAGGCCACCCCCGGTCAGGTCGCGCTGGCATGGCTGCTGGCCCGCACGGCGGTCATGCTGCCGATCCCCGGCACCTCCCGTGTGACGCACCTGGACGAGAACGTCGACGCCGCCCGGCTCACCCTCGACCCCAAGGAGGTCGACCAGCTCACCCAGGCGGCGCGCGAAGCCGCCTGAGCCGCCTGAGCCACCCGTTCACGGGGCGTACACCGGCGGGCGGCGGGTCGCGCCGTGTGCCTATGGTGGGCAGGTGACGGGCGTTTCGCCGTGGACGCGGGTGCGCTCCAGGCTCCGGGCGCAGGGGTCGACGGCGGCCCGGATTCTGGTGATCGCGGTGCTCTGCTGGCAGGCCGCGCTGTGGGCCGGTGCCGATCAGCCGCCGGTGTTCGCCGCCATCGTTCCGCTGCTGTGCCTGCGCGGTGATTCCGCCTCCTCCCTGACGGCACTGCTGCTGCGGATCCTCGGCGTGATGGCCGGAGTGGCCCTGGGCGTCACCGTGGTCCACTTCTTCCGGCCGACCACGGCCGTCCTCGCCGTCGTGATGGGCCTGGCCCTGTTGTGCGGGACCGTCATCAGTTCCGGCACGACACTGAACGTGCAGGTCGCGGTGACCTCCCTGCTGGTCTTCGCCAACCCGTCACCGGAGTCGTACGGCTTCGCCCGGTTATGGGAGAACGCGCTGGGCGGCGCGGTCACCGCCGTCCTCGGTCCGCTGCTCTGGCCGCGGAACCCCCGCCGGGAGGCGGCGACGCTGGCACGGGAGTACGCGGACGATCTGACGGAGGGCCTCGTACGCAGCACCCGCGCGATCGGCTCACCGGACGCCGCGTACGCGAACCGGACGCACACGCGGGCGGAGGCGGACCGGCTGCGCCGCTACGGGGAGCAGGCCCGGGAAGCGGAGAAGGCCATGCGGTTCAATCCGCTGCGCCGGCGCCACCGGACCGAGGTGACCGAACTGAGCGACCGGATCGGCCGCGCCGTCCAGGCCGCACCCCACCTCCTCGCCCTGGCCGCCGAGGTCGACTTCTTCACCGCGCGCGACGGCCCCACCCCGGCCCTCTCCCGGGCCCGGACAGCCCTCCTGCCGGTCGCCGAGGCCACCGGACGAGCCCTGAAAGCCCTCCTCGAAGGGCGGGACCCCCACGAGGACACGGCCGCCGCCCGCGCCGCACTGGCCCGGTACACCAGGGACGACGCGGCCCCGGTGGCCGTACTGCTCCGCAGACCGTTCACCAAGATCCTCGACCTCTGTGACGGCTCACCTGGCTGAGGACGGGTCAGAGGGGCGATCGGCCGTCACCGAGCGGGGATCGTGTCCTCATGGCCCGGTGGGCAGCCCGCCCTGGTCGCCGGGTTCGGCGGTCCAGGTGATGTGCGGGGGCTCGACGCGTGCGCACAGGGGACCGCCGTCCGCGCCGGTCAGGCCGAGACGGCCGACCAGCAGGCCGTGGTGCGCGGCGGCGGCGAGTACGTCGGCGGGGACGGCGTCGAGCATGAGCTTGGCGCGGCGGAACATGCTGAAGACGCCCGAGTCGTCGACCGTGCACCAGGACAGGTACACGAACCGGCGGCCCAGGCGGTGCTGGACATACGGGCCTGTCACATCGATGCCGTCGGGTGTGGCCGTCGCGGTGCACTCCAGGGTCCACGTCGCGGACGCGGCGTCGCCGGGCTGTGGTCCGAGGAGTTCGCCCGGACGGTCACGGCGTTGCACGGCGACATGGATGTCGGCGTACGCGGGGCCGTCGTTGTCGGCGGGGGCCGGGCGGGTGCGGCCGGGCAGGTCGACGGCGTCGATACGGATACGCATACCCGCCATCATCTGCCCGCGACCGCCCGCGGTCGGCGCGGCCACCGGATCATCTCCGCGGCCAGGTTCCTCGGGGTGCCCGTCGTGGGGGACCGGGCCGCGCGATCCGGTGCTGTCCTCGATCCCGTGCTTGCCCTGATCCGGTGCTTGCCTCGAACCGGTGCTTGCCCTGATCCGGTGCTTGCCCTGATCCGGTGCTTGCCCTGATCCGGTGCTTGCCCTGATCCGGTGCTTGCCTCGAACCGGTGCTCATGTGGTGCGGCGAAGTACGTCGTCGGCGCTCCGGGGCTCGGTGCGGGGCTGCTGGTTGAGTGTGTGGCGCTCGATGGAGGATCGCCGGTAGACCTCCTTGCGGGCCCGCATGATGTTGCCCAGGGGCGCGTGCTCGGCGGTGACCCGCCAGGGCGTGAAGGACAGCGCGTCCATCTTCTCCAGGTTCTCCGGCTCGGAGATGTCCTGCCGCGGCAGCCGCAGCTTCGCCACGGTGACGGACGGCGAGAGCTGCTCGGGCCACTCCACGGTGGTGTCCTCCACCGGCATGCGCGCCAGGTCGGTGCAGAGCTGGACCTGGATGTCGAAGGCGTAGGGCCGCTCCTGCAACTCGGCTTGCAGGGCCGGTCGGAACACCTCCGCCGCCGAGGCCGGGTCGATGTCGCGCCTGACCACCGCGGCGGCGAAGGACGGGTCGGGGGTGATGCGCACCTTGGCGATGTGGTCCCCGTGCCGGACGGCGCCCATCGTCCAGTAGCTCGACAGCAGCACGTTTGCCGGAGGGGTCTTCGACAGGCGCAGGAAGGCCAGGAACTCGTCCCACGCCCAGTTGTCCTGGTCCAGCGTTCCCTTCCCCGTCACGAACTCGGTGAAGAAACGATGTGCGCCGGGCCGGCCCTGGGAGAAGTAGGCCGGCGCGTTCAGGAACAGCTCCTGGATGAAGAGGTAGTGCTCGACCGTGTTGCAGAAGAAGACCGGTCCGTTGATGTTGGCGTAGTCGAAGGTGCCCGAGTCCGGTTCGTCCTCCAGCAGGGTCGGGCCGGGGATGCCGAACATCTTCAGCGCCAGTCCGGTGGCGGCGCCCAGCCGTGCGTCGGCTCCGGCGTGCGGCGAGCCGTTGGAGAAGCGGATCAGCGCGTCGTGGGTTCCCGGGGTCGCGTAGATGCCCTGGGCGTACTCGGGGGACAGCCCGTCCAGGATCTCCACTTCCCCTCGGACCAGCCCGTAACCCTTGGCATGGGCGTCGCGAAGGGCCCGCCCGGTGCCGCCGGCCTCGACGGACTCGGCGATGTAGCCCTCGGTCCTCTCGATCACCGTCTGCACGTCGCGGTCGAAGTCCGGGGCGTCGTCTTCGACGTCGGGCGTGTAGCGGACGAACTGTGCTGCCATGACTGCGGCCTCTCCTCGGCGGGCGTGATCGGACCTCAGGGAGTGGGCGATCGCCGTCAGCCCTCCAGTTCGGCCAGCCAGCGCAGGGCACGCAGACCCGGCAGGAAGCAGTACTCGCCGCCGCGGGTGACCACGAAGCTGGGCAGGTTCCGCAGGCGACGCCGGACCGGCTTCTCCGGGATGGTGACGCTGCCGGTCCCGCCGTGATGCCCGGCCACCGGGTCCTTCTCGCCTGGGTAGCCGATGAAGTTGCCGTCGTTGACCCACTCGGCCTTGATGAACTCGAACTGCCGTTCCAGATGGGCCCCCATGAACACGCCGACCAGACCCCGGTCGGCGCCGTCGTCCTCCAGCACGCCCTCGGGCAACGGCGGCCCGTAGGTGGTGCCGCGACGGATGAGGCGGTGCATCCGCGCGTCGCCGATGATGGTGGCGTCACGGGGGTTGGTACGCCGGATGTGCGCACCGGCGGGGCACCGGTACCCCCGGTCGTCGTTCTCCCGGTACAGGAAGTTGTTGACGCGGTGCGGATCGGCCGCCAGCTCCGGATCGTCGTGCTCCGGCGTCAGCGCCAGCGGCGCCCCGCTGGGCCAGCGCCCGACCATCTTCGCCGCCAGCAGTGCCTCCTCCTCGGCGCCGGCGCTGTTCGCGCGCAGGTAGCGGCGCCAGGCCGCCACATCGGTGTGGACCTTCCGCACGGCCACATAGGTCCCGTTGCGCCCCAGCACGTCAGGGCTGGGCATGGGCGCCGGGTTACCGGTCTCGTCGGGGTAGCCGAGGATGAACTCCCCGGCCTTGATGGGGGCTTCCTGCGGGTTGGACCCGGGCAGTCCGACGCCCTCGATGTTCGGATGGCTGATGCCGTCACGGAAGCCGAAGGTGGTGCGCCCGGTCGGGAGCTGCTGGACCGCCTGCTGCCAGATCACCTGCACACCGGGGGTGTTCTCGTAGGCGGCGCGGGCCCGCTCCAGCTCCTGGTCCAGCTGCGCCGCGTCGGAGGAGAGGGCGCTCAACGCGATATGGACGTCGCCCGTTCCGAACGGTGCCTCCCAGTGGGCCGGGGCGCTCTCGCCGACGTCGCCGATCCGCTCCGCGCGCGCGGCCATGCCCTCGCGGAACGCCCGCGGGAAGCTGTCCAGCGACTCCTGGGGCACCCCCAGGGCCCTCAGCCCCTGATAGGTGAACGCCACCGCCACCCAGGCATCCTGGCTCCGGTCCACGCTGGGCAGACCACCCGCGGTCACCGGGAGCAGCCGCCGCAGCAGAGCGCGCCCGGCATTGCGGTCATCGACGCGCAGGAAGACGAACTTCCCCTCGTACGGCACAGGCCGTGGACGCAGCGCCCCGCTCTGGACGTCGTCGATCTCGACGTGCACGCTGGCCGCGCTGCTGCTTGCCGTCGTGTTCATGCTCGCTTGTGCCTCCACATCGGTGTCTGCCTGGGCAGCCCCGCAAGGGCCGACTCCCACCAGCCGACGCGGCTGACCGATGACGGGTCGGCTCTGAGGGCTGGCTGTGTCCGGGTTCTAGGCCGCGGCTTCCTCCAGCAGCTTCTGGAAGGCCGGCGTGGCCAGCAACTCGGCGTTCGCCGGGTTGTCCAGCGCCGCCCGGAACTCGGGGGTGTCCAGCACCTCCTCGAACGCCTCGTCCACTCGGTGGTCCTTCCAGATCTGCTGCACGGTCAGATCGGGATAGGAGGAGTTGAAGATCCCGGCGGGCACCTGGTGGGCGAGGAACCAGTCCTTCACCCCTGGATCATGGACGCCAGGGAACCCTTCGCAGTGCGAGAAGACCTGGTCGAAGCGGGACGCTATGACCGTCTTGGCGAAGTCGTCGATGTAGGTGTCCCAGGAGCCATCGAAGGAGCTGGCGAACATGAACCGAGTGTCGTCGTCGAAGATCACGTACCGTCCTTCGTGCAGCGTGCCGATCTGACGCAACGCCGCATGGGCCTTCTCGTCATTCGACCCGCTGGTTGACGCGGCGAGAAACTCACGCAGCGCATCCGCATGGCCCGGCTTGATCTTGGTGAATACGGTGAACTCGCTGCAGACCCCGTCGGACCTGCCCGGTCGCTCGGGGTGAGCTGACTGGGCTGCACCTGTCGTCGCAGTCATCGTGGGACTCTCCCGCCACGGATCGGTGCGAGGGGCACCAAGCGCCCGAACATGAGGCGCCATCGCCCTCACACGTCAATCCTCACCACGGACACGCCGCCTCGCATCCCGGGAAAACCCCGGCACCCCGGCCCGGACTGGGCTGCCCCCTCCCGCCCCGAGACGCTCCCGAGGACAGATCCGGCCGGGCGCAGGAAGATGGGACCAGTGGGACGTGCCGAGTACGTCGTCCGTCGTCGTCCTTCTCGGGCAGCCGCTTCCGTACGGCCGCGGGCAGCCGCTTCCGTACGGCCGCGAAGACGGTGACGCAGCCGACCGCACGCCGTCCTGCCGCGCCGCCGCAGCGGTCGGAGCACCCTCTCGCCCCAAGCCCTACTCGGCAGGATCGCCCCCCAGACCCCACGCGGAGGCAACCATGGGCGCAGTTCTCGGTGACGTACTGGGATTCGCGGCCGGCGTCGCGGTCAGCCCGCTCCCCATCATCGCCGTCATCCTCATCCTCGCCACGCCTCGGGGACGTCTCAACGGCGTCCTCTTCACCGTCGGCTGGATCCTGGGACTCGCGGTACTGGGCGCGGTGATGCTGGCGATCGCCTCCCCGGCAGGCGCCTCCAGCCACAAGCACCCGGCCACCTGGGTGGGAGCCCTCAAACTCGCCCTCGGCCTGTTCCTCGTCCTCTTCGGCGCCCGGCAATGGCACCGGCGTCCGAGGGATCCCTCACAGGCCCGGCTGCCGAAGTGGATGAGTGCGATCGACAGCCTCACGCCGGTCAAGGTCTTCGCACTCGGACTGGCCCTGGCCGCGCTCAACGCCAAGAACGCCCCGCTGACCATCGCCGCGGGCGCCGCGATCGGCTCGGCCGGAATACCGGTCGGGCAGCAGATCGGCGCTCTGGCGATCTTCGTCGTGATCGCCACCCTCGGCCTGCTGGTCCCGCTGGGAGTCTTCCTGCTCGGCGGTGAGCGCGCCAGGACCACGCTCGGCAACTGGAAGGACTGGGCGGCTCAGCACAACGTCGCTGTGATGGCGGTCCTGTTCTTCGTCCTCGGGCTGAAACTTCTCGGGGACGGCATCTCCGTCCTCACCTCCTGACACGCGAGGTCAGAGGTACGGCGTCCGGTGCCGGAGACCATCACCAATAGTGGCGTCGGCCGGCCACCGCGTGCCCCATGGATCCCAGGATCCAGAAGGCCGCACCGACCACGGCCAGAATGATGCCGAGGGTCCACAGGATGGATATCCCCGTGACGAACCCGACGACGAGCAGAATGATTCCGACAGCGAGCATGTTCCTACCTCCTGGAATTCCCTGAATCGTGCTGGTAGCTGCCGAGTTCCCCGAAGCGGCGATGTCATCCCGATGCCGGCCGCATCAGATTCGTCCGGTGCTCCTTTCTCGATGAAGAGCGGCGGCCCTTGGCCAGGTGTGCGGGCGTCGGGCGGGTCCGGCCTTTCGCCGGGGCGGGTTGTCAGACGTCGCGCCAGCGCGCGTTGGCCCAGGAGAAGACCCCGAAGACCATGAGGCCGACCGCTGTCAACGCCAGCAACCAGGGGCCCGCCGGGGTGTCGGCGAACGTACGCAGGGTGTCGTCCATGCCCTTGGCCCTGCCGGGCTTGTGCTGGACGGCCGCGGCGATGGCGAAGCAGCCTGCGGTGGCGAAGACGACGCCCCGGGCCGTACCGCCGAACATGCCGAAGAAGGAGACGACTTTACGTGTCTTCTGTGACATCTCCGACATCCTGAGGTGCTTCTCGAACTTGCGCATGACGGCCCGGACGGCGATCCACAGGCCGGCAGCGGTCACCGCGGCACCCGCGATGCCGACGATCCACTGCCCGCCGGGCCAGTCCAAGGCCTTCGCCGTGACGTCCTGGGAGTTCTTGTCGGAACTGCCGCTGCCGCTGCTCCTGTCCCCGGCCGCGTAGGAGAGCACGGAGTAGGCGACGAATCCGTAGAAGACGGAACGGCCCGCGGCCATCGCCCTCTTGCCCGGTTCTCCGCCATCGGGACCCGCCTGTCCGAAGGCGGCCTCGGACAGCCGCCACAGGGCCATCCCGGCCAGGGCGATTCCGAGCAGCCACAGCAGTACGGTGCCGAAGGGCTTCTGGGCGATTTCGGCGACCGCGCCGCCCCGGTCGGCCTGCTTGCCCCCGCCGGAGAAGGCGATCCGCAGGGAGAGAACGCCGATCAGTGCGTAGATGACCCCGCGCGCGACGAAGCCTGCCCGGGCCGCTGCCGCGATCGCCTTGCTGTTCGCCGCACGTCGAACCTGACCGCGTCCGCGTGCCGTTGCCGATCCAGTAGCCATGCCCTACCGGATGCCCCCGAAGGACGAGGCCATCCCGAGTCCGACTCTCCGCATCGTCTTCCGGCTCACTGCCGAGGAAGGGGGCGCGGAGGAGGTCGGCCGGAGTCCTCGACGGGCGGGCGCGGCGCACGAGACGCCGGCGGACCCGACAACTTTCGGAGGACCTCGACAACCGCAGCACGGCGACCCGCCGCTGCGGTGGGACACCTGCGGGTGCGCGGCGACTGCCTCGGCCCGTCAGGTGGGCCCGTCCGGGCTCCGGGAGAAGGCCGTGTCGCCGGCCATCGCCACGATCGCGTCCTTGACGAGCAGCACGCGCGGCGGGTAGCTCTGCGCTTTGTCCCCGGGGTCGGCCAGCGCGGAGGTGCGCCAGGCCTCCGCTCCGGTGCGGCTGTCCAGGGCCAGCAGACGGCCGAAGCGGTTGGAGAAATAGACCCGCTTGTGCGCCGCAGACACCGCGGGCGCGGACAGGCTCTCCACGTCCGTCACCTTCTGCCAGAGTTGTCTGCCGCTGTCCGCCGACACCGCGGTGACCGACCCGTCGGACCGGACGAAGTAGACGACGCCGTCCACGAGGGTGGCCGCGCCGGTCAGCGGACGGGCCAGCGGTACCCGTGTGACCTTCCCGGTTTCCGACGCCACCCGCAGCAGCGCGTTGTACGGCCGCTCGTATCCGGCTTCGTACACGTCCTTCGCGGTCTGCGGAGCGAGGAACAGGGGTTGCCCGCCGACCGTGCCGAGCGCTTCCGCCTTCTTCGGGAGCCTGGCGGTTTCGGTCAGGCTGCCGGGTCCGAGCTTCATCAGCTCGACCGGGGCCTGGCCGGGCTCGGTGCCCTGCGAGCACAGGGCGTAGGGGACGCCGCCCAGCACCGACGGAGTGCAGTACTCGTCCAGCGAGGGCGCCTGCCACAGTTCCTTGCCGGAAGGCCCGTAGGCCACGAACGACGAGTAGTCGGGGGACAGGGTCAGCAATCCGCCGTCGTACAGGACCGCGGACTCTGACTTGTTGATGTCGCGTTGCCAGCGCCGGTGCCCGGTCGTGGCGTCGAGGGCCACCACGCGCCTGGTGTTGTCGTCCGGATCCTCGTACACGTAGACCAGCCCGTCGCGAACGCCGATCGGCTGTGCCCCCTGAGGGCGGGTGCCGGTCCGCCACAGGGTGCGGCCGGAGGCGGCGTCGACCCTGGCGACCGTGAGGCCCGTACCGCCGCAGAACAGGGCGCTTCCTGCCGCCACGCATCCGGGGCTGTTGTAGTCGAGAGGGACACCCTTCACGTCGTGCCGCAGCTCCGTGCGCCACGGCCGCCAGCCGGCGGGCAGGGACGCGGCGCGGGCGGTGGCGTCGGAGGCGGTGGCGGTGGCGTCCGAATCGGACACGTAGACACCCACTCCGACACACAGCGCGGTGACGGCCAGCACCGCGCCGAGGCCGGTGAGCAGCATCCGGACTCGGCGTCGCTTGCCGGAGCCGGAGCCGGAGCCGGAGGCGGTGCCGGAGCCGGAGGCGGTGCCGGAGCCGGAGCCGGTGCCGGAGCCGGAGGCGGTGCCGGAGCCGGTGCCGGAGCCGGAGGCGGTGCCGGAGCCGGAGGCGGTGCCGGAGGCGGTGCCCGTGCCGGCCGCGGCGCCCGCTGAGGTGGTGGCCGGGCTGTCGGAAGCGGGGCGGAGCCGGGGGCTCGCGGGCTGTCCGGTCTTCGGAGAGCCGGTGACGTCGGACTCCGGCAGCGCCTGGAGCATGCGGTGTATGTCCGTCAGTTCCGGCCGTGCGGCCGGGTCCTTGTCCAGGCAGCGCTCGACAACGCCCAGAAGCGCCTCGGGCACCCCGCCGAGGTCCGGGGTCCCGTGCACCACCTGATAGCCGGTTATGTACGGGCTGTCGGCGTCGAACGGTCCCGTGCCGACGGCCGCGAACACCAGCAGCGACCCCAGCGAGAACACGTCCGAGGCCGGGGTGACGTCCCGGGGAGCCGCCAGTTGTTCGGGCGACATGAAGGGCGGAGTGCCGATCATCCGCCCGGTCGTGGTGAGGTTCTGGTTGTCGGCAGCGCGCGATATGCCGAAGTCGATGACGCGCGGCCCGTCCTCGGTCATCAGGACGTTGCGCGGTTTGAGGTCCCGGTGCACCAGGCCCGCCCGGTGGATGTCGCGCAGCGCCTCGGTGAGCCCCAGCCCCAGCGCGCGCAGTTGCCGCTGGTTCAGCGGGCCGTCCTTCTCGACGACTTCGGCGAGGTTGAGCCCCGGCACGTAGAGCGTCGCCATCCACGGCCGGTCGGCGTCCGGGTCGGCGTCCAGGACCGGCGCGGTGAAGGCGCCGCTCACTCTGCGCGCCGCCGCGATCTCCTGCCGGAAGCGGGTGCGGAACTCCTCTTCCTGGGCGTACGGCCCGTGTACGAGCTTGACCGCGACCTGCCGTCCCGAGGCGGAGACTCCCAGATAGACGACTCCCATGCCGCCCGTCCCGAGCCGACCGAGAAGGGTGTACCCGCCTATGGCCTCCGGGTCCCCGGTGCTCAGGGGCGTCATCGCCGATCGTCCTTCCCAGCGCCTGCCTGCCTCACGGGGATCAGACTAGGGCCTGCCGCCGCGGAAACGGAGCCGCGCATTTCCCCGGTGGTGTCCTCCCTGTGCCCTGAGCCACGCGACGGGTCATCCGTCCTGACGAGAGCTCAACTCCTGTCCGCCCAAGCCGAGGTCGATGTCGGCGTCGAGGTGTTCACGCCTGCACGCCTCACCAAAACCGGCGGTCCCGACAGGGCTCCCCCACCCTCCTCCATTCCATTCGGCATCCCAGGAAGGTCACGTTTCCGCAGTTCAGAGCTGGTTCGATCATTCCAGCATCCCGAAACTCCCGTAGGGAATGGCGGATGGAACATCGCATGGCACAGGCTTTGGTCATCCGAGCAGGGCGCCGCACCGGACACGGCGATCGCCCTCGCTCAACCTCGCGTCCAGGGCCCGCACTTCCGGCGCGCCCACGCACACCACACACAGCACACCCAGGACAGGACGACCGGCACCGCCCACAACCGGAAGACCACATTCCGGATATTCGGAGAAAGCAGTCCACTCATGCGTATCGCCACTCGTTTCGTCTCCCGCGCGGCCGCCTCCTCCATGGTCGTCGCCGCGGCCCTCGCGCTCGTCGGCTTCCAGGCCACCGCGCAGACCGCCTCCGCCGCCACCAAGAAGGCCCCCTCGGTCGTCACCTGCACCACGGCGAACACCAAGCTGACCGTCACCGAGGTGTCCCGCCCGATCAACCACCTGCTGCTCAAGGCCACCAACACCGGCACCAAGCCCTGCTACGCCTACATCGCCCCCTACCTGAGGGCCGGCGCCGACGCCCAAGCGCCCCTGCCGTGGGCCGAGGAGACCACGCCGCAGGCCGTGGTGACACTCGAGCACGGCCAGTCCGCGTACGCGGGGATCACGACGTCCACCCCCGAGGGCGAAGGCGGAGCCAAGGAGAAGACGCTGGGCGTGTTCTTCGCCGACAGGAAGGGCAACGCGATCAACAACGAGAAGACCCTGAAGCTGCCGAAGGGCGGCATCTTCTTCAACAGCGCCGCCACCGTCACCTACTGGCAGGACAACGCGGCGGACGCCCTCACCTGTTGACTTGCTCCTCGGGCTGAAGCCCGAGGATTCTGGCCTTCTCGACCTGTTGCCGTGCCGCTACGCGGCACGGGCTTGGGCCGGGAATCCGTGG
>NZ_JBEZKI010000061.1:0-29496 GCF_040651615.1 Streptomyces sp. NPDC048417 | reverse complement strand
CCCTCGTACTGGACGTACTTGGGTCTTCGGCTGGTGCGGCGAGAGTGCGTGCCGGGCGTCGCGACGGGGCGAACGTTGCCTGTCACGGCACTAGCCCGTCGGTTCCTTGACGGTGATGGCGTGCACCGGGCAGGCCCGGGCCGCCTCCCGGACCAGCGGGTCGCCGCCGCCGTCCTCCTTGCCGGGGAGCAGGGTGCTGAAGCCGTCGTCGTCCTGGGTGAAGACGTTGGGGGCCGTCATGGCGCACTGACCGGCTCCGATGCAGACGTCCGTATCGATCTCGATGTGCATGGCAGGAGCCTCTTACCAGGTCACGGGGAGTTCCAGCATCCCCTGGATCGTGTCGCCGGGTTTGAAGGGGATTTTTTCTGGAGGTGCGGCGAGCCGCAGGTCCGGGAGCCGCTCCCACAGGGTGCGCAGGGCGATCTCCAACTCGGTGCGGGCCAGGTTCTGGCCCAGGCACTGGTGGATGCCGAAACCGAAGGCCACGTGGTGGCGGGTCGGGCGGTGCCAGTCGATGGCGTCGGGGTCGTCGTACACGGACTCGTCGCGGTTGATGACCGAGGTCGCGAAGAGCACGCCGTCGCCCTTGCGGATGGTGGTGCCGGCCACCTCGATGTCCTCCAGGGCGACGCGCAGCAGGCCGTCGGCGATGGACAGCATCCGCATCAGTTCCTCGACGGCGGCGGGCACCAGCGCGGGGTCGGCGTGCAGTTCGGCGAGCCGCTCGGGCTGCTGGAGCAGGGTGAAGGTGCCGAGCGAGATCATGTTGGCCGTGGTCTCGTGCCCGGCGACCAGCAGGATGAGGGCCAGCGAGACGACCTCGTCGCGGTCCAGGGCGCCCTCGCGCAGCCGCTCGTGGACCAGGTCGTCGAGGACGCCCTCGCCGGGCGCCTCGTCCCGGCTCTTGCGGTCGGCCAGGTCGCCGAGATACGCCTCCAGCTTGTCGCGCGCGTCCAGGGAGTCCGCGGGCGCCGGACCGCGCAGCAGCCGCCGGGACTGCGCCTCGAAGAACTCGTGGTCGGCGTACGGCACACCGAGCAGGTCGCAGATGACCATGGACGGCACGGGCAGGGCGAAGGCGCTCACCAGGTCGGCCGGCGGCCCCTGGGCGACCATCCGGTCGAGCAGCTCGTCGACGATCCGTTGGATGGCCGGCCGCATCCCGGTCGCTCGTTTGAGGGTGAAGTCCGGGATCAGCATCCGGCGCTGGGTCTGGTGTTCGGGGTCGTCGAGGCCGAGCAGGGCGACCTTGCGGCGCTCCCGGGCCGCCGCGAACCGGGCGTTCGGCATCGGGAAGTCGTCCCGTCGGCGGTCGCTGGAGAGCCGGGGGTCGGAGAGCAGCGCCCGGGCCGTGCCGTGGCCGGTGACCGCCCAGGCGGTGCGGCCGTCGTAGAGCGTGACACGGGACAGCGGGGTTCCGTCGCGCAGGGGGTCGTAGCCGGTGGGCGGGTGGTAGGGGCACGTGCGGTCCTGCGGCCAGGCCACAGGGTCGGCCTGGTGGTCTGGAGTAGTGGGTTCCGTCAGGTCCGTCAGTTCGTTCATGGAAGACCTCGCAGACGAATGTCGTACGTCGTGCCGATCTTCATTAGATGCCCGGGGCACCTATGGGGCGACCGCAAGTTCAGCCAGATCGGTGAATCGGGTGATCTGGCCGAACCCCACGCGGTCGGGGGACGATTCCGGGCCGAAATTCGCTTGCCGGGGCGACGAGGCGGACCCCAGGATCTGCGCATGAACACTCCTGACGCCATGGTGCCGCTGACCTTCGCGACCGTCGGTCGGGGGCGGGTCCAGCAGCAGCCGAGGCGCCCCTGGAGGCCCGAGCCCGCACGTCCGTGACGGCCGCGCTCGTCGCCGGCCTGCTCGCCGGGTACGGGATCGCCGTCCCGGTCGGCGCGGTCGGCACATATCTAGTGTCCCTCACAGCCCGCACGTCACTGCGGACCGGCGCCTGTGCCGCACTGGGCGTCGCGAGCGCGGACGGCCTCTACGCCCTGCTCGCCGCGGTCGGCGGCGCCGCGCTGGCGACGGCGCTGCTGCCGGTGCTCGGGCCGCTGCGCCTGCTCTCGGCCCTGGTCCTGGTGGGCCTCGCGGTACGCGGTGCGGCGGCGGCGCTGCGCCAGTACCGGGAGCGGCGTCTTTCGACCCGGGCCGAGCGGCCGGTACCCGGTCCCGGACGGGCGTATCTCGGCCTGCTCGGGATCACGCTGCTCAACCCCACGACGGTGATCTACTTCGCGGCCCTGGTGGTCGGCACGCGTTCCGCCGAGCCGGCGCCGCCGCCGGAACAGGGCGTCTTCGTCCTGGCGGCCTTCGCCGCCTCCGCGAGCTGGCAGCTGCTGCTGGCGGGCGGCGGCGCGCTGCTCGGCCGGGGCCTGACCGGCCACCGGGGACGCCTGGTCACGGCGCTGCTGTCGAGCTGCGTGATGCTGGGGCTGGCGGCCCGGATGGTGCTGTCGCCGGGCTGAGCCCCCGGCCCGCGGTCAGGGCGCGAAGGCACCGGGCGGCGGCGAGGCTGTCCTCGTAGACGTGGTGCCGTACGACCTCACCGTCCCGGACGGTGAGGTGCAGGGCGAAACTGGCGTGATACGAGCGCCCCGTGGGGTTCGCGGTCTGCCGGACCCCGGTAAGGAGGGCCCGGTGTCGTGTGGATGATCCGGGGCGCTCCCGGTGTTGAATCGTGGCGTCAGTCTTGGAAGCGATGAGGGGACGGACCTCACATGCCTCTTGAGGGCGAGTACGAGCCCAGCCCGGCAGCCTGGGTACGCGATCAGGTCGAGCTGTACGAGAGCTCCGGCGGGACGAAGGGCACGACCCTGATGGACACCGGGATGCCCGTCATCCTGCTGACCACCCTGGGAGTGAAGAGCGGGAAGATCCGCAAGACGCCGCTGATGCGGGTGGAGCACGACGGGAAGTACGCCGTGGTCGCTTCGCAGGGCGGTGCGCCCAAGCATCCGGTCTGGTACTTCAACATCAAGTCGCAACCGCATGTCGAGCTCCAGGACGGGCCGGTCAAGCAGGACATGACCGCCCGTGAGATCACCGGCGCGGAGAAGGCCGAGTGGTGGGAGCGGGCGGTCGCCGCGTATCCGCCGTACGCCGATTACCAGAAGAAGACCGAGCGGGAGATCCCGGTGTTCGTGCTGGAGCCGCAATAGGGGAACTGACGGTTCCGGGAATCCTTTCCGGCCGGGGAACGTCGGAATTTAGAAAAATCTGTTTCCCGGAGGCATGAACCGGCTTCGGGCCGGGCAGCCGAATGTCAGGCCCCGCCGCGTTCCCCCGTCGCGGCGGGGCTTTCTGCCGCCTCCCGCGCGGAGCGGTCGGTCACGTCCAGGAAGATCTGGTCGGTCCCGCCGAACTCCCGGTCCAGGGACCGCTTGATGCGCACCAGGATCTCCTCGACCTCTTCGCTGTCCAGGCCGGGCGCCAGGTCGACCCGGGCCGCGACGAGGGTCGAGTCGAGGCCCAGCTTCATCGTGAACAGCGCTTCCACGCTGTCGATCTCGGGCTCCTCCGCCAGCCGCTCCCGGATCGTGCGGCTCAGCTCCGGGTCCGCGGCCTCCCCGATCAGCTGGGCGCGGGCGTCGGCGCCCAGCCGGTAGGCCACGTACACCAGCAGGACGCCGATGGCCAGTGAGGCGGAGGCCTCCCACGCGACCTGCCCGGTGACCATGTGCAGGACCATGCCGGTCATCGCGAGCAGCACCCCGAGGACCGCGGTGGCGTCCTCGGCGACGACCGTGCGCAGCGCCGGATCCCGCAGCCCCCGGTCCTCCCGGCGGGCCTGGTGCAGCGCCCGGACCAGCGAGGCGCCCTCGGCGAGCAGGGCGACGCCCAGCACGATCAGGCCCGCCACATAGCCGCTGAGCTTCTCCTGCGCGCCGTTGCGCAGCGCCTCGACGCCCTGGAAGACGGAGAAGCAGCCACCCATGACGAAGATCCCGACGGCCGCGAGCAGCGACCAGAAGAAGCGCTCCTTGCCGTAGCCGAAGGGATGCCGTTCGTCGGGCGGGCGGCGGCTGCGGCGCAGAGCGGCCAGCAGGAACACCTCGTTGAGGCTGTCGGCGACGGAGTGCGCGGCCTCGGACAGCAGCGCGGGCGAGCCGGCGACGACTCCGCCGACGGCCTTGGCCGCGGCGATCACCAGATTGGCGGCGAGCGCCACGAACACGGTCAGCCGTGTCCTGCGATCGGCGTGCGACCGCTCCGAATGCCGCCCCGGCTGCTCCTGCGGCTGCTCTTGCGTTTGCCCTTCCGGCTGTTCTCGCAGCTGTTCTTTCGGCTGTTCTTGCGACGAAATCCCACTCACGACGGCCGACTGCCCCGGCACGGGCTGATCACACCGTACGGGAGGAGCGAATCGGGCAGCATCGGGGAACACGGTCCATCGGGCGCGTATCGACAAGGAGGCACCATGAGCGGTGACAGCGGCAACACCTCGCTCGGGCACAAGGCGTTCAAACGGTCCCCCAGTCACTTCGCGGACCGGATCACGGCGGACGGGCGGGACGGCTGGCCGGTGACGGCCGGGCGTTACCGTCTGGTGGCCAGCCGTGCCTGCCCGTGGGCGAGCCGGGCACTGGTGTCACGGCGGCTGCTCGGCCTGGAGGACGCCCTGTCGCTGGCCGTCACCGACCCGATCCAGGACGACCGCAGCTGGCGCTTCGCCCTCGACCCCGACGACCGTGACCCGGTGCTCGGCATCCGGTTCCTCAGCGAGGCCTACGACCGCCGGGAGACCGGCTACCCGGGCGGGGTGAGCGTGCCCGCGATCGTCGACGTACCGAGCGGGCGGCTGGTCACCAACGACTACCAGCAGCTGACCCTGGACCTGGCCACCGAGTGGAGCGCACTGCACCGGGAGGGAGCGCCGGACCTGTACCCGGCCGAGCACCGGGACGAGATCGACACGGTGATGGCCGAGGTCTACGAGGACGTCAACAACGGTGTCTACCGGGCCGGGTTCGCGCACGAGCAGAAGGTGTACGAGGAGGCGTGCACGGCGGTGTTCCGGCGGCTCGGCCTGCTCGCCGAGCGGCTGGCCGGGCAGCGCTATCTGGTCGGGGACACGATCACCGAGGCCGACATCAGGCTGTTCACCACGCTGGTGCGGTTCGACGCCGTCTACCACGGCCACTTCAAGTGCAACCGCTGGAAGGTGACGGAGAACCCGGTGCTGTGGGCGTACGTCAGGGACCTCTACCAGACGCCGGGATTCGGTGACACCGTCGACTTCGACCACATCAAGCGGCACTACTACCAGGTGCACACCGGCATCAACCCCACCCGTATCGTTCCCCTCGGCCCGGATCTCGCCGGGTGGCTGACGCCCCATCACCGGGAGCAGCTGGGCGGCCGGCCCTTCGGGGACGGGACACCGCCCGGCCCGGTGCCGGCGGCCGAGGAGGTCCCGGTCGCGGGGCGGCCCTGACAACGCGGAGGCACACATGGCCAAGCGCACGAAGAAACAGAAGCTCCCTCTCGTCTACGCACCGCTCGGCTTTCTGCTGAGCTGGGCCGGCGGGGCGCTGGGCGCACTGGCCTTCCGCCGGACCTGGATGGCGCTGCGTGGCGAGGAGGACGCGCCGGACGCCCTGGACCGGGACCGCGGCTGGGGCGAGGTGCTGCTGGCCGCGGCCCTCCAGGGCGCCGTCTTCGCGGTGGTGCGCAGTGCCGTGGACCGCACCGGCGCCACCGCCATCGAGCGCTCCACCGGGGCATGGCCGACGACCCGCAAGGGCGGCCGGGACTGAGCGGTCTCAGCCCAGCTTGGGTGCCGAGAGCGGCACCAGGCGCAGGGTGAAGGAGTGCCCGGCCGGGTCCGCGTACCCACGTTCCTCGTACGGCCCGGCCGGGTCCCGCGCCTCGATCGGCCGGCCGCCGAGCCCGACCACCCGGCGTTCCGTCTCGTCCAGGTCCTCGACGAGGAAGACGAGATGGGCCTGGAGCGAGTTCTCGGGGCGCGGCCAGCTGGGCGGGGTCGCGTTGACGTCCCGCCGGAAGGCGATCCGGCCGCCGTCGGCGGCGCGCACCTCGACGAGGTCGGCGGACACCTCGCTCTCCTCGCCCTCCAGCAACTGACGGTAGAAATAGGCGAGTTTATCGGGTTCGGCGCAGTCGAGCACCACGACGGCCGCGGTCACCAGTGCCATGCTTCCTCCCTGGGAAGGTCCTTCCCGTCCGTCTGTCCCCCATCACCGCATTCAGTCGGCCGCCGGCCACTTCCCGTCGGGGTCATCGGCGTACGTCCTCGGCGGCGCGGATCTGCGCGAGCCGGGCCCCGGCCGCCGTGAGGAGCAGGTCCAGGGCGGCCGGGTAGGAGCTGCCCCGCATCGAGGCCACCAGGTGGCGGGCGGTGGCCGCGATGTTCGGGTGGGTGG
The DNA here is from genome assembly GCF_040651615.1 of Streptomyces sp. NPDC048417. Classification (NCBI taxonomy): domain Bacteria; kingdom Bacillati; phylum Actinomycetota; class Actinomycetes; order Kitasatosporales; family Streptomycetaceae; genus Streptomyces; species Streptomyces sp. NPDC048417. The sequence goes on along the minus strand of NZ_JBEZKI010000061.1, from coordinate 23,107 downwards.
CGGCGGGCAGCCGGGCGTACGTCGCCTGCCACACGTCCGCCTCGGCCTCGCGGGCAGGCCTGGGCAGGGCGGTGTTGGCGGAGTCGAGGGCGCCGTAGGCGAGGGCCTGGTCGACGAAGGCGTGGTAGACGCGGACCGCCTCCGCGTCCGGGAAGCCGGCGCTCCGCAGCACCCCGAGGATGGTCTCGACGGCCTGGATCTCGTGGCCGCGCCCGGTCACCCGGTGGGCGCTGAGCACCGCCGCCCGGGGATGGGCGAGGGCGCCGGCGTGCATGCGCAGTCCGAGGTCGCGCAGGTCGGCGCGCCAGTCGCCGGTGGGCCGCCAGACGCGCAGGGTACGGCCGATCAGCTCGTCGGCGACGGCCAGCATCAGGTCGTCGGTGTGCCGGAAGTACCGGTAGAGGGAGCTGGGGTCGGCGCCCAGGGCGCGGCCGAGGCGGCGCACCGATAGGGCCTCTGCGCCGTGCTCCTCGATCAGCCGCAGCGCGGTCTCGACGATCAGCTCCTCGGAGAGCACCACGCCCTGTTTGGTGGGGCGTCTGCGCCGCCGGTCGGCGGCCGGGACGACTCGTTCGCTCATGGGGCCTCCCTTCCTGGTCGCGCACCTTATGACAACACCGTTGACCTGTGAAGTGCGCCGGCAGTTTCATGTGCGGTCACCGGGGCCGACCAGGTCCGGCCCCCAGGTGTGAGCGGAGTGCTGGCCATGACCGACAAGCCCTACCCAGTCGACCCTCCTGAGTTGCGCAGGTCCCTCGGCGTCCTCGACGGCGTCGCGGTCGCCGCGTCCAGTACGGCCGCGACCACCAGCATCGGCATCGGTCTGGGGGTGACGGCCGGGGTGGTCGGGCTGCATCTGCCGGCCATCATGCTGCTGGCGTTCCTGCCGGTGCTCGGTATCGCGGGCGCCTACTCCCGGCTGAACCGGGTGGAGCCGAACGCGGGCAACGGCTATGTGTGGGTGGGCCGTTCACTCAATCCCTGGCTCGGCTTCATGGTCGGCTGGGTGAACATCGTGGCGACGATCGCCTTTCTCGCGTACACCACGGCGGTCACCGGGTCGGCGATGCTGCAACTGGCGGGCGAGGCCGGAGTGCACCGCGTCGGCGGGCTCGCCCTGGACCCGGGTTCGACGGCGCAGACCACGGCCGTCGGCGTCGTCGTGCTGGTCGCCGTCACCCTCACCGCGGTGACCGGCATCCGCACCGCCGCCCGGCTCCAGACCGGTCTGCTGGTCTTCGAGTACGTGGTGCTGCTCGGGTTCTGCGGCTACGGCATCGTCACCGGCCCGCACCCCTTCAGCCTGAGCTGGTTCGACCCGTTCGCGATCCCGTCGGCGACGGCGCTGGCGCAGGGTCTGCTGCTCTCGGTGTTCTGCTACTGGGGTTTCGACGCCGCGTTCACCGTCAACGAGGAGGTCCGCGACCCACGGGACGCCTCCCGGGCCGGGCTGATCACGCTGGTGACCATGCTGGGGCTGTTCCTGCTGGGCTCGGTGGCCTTCCAACGTGTGCTGTCGGAGCGGGAGTTGGCCGGGCACGGGGCCGAGGGGCTGGCGTTCTTCGGCGACCGGCTGGCCTCCCAGCCGTGGGCCGCGCTGCCACTGGTGGCGCTCCTGTTCTCGGCGATGGCCTCGCTCCAGGCCGGGGTGATCCCGACGGCGCGGGGCATGTTCGCGATGAGCCGGGACCGTACCCTCGGGCCGGTGTGGGCCAGGGTCAGTCCCCGGTACGGCACTCCGGCGGCCGGGACGCTGCTGATCGGGGCGCTGGCCACGGCGGTCGCCGCGCTCGCCCTGGTGATCCCCAGGCTGGCCGACATGATCATGGCGACGGTGAACGCGGTCGGCATCGTCGTCGCCCTGTCGTACGCGCTCACCGCGCTGGCCGCCGCCGTGCGCTTCCGGGCGCTGCTGCGCGAGGACCGGCGGCAGGGTGTCCGGGCGGTGGTGCTCCCGGCGCTGAGCGCCTGCGCGCTGCTCGGCCTGGGCGGCTACCTCGGCTGGTCCTTCTACACCTCGGCCGACCACTTCGAGGTCAGCGCGGACAACGGCTGGTTCCTGCTGACCACCCCGCTGGTGATGATCGTGTCCGGGTTCGTCGCGGCCGGATGGGCGAAGTACGTTCGCCGCTCGCCGTACTTCCGCACCGGCGAGGGTACCGACGCCGACGCACCCCAGCTGCTCACGACCCCCAACTAAGGAACAGGAACGATGCACGCAGATCTGCTCTTCACCGGTGGCCCCGTCCTCACCCCCGAGGGACCGGCGGTCACCGCCGTCGCGGTCACCGGTGAGCGCATCACCGCCGTCGGCTCCGCAGGGGAACTGCGGGGGCTCGCCGGGCCGCGCACCGAGGTGGTCGATCTCGCCGGACGGTTGCTGCTGCCCGGTTTCCAGGACGCGCACGTCCATCCGGTGCCTGCCGGGCTCGAGTTGAGCCAGTGCGACCTGACGGGACTGCGGACCGCCGCGGAGTCCGTGGCCGCCGTACGCGCCTATGCCGAGGCGCATCCGGAGCGGGAGTGGATCCTGGGCGGCGGCTGGTCCATGGAGGCGTTCGAGGGCGGTACCCCGACGCGGGAGCTGCTGGACTCCGTCGTACCGGACCGGCCGGTGTATCTGCCGAACCGGGACCATCACGGGGCCTGGGTCAACAGCCGGGCCCTGGAGCTGGCCGGGATCGACCGCGACACGCCCGACCCGACCGACGGGCGGATCGAGCGGGACGCGTCCGGCGTGCCGAGCGGAACGCTCCAGGAGGGGGCGATGCGGCTGGTCGGCCGGCTCGCGCCGCCCGCCACCGCGGCGGACCGGCTCGCGGCGCTGCTGCACGCCCAGCGGCATCTGCACGCGCTGGGCATCACGGCCTGGCAGGACGCGCTGGTCGGGGACTTCCTCGGCATGGACGACCCGTCGCAGGCGTATCTGGCGGCGGCCCGGGACGGTTCGCTGACCGCGCGCGCGGTCGGCGCGCTGTGGTGGGACCGGGAGCGCGGTGCTGAGCAGATCCCCGAACTCGTCGACAAGCGGGCCGCGTTGAGCCACGGCCGGTTCCGGGCGGGCACGGTCAAGCTGATGCTGGACGGGGTCGCCGAGAACGGCACGGCCGCGCTCCTCGACCCGTACCTCGACAAGTGCGGCTGTGCCACGGCCAACCGGGGCAAGAGCTTCATCGACCCGGCGCGACTTCCCCAGTATGTGACCGAGTTGGACGCGCTCGGCTTCCAGTGCCACTTCCACGCGCTGGGCGACCGGGCCGTACGGGACGCGCTGGACGCCGTCGAGGCGGCGCGGGCCGCCAACGGCCCCAGCGACACGCGGCCCCACCTGGCACATCTCCAGGTCGTGCACCCCGCCGACGTACCGCGCTTCGCCCGGCTCGGCGCGACCGCGAACATCCAGGCGCTGTGGGCCGCGCACGAGCCGCAGATGGACGAGCTGACGATCCCCTTCCTGGGGTCCGAACGGGCCGGACGGCAGTACCCGTTCGGGGCGCTGCTGCGCGCCGGGGCGCGGCTGGCGGCCGGCAGCGACTGGCCGGTGAGCAGCCCCGACCCGGTCCAGGGGATCCATGTCGCGGTGAACCGGGTCGAACCGGGCGGCGACGCGCCGGTGTTCCTGCCGGAGGAACGGCTGGGACTCGCGGCGGCGATCAGGGCGTACACGGCCGGTTCGGCGTACGTGAACCATCTCGACGACACCGGGCGGGTGGCCGTCGGCGCGCTCGCGGATCTGGTGGTCCTGGACCGCGATCCGTTCGCCGGTCCCCCGGAGCGCATCGCGGACACCCGCGTCGCGCACACGTACGTGGGGGGCGCGCGAGTGTACTCAGCTCAGGAGGCATGAGCAGTAACACACGTCACGGTCAGGTCACGCGTAGATCATTTACGCTCTGGGCAGCCTCGTAGCGCCTCACGGCTCAACTTTCGAGCCACGAAGGCCAGTTCGAGTGCACGGGTGGCCGACAGGCCACCCGTTCGCAGGGACGGGGGGACTCTGCGCACTGTCGCCCGAAAGGAAACACATGCCTCAGGACGTCACCTTCGACCTGCCCTTCGAGACCCCCGTCAGTGAGCATCCGGAGTTCGCGCGCGCCCGGTATTCGTGCCGGATCCGGGACATGGACCCGGTGAACGGCAGAGCCGCGTTCGAGGAGTGCACGTCGTGGGACCTGCCGCAGGCCGTGGGTGTCCTGCCCGATCGAAGCAGGGCGGGCGCTGATCGGGCATACGGGGCGGCCGGCGTCGGATCCGCTGGCCTTCCCGGAGCGGCCACGCACCTCGGATCCGGGGGTCGCGCTACGCCTGATGGGCCGCGAGTGCTCGCTGACCGACACAGCTGAGGCGGCGACGCAGGTACCGCCCTGTAGCAAGAGCGCGCTTCGACAGGGGCGGGCCGTTCATGCAAGGCCGGCGGTGTCGAGGACGAATCCGCCGTGGACGGGCGGCTCGTCGCGTTCGAGAACCGAGCGGACACGGGGCCGTTCGTCCTCCAAGGGCAGGTCGGCGGCCCGCTCCACTTCGTCGGCCGTCGAGGCAGTAGTCGTACCCCCTTCGCGATCGTTCGCAGCAGAAGCCGGAGCCGGGCGCGTGATTCCGGCTGTCCGGCAAGGCCGTCGCGGAAGGGACAGAAGTCGCTCGGACACGACGGGCCGACGACCACGGTCGGTCGATTCCGTTGTCATGACCCCAACTTGAAGGAGACCGGTGTGACATCCCGAGGCGTAGGTGCTGTTCAGAATGCGTCCGCCGACAGCCTGCTCCCGGCGCAGCCAAGCGCCCAGCTCCAGCCCTCGGAGGCGGGGAACACCCTGGCCGACCTCTTCGTGAAACGCATCAATGGCAGCACGGAGCAGCACCGAAGGTCCCAGAACGCCGCTCAGCAGCGGCTGGACGCACTCGGATCCCCCCAAGTCGGCACCACGCTGCATGTGGAGGGCGCCCTCCAGCTGGCGCCACGGGCGTTCCTCCCGCCCGACGAGGAGGGCTACGCCAGGTTGAAACGGCTCGACACCAGCCTGCGCATGATCGAAGCGGCCTTCCCGCAGGTCAGTACCGATATCGAAGTCTGCCGACTGACCTGCACGATGCTGGAGGGGGCCTGGCGGAGCCGGGCACTCACCCCGCCGCGCGAGGAGGAGCTGACAAGCGCCTGCACCTGCCCTCTGTGCCGTCGGCTGCCCACGCCCCCCGCACGCACGCTGGGTGACTATAGTTGGCGGCAGAGCGCCGGTCTTCCCCTCACGGTCAAGGCCTGGCCGTACCGCGAGGAGTTCGACAGCGTCCTGACCGGTGGCTGGTCCGTGGTCCGGCAGATGAACGACCTCGAACGAGACCTTGGCCTCCGCCACCGCTTCGAAGACGACATCCTCGTCTTCCACGAGTACAAGCGCGTGATCGACACCATCGACACCACGCACGTCACCCAACTCGTCGAAGGCCGCCTGGCCGAGAGTTTCAGCACCAACAGCGCACGCGCCCTGGTCTGCGGGCTCTACGCGGCCCACAAGCGATCCGTCGACGAGTACTGGCTCCAACAGCACCACGCGGGCAACGTCACGCTCCCCCAGACCAACCCGCTCAGCCAGAGCACCTACTCGGCCCTGCAGATGCTGGACTGCCTGTTCTGGCACGTCTCACCCGACACCGAACTCTGGCAGGAAGAACACCTCGCCTCCCTGCTGCTGTGCCGCGTCATCGACGACATGGCCGACGTCCGAGTCGACTCCCTCACCGGCGAGATCAGCAACTTCTGGCTCGCCGACATACCCACCCACACCAAGGCCCTCTACGCTGCCTGCACCATCGCCCTCATCAAGTACGGCTGCATGCCCGAGGCGCATTCGCCGATGTGGAACACCTGGCTGATGACCAGCACCATCGTCTGGATGGGGCTCACGGGCCGCCACGCCCTGTGGTTCGACGGCATCACCCAGGGCCTCCCCCCGGCCGAGGACTGCCCGCTCTGCAACCTGCAGCCCAACGCATGCACCGGCATCCTCACCCACGGCACCACCCTCACCATCAGCCCGCGGCCCACCGCACCGGCGCTGAGCACCCGGACCGCCGAGCTGTCCGCACGCTGCCGAGCCCAGTACCCCCGGACATGGCCTCTCTTCGACGCCGAGCTCCATGCCTTCGAAGCTCTGCACGGCCCCTGGCACGGCAACACCGACAGGGCATGGGAGATCCTGCGCCGCACCTACATCGCCGCCGTGGAGGCATCCATGGCCGCACCGGACCCGGACCGGGCTCGTCAGATCCAACAAGACGCCGGCACAGTCGGATCTGAGTACTTTTACACCATGTACGACCCTCAAACCGGGAGGGAAGACACCGCACTGATCGCCTACATGTTCGGCTGCGCCCACCCGCATTTCATCTGGAACGCCACGGGATACCGTCCCACGGGCGTCACAGGCGACTGGCTCGACGGCTGACGCCTCGATCCTGTTCCGCGATCGCGGTGGATGGTGGTGAGGCCGTCCGCACCCCCGGTCCCGGGCCGGTACACGGCGGTGCAGGAAGGCCCGGCCGCCGCGGCCGGGCCTTCCGGAGTTCGACGGCCGGCCGTGTGAGACGACGCTGCTGCCCGGCCGGAAACCCGGACGGGCAGCAGCGTACTCACACCGGGAACTCGACCGGCAGCCTGTCCAGCCGGGACTCCCAGGTGGAGGCGGTCGAGGTGAGCTCGTCCGCCGGCACGGCCAGCCGCAGGCCCGGCAGCCGGTGCAGCAGGACGTCCACCGCGATCTCGATCATGGACTGCCCGATGCTCTGCCCGGGGCACTCGTGAGGGCCCGCGCCGAACGCCAGGTGCGCATGGTTGCCCTCCACCGAGACACCCGGGTCAGGCCGGACCTCGGGGTCGAGGTTGCCCGGGGCGAGACCGAGAACGAGCAGGTCGCCCGCCTCGATGCGGTGCCCGCCCAGTTCGACGTCGCTGGCGGCGAAGCGCCCCGGCAGGACGGTCAGCGGCGGAGAGTTCCACATGGCCTCCTCCACCACCGCCGAGATGTTCAGCTGGCCGCTGATCAGCCCGGAGAGCCGGGAGGCGTCGGTCAGGACCAGCCGCAGCACCCGGGCCAGCAGGTTGGTTGTGACGGCCGCGGCGATCAGCACCACGCGCAGGTGGTGGACGACCTCGTCGTGGTCGAGAGCCGCGTGATGCTCCAGCAGGTCGGTGGTGAGGTCGGAGCCGGGTTCGGACCGCCTGCGCTCGACGAGTTCACCGAAGATCTCCCTGATCCTGCCGTCGTGCACCACGGCGTCCTCGCCGCCCTTGAGCACCTGGGCGCAGGACTCGACCAGCCGGCGCCCCTCCGCCTCGGCAAGCCCCAGAATGCGGGACATCACGAGCATCGGCAGATAGTCGGCGTAGTCCGCCACCAGGTCGGCGCGGCCGTCGGCCGCGAACCCGTCGATCAGCTTGTTGGCGAAGTGCGTGGCGTGGCGCCGGATACCGCGGCCGACAGCGGCCTGCAGCACATCGTTGACGGCGCCGCGCAGCCTGCGGTGCGGCTCACCGTCCTGGGACACGCAGTCAGGACGCCAGCCGAGCATCGGAATCAGCGCGGAGGTCTCCGCGACCCGTCCTTCCCGCCAGTCCCGCCAGGTCCGCGCGTCCCGGGGGAACTGGCTGGGATTGTCGAGCACCCGCCGGCTGTCCCGGTAGCCCAGCACCAGCCAGGCGTGGATGTCGCCCTCCAGCAGCACCGGTGCGACGGAGCCGTGCTCCTTGCGCAGCCGCTCGTAGATGCCGTGCGGGTCGGTCGCCGCCTCGGGCCCGTACAGCCGGGCCAGTTCGGACGGACCGTGCGCGACCGGGCAGCCGCCGCGGGGGGCGTCGGGACTGTCGAGGCTCTGCTCGTTCATCGGGGCTCCAGTACGACGGCGGAGCGTTCCTTCAGATGACGTATCAGGGCGATCAGTACGTCACGGCTGGAGGCCCGGTCACGGGCGTCACAGGCCACGATCGGGGTGTGCGGGGAGATGTCGAGGGCGTCCCGGATCTCCTCGATGGGGTGTTCCTTGCAGTCCGGGAAGACGTTCAGGGCGATGACGAAGGGCACGTTCTGCCGCTCCATCTCCTCGATCGCCCGGAAGCTGGAGGCCAGCCGGCGCGTGTCCACCAGGACGATCGCCCCGAGCGCGCCCTTGAACAGGCCGTTCCACAGGAACCAGAACCGCTCCTGTCCGGGGGTGCCGAACAGGTACAGCATCAGGCCCTCGTTGAGGCTGATCTTGCCGAAGTCGAGGCTGACCGTGGTCTCGGCCTTGTCCGCGACGCCGATGAGGTTGTCGACGCCGACGGTCGCCTGCGTCAGGGTCTCCTCGGTGGTGAGCGGCTTGATGTCACTGACGGAGCGGACCATGGTGGTCTTACCGGTGCCGAATCCCCCGGCGATCATCACCTTGACCGAGCGGGTCCCCCCGGCACCGGGGTCGCCGGGATGGTCAAAGCCTTTCAAGTCCACTGAGTACCTCCTGGAGGAGCGCGAGGTCGGGCCCGCGGCCGGCGTGGTGGGCCGGAATCGGATCACGGGCTTCAATACGGCCTGCGTCCAGCAGATCCGCCAACAGCACCGCGAGAATGTTGAAGGGCAATCCGAGATGGGCGGTGAGTTCGGCCACCGACAGCGGATCGCGGCAACGCCGGACTATCTCCTCGTACTCGTGCTGCATCCCCGGGACCGGGGCGGTGCGGGAGACGACGAGGGTCGCCACGTCGAGGCTCGACGCCGACCCGCCCGGTCCACTGCGTCCCCCGGTGAGGACGTAATAACGCTCTAGACCGGACGGGTCCGTTGGCCGGCGGGGAGCACTCATCCAGAGTGCTCCTCCAGACGCGGAGAGGTGCCGAGCAGCTCGCCCATCCGCCGCGACAGGTCCCTCATCTGGTGCCCGAGCAGCCCCTGGTCGAGTCCTTCGCGGGCCAGGACCCCGAGATACGTCTCCACACCGGCCCGTACGACGAAGAGGTGGCCGCCGTCGACCTCGATCATCGCCAGCCGCAGCTGCCCCGCGTACTTGGGGAACTGCTCGGCGACCGGCTGGGCCAGCGCCTGCAGTCCCGCCACCACGGCCGCGAAGCGGTCCACGTCGTCCGGGTCTTCGGCGCCGAAGGAGGTGATGGCCTTGCCGTCGCTGGAGGCCACGAGGGCGAAGCGGATCTCCGGGATGCTCTCCACCAGATCGCGGAGCGCCCAGCTCACGTCGGTTCCCTGTTGCGTCATGTGGACTAGTCGCTCTCTTCAGTGTGGTGCTCCGCGGCCTCGCGTCCGGCGGCGTCATCGGCGCCGGCCGGGATCGCGGGGGCCACGACGTCTTCTTCTCCGGTCAACTCGGCCTCGCTGTCCGCCTCTTCGGACACGGCGGGCGCGCGGCCCGCGGTGGCGAAGGCGGCCAGGCCCGCGAAGGACTCCTCCGGCGGGACCGCGGTGAACGCGGCACCCTCCGTGCGGGCGGTGCGCTCCTCGGGCTCCTCCTCGGCACGGCGCCGGCTGCGCCGCCGGGGCAGTCCGCCCGGGGTGGTGTCCGGGACCTCGCCGGACTCCGGCTGAGTGACGGTTTCGACGGCGACCGGGCCGTGCGCCTGCACCGGGGACGCGGCGGCGGGGGCGGCCGTCACGGGGGCCGGAGCGGCGGGGGCCGCGGGCAGCGGGCTGAAGAACTTGTGCGGGACCACGACGACCACCGAGGTACCGAGCCAGGGCGAGTCCGCGAAGGTGACCCGGATTCCGTAGCGGCGGGCGAGGATGCCGACGACCCGCAGGCCGATGGTGGCGTCCTCGGAGATGCCGCCGATACCGGGGCCGTTCTCGGTGCCCGCCAGGGAGTGCTCGGCCTCGCGCTTCTTCTCCTCGCTCAGGCCCTTGCCGGAGTCCTGGATCTCGATGCCGACGCCGTTGGGCACCTCCTTGCCGGAGACGACGACCGGTTCGGTGGGCGGCGAGTAGCGGGCCGCGTTGTCCAGGAGCTGGGAGAAGATCAGCGTGAGGTGGTCCACCAGACCGCCGTCGACGCCGAGTTCGGGCAGATGCCGGACCTCGACGCGGTGGAAGTCCTTGATGCGGCCGATGCCGCCCCGGACCACGCTGAGCAGTCGCTGGGGCTCCTGCCACTGGCGGCCCGGGCGGTCCGAGCCGCCGAGTACGCCGATGCTGGCGGCGAGCGAGTCGGCGGGGCCGAGCTCCTGGTCCAGCTCCATGAGACCGCGGGCCACTGCGGGCAGCCGGCCGTGCTCGCCCTGCATCTCGTGCAGCCTGCCGCGCAGCTTGCTCGTCAGGACGTGGATGCGGTTGCCGATGCTGATCACGGCCTGCTCGGCGGAGGTGGAGCGGTTGAACTCCTCCTCCACACCGATCAGCGAGGTGCGCAGGATGCGGCGCAGGTCGGCCTGGACGTCCTTGTCGACCTTGGCGTACTGGCCGGTGACGGGCAGCAGGTCGTCGATGGCGTCGCCGTCGCGCAGCCGCTTCAGCGCGTCGGGCAGTTGCTCGTCGGCGAGCCGGGAGATCGCGGCCCGTTGGTGCGTGAGCTGCTCCTGCCAGACATCTGCCTGGTCCGCGAGCTGTGCCTCGGAGGACTTCAGCTGGTCGGCGAGCCGCTCCTCGTACGCCCGTGACTGTTCGGCGAGTTGGGCGTCGTAGTGGGCGGTCCGCTCGCCGAGCCGGGACTCGAAGGCGGCGGCCTGCTCGCCGAACCGCGCGTCGAACGCGGCCGACTGCTCGTTGAGCTGGCCCTCCAGTGTGGCGCGCTCGGCGGAGAACTTCCGCTCCAGGCCCGAGACATGCTGCTGCCACTGCTGGGACTGCTCGGTCTGCGAGTTGCGGAACGACCCTTCGGCGCTGCGCAGTTGGCGCTGCGAGCGGATCAGCAGCCGCACGCAGACGGAGCTGGCCACGGTGGCCGCGGCACCTGCGACGGCCGCGGTTATTCGCTCGGAGCTCATGAACGTGGCGGCGACTGTCCCTCCCCCTAAGGCCAGTGGCATCAGCCACCAGCTGTACCAGGCGACAGGGGCCCGCGCCGCCGGCGGCGGAGTGGCGAGTTCCATCTGCATCCTTCGAAGCAACACAATCGAACAACAGCGAACAAGGGCAGTGTGCGAGGGCCGTGCCTATGACTGCGCACGGCAGGACGGACCCACCTGGGGCGCGTCAACTCGCTGTGACGGACTGGAGCTTATCGGGTTTGAACCCGAAAGGATCAACCTCGACAACCAGAGGAAGTGAGGGTTCCGTCACGCTCCGCCAGTTGGTGGCAAATCATCAAATACCCATTCCTAACTGCGACTTGCCGACATGTTCCCCTGGGCCGGGCCCTGGGCGGCCCGATCACCTCCTGGACACCTGTCCAGCTATACTGGACGCCTGTCCAAGTGAGTGGGAGGGCCCGTCGATCATGGAAATCCTGGCGAACGTGCTGGTCGGCCTCATAGCCGCGCTGCACGTGTACATCCTGGTGTTGGAGATGTTCCTGTGGCAGAAGGGGCCGGGAATGCGCTTCCACGGCTTCGACGCGGAACTGGCCCGGCGGACCGCGCCGCTGGCCGCCAACCAGGGCCTGTACAACGGTTTCCTGGCGGCCGGCCTGGCGTGGGGGCTGGTGGCGGCCGACCCGACGGGCTTCCGGGCCCAGGTGTTCTTCCTCTCGTGCGTGGTGGTCGCGGGGGTGTACGGCGCGGTCACCGCCAACCGGCGGATCCTGTTCGCGCAGGCGCTGCCCGGCGCCCTCGCCCTGGCCGCCGTCCTCGCCGCCCGGTGACCGGCCCAGTGCCGCGCCCCGCGGTCGAGGACCCACGCGCCGCCCGCACCCGGGCGCGGCTGCGGGCGGCCCTGCTGGCGGAGTGCGCCGAGCGGCCACTGGCGGAGGTGGGGGTGGCCGCGCTGGTGCGCCGCGCGGGGGTGGGCCGGGCCACGTTCTACGTCCACTACGACGGCCTGGAGGCGCTGGCGGTCGACACCTGTGCCGACGTCGTACGGGACGCCGTGGACGCGCTGCACGCCTGGCGGGGCCGGCCCGATCCGGTGCACGCGCCGCCGGCGCTGCTGGAGTTCTTCGCGGGGCTGGTGCCGCACACGGCCCTGTACCGGGAGCTGCTCGCGCCGGGTGGCGGGGGTCCGCTGGGCCGGGTGCTGCACCGGGACCTGCGGGCCCGCAGCCTGGCCGAGCGCGAGCTGGCCGGCGCGGCGGACGCCCCGCTGGTGGCCTCGGCGGTGGCCGCCACCTTCGCCGGGGTGCTGGCGGACTGGCTGCACGGCCTGCTGGACGCCGGGCCCGACGAGGTGGCCGACCAGGTCTGGCAACTGCTGGTCGCCCTGCACATGAGCCGCTGAGGCTTCCGGCGCAGGCGAGGGTGGCCCACCGCCAGGGCTGGCACGATTCCATCGAAGGTTGGCCATCGTGCCATTTCCCGGGCGGGCGCATCCCGGCAGGCTGGGTGACCATGAGCAATGTGAACACGATGCGTGTGGTCAGTCAGGACGTCCTCGGCGGCCCCGAGGTACTCAAGGTGATCGAGGTGGCGCGGCCGCAGCCGCGCGCCAACGAGGTGCTGGTCCGGGTGCGGGCCGCCGGACTCAACCCGACCGACTGGAAACACCGGGAGAACGGTGGCTTCCTGGGCAAGCCGCCCTTCGTCCTCGGCTGGGACGTCTCCGGCACGGTCGAGGAGACCGGGATCGGTGTCGCCGCCTTCAAGCCCGGCGACGAGGTCTTCGGCATGGTGTCCTACCCGTTCGGCCACGGCACGCACGCCGAGTACGCGATCGTCCCCGCCCGCGCCCTGGTGCCGAAGCCGGCCGGGATCGACCACGTCCAGGCGGGCGCGCTGCCGCTGGTGTCGCTGACGGCCTGGCAGGCGCTGGTGGAGAACGCCGACGTACAGCCGGGGCAGCGGGTGCTGGTGCACGCGGCGGCCGGCGGGGTCGGGCATGTGGCGGTGCAGATCGCCAAGGCGCGCGGCGCGTATGTGATCGGCACGGCGAGCGCCGCCAAGCACGACTTCCTGCGCGAGATCGGCGTGGACGAGCCGGTGGACTACCGGTCCGTGAACGTCACGGAGGCGGTGCGGGACGTCGATGTCGTGCTCGACACGATCGGCGGTGACACCTCGATCGATTCGCTGCGGGTGCTGCGGGCGGGCGGTGTCCTGGTGTCGATCCTGCCGGTGGGCTCCGCGGAGCTGTACGAGGAGGCCGAGCGGCTCGGGGTGCGGGCGGTGCGGATGCTGGTGGACGCCGACCGGGCCGGGATGCGGGCGGTCGCCGACCTGGTGACGGAGGGGAAGCTGCGGGCGACCGTCGCCGGGACCTTCCCGCTGGCCGATGCCGCCAAGGCGCATGAGCTGGGCGGCACCGGCCGGACCACCGGGAAGCTGGTCCTCGTGGTGGACTGACCCCCAGGAGCCGCGGAGGCCTCGGGAGTCAGAAGGTGAGCACGGGCTTGATCGCCTTGCCCGTGCTCATGTCCCGCACCGCCCGGTCGATCTCGGCGAACGGGTAGGTGCTGATCAGCCGGTGCAGCGGGAGGCGACCCTCGCGGACCAGCCGGAGGTCCAGGCTCTCCAGGGCGGCGATCTCCTCGGCGTTCTCCCGGATCAGCTCGGCGATCCGGTGCAGCACCCGGCCGCGCTCCCGGCCGCTGAGCCCCGACCACTCCCCCGCGTCGGAGGCCTCCCGGGCGGCCTGCACGGCGGCGTCGACGTCACCGGCTCCCGCCTCCGCGACGGTGGTGAGGACCTGGCCGGTGGCCGGGTCGGTCACCTCCGTACGGGCCCCGTCGGCGGCTTCCCGCCACTGCCCGCCGATGAACAGCTACCCGGGTCCGGTCTCGAAGGTGGTCGTCATGGCCCACTCCCCAGCGTCGATGGCGCGACCGGCGTCGACCGCCTTGATCGCCAAGTTTTCAACAAACAGGATTCCTGTTGGTTCAGCGTCTGGTCCGCAGTCTGATTACAGACAGGATTCCTGTCAATGGTCTAGGGTGCACGCATGGTCGGTACACAGACACGCCCCTCGCTGCTGTACATGGTCAAGCAGCTGGAGCTCGTGGTGCGCTCACACCTCGACGAGCTGGTCAGACCCGCCGGGATCACCGCGCTGCAGTACACGGCCCTGACCATCCTGGAGCGCCACGACGGGCTTTCGGCCGCCCAGTTGGCGCGCGACTCGTTCGTCACCGCCCAGTCGATGGCCGACCTCGTACGGTCACTGGAGAGCCGTGCGCTGATCCGGCGGGAGCGCAATCCGCGCAACCGGCGCGAGCTGTTGATCCTGCTCACGGACGCCGGGCGCGAGCTGCTCGCCGGGGTCGCCGGGCCGGTGCGGGAGCTGGAGGAGCGGATGGTCCGCGAGCTCACCGGGCACCAGGAGGAGCAGTTCCGCCAGGCGCTGGGCAAGGCCTGGCACGCGCTTTCTTGACTTGCTCCTCGGGCTGAAGCCCGAGGATTCTGGCCTTCTCGACCTGTTGCCGGGCCGCTTTGTACTCCAGCATGCTGACGAACGAGGACCATCCGGCGTCGTGCACGGACTTGGCCAGCCTGGGGGGAACGGCTGCTTGGCCGCTTTGGCCTCCTCACGGCGCGGACCGCGTCGTTGAACACCATCCGGGCGCACCCGAACGCCCTCGCCAACGCCCCCTGTTGGCCGGCGTCCGGGTACAACCTGAAGGAGTACCGAACAGCAGAACCGGCCGGTGTGAGCACCGCCCGGCTCCGCCGGGACCAGCCCGCGCGACGCTCCGCGCCGCAGGCAAGGAACTGCGGTGTCCGGCTCCGCCGGATCTGAATCCGCGACGCTCCGCGTCGCCACCATCAGATTCGCATCACCACCGGCCTGAAGGCCGATGCACTGCGAATGAATTCCGGTAGCCGCCACGGCACCCCGTCCGAGGTGACGTCATAACGACCCGGACGTGGCCTCCGGCCGGCCGAGGGCCGCGTCCAGGGTCGCCAGCGGCGGCAGCAGCTGCGACAGTCCCGTCACCTTCAGCACGCGCACCGTCAGCGGGTGTGTGCACACCAGCTGGAGCTGTCCGCCGCGCTCCAGCACCCGGCCGCGCGCCCGGTACAGCAGCCGCAGCCCGGAGCAGTCGAAGAAGTCGACGTGCAGCAGGTCGATCACCACCCGGCTGCTCTCCCGCGCGGTCACCCGGTCCAGATAGGGCGCCATCTCGGTCGCCGCCGCGATGTCGATCTCGCCCCGGAACTCCAGCACCGTGTAACCGCGGTCCTGATGGATACGCAGGTGCCGGGTGAGTGGCGCGGGATCCTGTCGGGGTTCCTGGCGCACGACGGCATCACCTCCCACCCCAGCCGGTCCAATTCCGTTCCCCGCCTTGCAAGTTACCCTCGATGGAGGGAATTTGAGCATGTTCGATTGACATATGTCTGCTGCTTGGGTGCGCCATTTTCTGTGGCGTGCGCGACAGTCGGGGAACGGGCACGTCGGAGCGTTGCCGCTCCGCTACCGGGATTCATTCGCAGTGCTCCGGCCTTCAGGCCGGGGGTGAAGCGGATCTCGTGGTGGCGACGCGGAGCGTCGCGGTGTCGTCCCGGCGGAGCCGGGCCGTGCAGGACTCAGGTGACATCCCGCACGCATGTTCCTGGAGACAATGAGTGTTCGGGCTCTCTAGGGTGATCGGCATGCACCTCCGGTACGCGTTTAGGCTCTACCCGAATACAGGTCAGCGCACCGCGCTGGCCAAGGCGTTCGGGTGCGCCCGGATGGTGTTCAACGACGCGGTCCGCGCCGTGAGGAGGCCAAAGCGGCCAAGCAGCCGTTCCCCAGGGCCGCAGAGCTGTCCAAGAGGCTGATTACCGAGGCGAAGCAGACGGTGGAGCGGTCCTGGCTGGGCGAGGTGTCCGCGGTGGTGCTCCAGCAGTCCCTGCGGGACGTCGAGACTGCGTACCGCACCTTCTTCGCCTCCCTCAAGGGCGATCGCAAGGGGCCCAAGATCGGTGCTCCCCGTTTCAAGTCCCGCAAGGACAGCCGTCAGTCGATACGGTTCTCCGCCAACGGCCGCTGGTCCATCACCGACAAAGGGCGTCTGAACCTGCCGAAGATCGGCGCGGTGAAAGTGAAGTGGTCCCGCACGCTGCCCAGCACGCCCTCCTCCGTCACCGTCATCAAGGACGCGGCCGGCAGGTATTTCGCCTCCTTCGTCATCGACACCGACCCCGCCACCGACCAGGCACGGATGCCCGAAACCGACCGCACCATCGGCATCGACCTGGGGCTCACCGACTTCGCGGTGCTCTCCGACGGCACGAAGATCGACTCCCCGAGGTTCCTGCGGCGCGCGGAGAAGAAGCTGAAGAAGGCCCAGCGGGAGCTGTCCCGCAAGCAGAAGGGATCGAGGAACCGGGAGAAGGCCCGCCTGAAGGTCGCCCGCGCCCACGTCAAGGTCGCCGACGCACGCCGCGAGTTCCACCACCAGCTCTCCACCAGGCTGATCTCCGAGAACCAAGGGATCGCCGTGGAGGACCTGTCGGTGAAGGCGCTGGCCCGCACCAGGCTGGCCAAGTCCGTGCACGACGCCGGATGGTCCTCGTTCGTCAGCATGCTGGAATACAAGGCCTCCCGGTACGGGCGGACCCTGGTCAGGATCGGCCGGTTCGAGCCGACCTCCCAGACCTGCTCGACCTGCGGCGTCAAGGACGGGCCCAAACCCCTCAGCGTCCGGGAATGGACCTGTACCGCCTGCGGCACCGTCCACGACCGGGACCACAACGCCGCGATCAACGTCAAACAGGCCGCCGGACTGGCGGTATCGGCCTGCGGAGCGCCGGTAAGACCAGGAGTAATCCCGGCACAGCGCGAAGAAACAGGAAGCCACGGATTCCCGGCCCAAGCCCGTGCCGCGTAGTGGCACGGCAACAGGTCGAGAAGGCCAGAATCCTCAGGCTTCAGCCCGAGGAGCAAGTCAATTGAGGATTCTGGTCACCTGGCCGGCGCCGACCGTCCGGCCGCCCTCGCGGATCGCGAACTTCAGCCCCTCCTCCATCGCGATCGGCTGGATCAGCTGGACGTGCACGGTCGTGTTGTCGCCCGGCATCACCATCTCGGTGCCCGGGGGCAGAGTGACGACTCCGGTCACGTCGGTGGTACGGAAGTAGAACTGCGGCCGGTAGTTCTGGAAGAACGGGGTGTGCCGGCCGCCCTCGTCCTTGGAGAGGATGTACGCGCGGGCCTCGAACTCCGTGTGCGGGGTGACCGATCCGGGCCTGATGACGACCTGGCCGCGCTCGACGTCGTCGCGTTTCACCCCGCGCAGCAGCAGGCCGACGTTCTCGCCGGCCCGGCCCTCGTCGAGCAGCTTGCGGAACATCTCGACGCCGGTGACGGTGGACCTGGTCTTCTGCGGGTGGATGCCGATGATCTCGACCTCGCTGTTGACCCGCAGTACGCCGCGCTCGATCCGGCCGGTGACGACCGTGCCGCGGCCGGTGATGGTGAAGACGTCCTCGATCGGCATCAGGAACGGCCGGTCCACGTCCCGCACCGGCTCGGGTACGAACTCGTCGACGGCGTCAAGGAGTTCGAGCAGGGCCGCAGTCCACTCGGGGTCGCCCGCCAGGGCCTTGAGCGCGGAGACCCGGACGACCGGGACGTCGTCGCCGGGGAACTCGTACTCGGTGAGGAGCTCGCGCACCTCCAGCTCCACCAGTTCCAGGATCTCCTCGTCGTCGACCATGTCGGTCTTGTTGAGCGCGACGACGATGTAGGGCACGCCCACCTGCCGGGCCAGCAGGACGTGTTCCTTGGTCTGCGGCATCGGCCCGTCGGTGGCCGCGACCACCAGGATCGCCCCGTCCATCTGGGCGGCCCCGGTGATCATGTTCTTGATGTAGTCGGCGTGGCCCGGGCAGTCGACGTGCGCGTAGTGCCGGCGCTCGGTCTGGTACTCGACATGCGCGATGGAGATGGTGATGCCGCGCTGCCGCTCCTCGGGCGCCTTGTCGATCTGGTCGAACGGGGTGAACGGATTGAGCTGGGGGAACTTGTCGTGCAGCACCTTGGTGATGGCCGCGGTGAGTGTCGTCTTGCCGTGGTCGATGTGCCCGATGGTGCCGATGTTCACATGCGGTTTCGTCCGCTCGAACCTGGCCTTCGCCACTGGGGGCCTCCCGTCCGCCTCGGTGCCGCCGAGCGCGGGTCAGCGCTACAACTCCTCCTTCCTGTCTAGACGTTGCGCGGCTCGTCGAACAGGGCGCTCACGGACTCACCGTTGTGAATACGGCGTACGGCCTCGGCCAGTGCCGGGGCGATGGACAGGATCCGCAGCTTGTCCGTGTGCTCCTCGACGGGTACCGGGACGGTGTTGGTGCACACGATCTCCAGCACGTCGGGCTGCTCGCTCAGCCGCTTGAGCGCCCCGGCCGCGAACAGCCCGTGCGTGCACGCGATCCGGATCGACCGGGGCGGCCCCAGCTCCCGGAGTCGTTCAAGGAGTTCGATCACCGTACTTCCTTTGGCGATCTCGTCGTCGAGCACGATGACGTCCCGGTCGGCCACATCGCCGATGACGGAGCTGATGATCACCCGGTCGTCCGCGAACCGCTGCTTGGCGCCGGCCGCCACCTGGGCGCCGATCAGCCGGGCGAAGGCGGCGGCCTCCTTGGCGTTGCCGAGGTCGGGCGAGACGACGGTGGTGCGCGTCAGGTCGTACCGCCGAAAGTGCGCGGCCAGCTCCCGCAGCGCGTGCAGATGGTCGACCGGCACCGAGAAGAAGCCGTGCACCTGCGGGGCGTGCAGGGTCATGGCGAGGACCCTGCTCGCGCCGGCGGCCACCAGCAGGTCGGCGACCAGGCGGCCGCCGAGCGAGATGCGCGGGGCGTCCTTCTTGTCGGAGCGGGCGTAGGAGTAGTGCGGCATGACGACGGTGATCCGGCCCGCGGAGGCACCACGGGCCGCGTCGCACATCAGCAGCAGCTCCACCAGATGCTCCTGCACCGGCCGGACCAGGGGCTGGATCAGGAAGACGTCCCGCTCCCGGCAGTTCGCCTGGAGCTGTACCTCCAGACAGTCGTTGGCGAACCGGCTGACCCGCGTCGGGCTGAGCGGCACCCCGAGGTGCGCGCAGACCTCCTCGGCCAGCTCGGGATGGGCGCTGCCGCTGAAGACCGCGATGTCTCGCACGATCCGCTCCTCGCATGATCAATACGGGCTACGCGCTCATGCTACGGACCGCCACGCTCTCACCACGGCACGGGTGTGCCGTCCCAGGAGAAGAACCCGCCGGTCGGCCCGTCGTCGGGCAGCAGCGCCAGCCGTACGACCCCTCGTGCCCCCTCGGCCGGATCGCCGCCCCCCTCGGCCGCCCCGGGGACCAGGTCGGTGGCCCGCCGCCCCGGGGCGAGGGCGTTCACCTTGATGCCGTCCTCGGCCAGCTCCTGGGCGTAGAACACGGTCAGCGCGTTGAGCGCGGCCTTCGAGGAGCGGTAGGCGGCGGACCGGGGGCTGCCAGGGGCGAACTGCGGATTGGGGTGGGTGCTCCAGGTGAGGGACGCGGTGCCGCTGGAGACGTTCACGACGCGCGGGTGGGCGGAGCGGCGCAGGACGGGCAGGAAGGCGTTGGTGACCGCGACGACACCGAAGACGTTCGTCTCGTAGGTCCGCCGGAGGTCATCGACGCCGGTCTCGGTGGGCGGGCCGGTGACCGGCTGGACGCCCGCGTTGTTGACCAGGACGTCCAGGCGGTCGACGCGGGCGGCGGCGCGCTCCACGCTGCCGGGGTCCGTGACATCGAGGACGAGGAGCCGCGCGTCGCCGCCGATCTCCGCCACGGCCCGCTCGCCGTGCTCGATGTCCCGGGAACCCACGTGGACGCTGAAGCCCGCCTCGACGAGGAGCCGCGCGACATGGAAGCCGATGCCCTTGTTGGCACCGGTGACGAGTGCTGTGCGATCGTTCATGACAGCCACGGTTCCCCGGCCGCGTCCGTCCTGCCAGGGACCACCTGTACCAGGCGGACCGGGGAGGCGGCGGAATGGCGAGGCAGGAACTGGCCCGCTTCCTGCGGGAGCGCCGGGAGGAACTGCGCCCGCAGACGGTGGGACTCGCGCCGGGCACCGTCCCGCGCCGCACGCCCGGCCTGCGCCGCGAGGAGGTCGCGGAGCTGGCCCATATGTCCGTCGACTACTACACCCGTCTGGAGCAGGCACGCGGCCCCCGGCCCTCCCCGCGCGTCCTGGACGCCCTGGCCGGGGCGCTGCGGCTGGCACCCGCCGAGCGCAGCCATCTCTTCCGGCTGGCCGGCTCGGCCGCGGCGCCGCCCGCCCGCACGGCGGTCCGGCGGGTGCGCCCGCACGTGGCCGGGATGCTGGAGCGGATGCCCGGCACCGCGGCGATCGTCACCGACGCCTCCTACGGCCTGGTGGCCTGGAACCCCCTGGCCCAGCTGCTCTTCGGCGGGGACCTCGGACACGGCACGACCAACCTGGCGCGGCGGCGCTTCCTGGGCCAGGGCCGGATGTACACGAGCTCCAGCGCCGGGGAATTCGGTCACATCGTGGCGGCCCGGCTGCGGCGGGCCGCCGAGCGGTATCCGCACGACGCGCGACTCGCCGCCCTGCTGGGCGAGTTGCACGCGGGAAGCGCGGAGTTCCGACGCGTCTGGGCGACCCATCCGGTACATGCCCCGGGGCATCGCACGAAGGTCCTCGACCATCCGGAGCTGGGGCGGCTGCGGCTGAACTGCGATGTCCTGCTGGTGCCGGAGGACGACCAGGAGGTCGTCCTGATCACGGCCGATCCGGGCTCGGCGTCGGCACACCGGATCGCGGAACTGGCGGCGCGGGTCTGACCCGCCAGAAATCGGGTCACCGTACGCGGATACCCAGTGGGCTGCTCGACGTCGATCAGGTGGCCGGCGCCGGGGACGGTGACCAGCCGCGCCCCGGGCAGGACTCACCAGGACACGGGCAGCTGCCTCGGGCTGCGGGTCATCTGGCCCTCGCGCCAGTCGATCGTCGTCGGAGTGAACTCGGCGCGCAGGCCCGGGAAGCGGACGGCGAGCCGGTGCAGCGCGAGGGTGATCTCCAGGCGGGCCAGCCAGGCGCCCAGGCAGTGGTGGGGGCCGGCACCGAAGACGACGCTCGGCACGGGGAGGGGTGCGGTGAGGTCGGGCGGGCCGGGCGGATGGACGTCCGGGTCGCGGCCCGCCGCGTTGGTCTGGACGGCGACGACACTGCCTGCCGGGATGAGGACGCCGCCGACCACGGCGTCCTCGACGGCCCTGCGCAGCAGCCCGGGCAGCACCCGGCCCTCACTGAGCGGCACGGTCCGCAGCAGCTGCTCGGCCGCCGTGGCCGCGGCCTCCTCGTCCACCGCGAGAGACGGCCAGTCGGCATGCCCGTCGGTGAGGAGGTAGACGACGATGTTGCCGAGCGCGGACATCGTGGTCTCGTGTCCGGCGACCACCAAACCGCAGACCAGCCGGACGAGTTGGCGTTCCCCGAGGCCGAGCGAGTCGCCCGCCGTGACCAGCCCGCTGACCAGGTCGTCGCCGGGCCGGGCCCGCCGCTGCGCCACCAGTTCGGCCCCGAAGACCCCGAACTCCCGCATGGCGCACGCGACTTCCTCGGCGCTGTGCGCACCTCCGGACAGGGCGTGGTCGGCCCAGTGCCGGATGCGCTCGCGGTCGATGTGGTCGAGCCCCATCAGCCGGCAGATCACCGACACGGGAAGACGGCGGGTGAACCCCTCGACGATGTCGGCGGGGCGTGGGGCGGCGGCGAGTTCGTCGAGAAGGGACTCGACCACCGACGCCACCCAGGGCCGCCAGCGGGCGACGGATCGCGGGGTGAACGCCCGCTGTACCGTACCGCGCAGCCGCTGATGGCCCGGACCGTCCTGGTTCACCAGCCCGTCGGGGTCGCTGAGCAGGTTCGGTACGACGAGCAGCGGCGGAGCGTCGTCGGCGTACAGGGAACCGCGGTCGAAGCGCTGGTCCATGAGCACCTGACGGACGTCGTGGTACCGGGTCACGAGCCATACCGGGGTGCCGGTCGCCAGCGTGGTGAGCCGGGGCGGCCCGGACTCGGGATACGTCACACGGTGCATCGGACAAAGGGGCCGGGAAGTGCTTTCTGCGGTCATCCGGGGCTCCTGGCACGCCGACGGGAGGTCACTCCACGCTAAAGCGTGTACCAGTCCTGCGTCAGCTGTCTCAATCGGCCAACAACACGGTCTGGCAAGGCGTTCGGCGGGCATTCGTCTCGTTGGAAAGGAGGACCGTCACATGGCGAGTTCCACCAAGGAGAGCAAGGAGACCTCCGAGAAGGAGACTCCGGTCAAGGCCCGGCCCCGGCGCATGCCCGGCTGGGCGAAGCTGCTCACCGCGTTCGTGCTGGTGCTCGTGGTGCTGTTCGCCGGGATCAAGCTGGCGGTGCTACCGGGCATCAAGGACCTGTTCGGCACGGAAACCCGTGACAACACGGGCCCCGCGCTGCTCAAGTCCATCCAGGACATGAGCCGTTACGACGCCGCGTCCGGCAACTTCCAGGTCGTCGTGGACCTGGAGAAGGACGCCAAGTACCTGCCGAGCGCGATCCGCGGCAGCCGCACCCTGTATGTCGGGGCGGGCAACGTCGATTCCTATGTCGACCTCGGGAAGATCGGCGAGAAGGACGTGACGGTCAACGACGACCGCACCGAGGCCACCATCCGGCTGCCGCACGCGCAGCTCGGCAAGGCCACGCTGGACGCCGACCACTCCTACGCCGTCTCCAAGCAGCGCGGTCTGCTGGACCGGCTCGGCGACCTGTTCTCGGACAACCCCAACAGCGAGCAGGCGGTGCAGAAGCTGGCCGTGAAGCACATCTCGGACGCGGCCAAGACCAGCGGTCTGACCACCCGGGCCGAGACCAACACCACGGACATGCTGGAGGGCCTGCTGCACTCCCTCGGCTTCACGGAGGTGCACGTGTCCTACGGCACGGTCTGATCAGGGCCGTCTGATCATCACCGGCTGACCAGAACCGTCTGACCTGGACCGTCTGACCTAGACCGTCTGTTCAAGACCGTCTGTTCAAGACCGTCTGTTCAAGACCGTCTGTTCAAGACCGTCTGTTCAAGACCGTCTGTTCAAGACCGTGTGT
>NZ_JBEZKI010000060.1:0-29612 GCF_040651615.1 Streptomyces sp. NPDC048417 | reverse complement strand
CCGAGAAGTACCAGCTCAAACCCCGCGACTGGACCCGCGCCGACACCGAGGGCATCGCGCCTCTCATCACCCGCCTCAACACCGTCCGGCGCAGGAGTCCGGCCCTGCGGCAGTTGCGCGATCTCCACTTCCACCACGCCGACCGGGAAGCGGTGATCGTCTACAGCAAGCGGAGCGGATCGAACACGGTTCTGGTGGTCGCCAACCTCGACCCCCACCACACCCAGGAGGCCACGGTCTCGTTGGACATGCCGCAACTCGGCCTGAACTGGCACGAGTCGGTGCCGGTGCGCGACGAGCTCACCGGTGAAACCTTCAACTGGGGCAGGGCCAACTATGTGCGCCTGGAACCGGGTCGACGACCCGCGCATATCTTCACGGTTCTGCGACCGTCCCCGCGGATCGGAGGGTCACCCACAACATGATCGTCAACGAACCCGTCCAGGACACCTTCGAGGACACGCCGGCCAAGGACCGCGATCCCGACTGGTTCAAACGCGCCGTCTTCTACGAGGTCCTCGTCCGTTCCTTCCAGGACAGCAACGGTGACGGCATCGGCGACCTCAAGGGTCTGACCGCGAAGCTCGACTACCTGCAGTGGCTCGGTGTCGACTGCCTCTGGCTGCCGCCCTTCTTCAAGTCCCCGCTGCGGGACGGCGGTTACGACGTCTCCGACTACACCGCCGTACTCCCCGAGTTCGGTGACCTCGCCGACTTCGTGGACTTCGTGGACGCCGCCCACCAGCGCGGCATGCGCGTGATCATCGACTTCGTCATGAACCACACCAGCGACCAGCACCCGTGGTTCCAGGAGTCGCGCAAGGACCCCGACGGGCCGTACGGCGACTACTACGTCTGGGCGGACGACGACAAGCAGTACCAGGACGCGCGGATCATCTTCGTCGACACCGAGGCGTCCAACTGGACCTACGACCCGGTCCGCAAGCAGTACTTCTGGCACCGCTTCTTCTCCCACCAGCCGGACCTCAACTACGAGAACCCGGCCGTCCAGGAGGAGATCCTCTCCGCGCTGAAGTTCTGGCTGGACCTGGGCATCGACGGCTTCCGGCTGGACGCGGTGCCGTATCTGTACCAGCGCGAGGGCACCAACTGCGAGAACCTGCCCGCCACCCACGACTTCCTGAAGCGGGTACGCAAGGAGATCGACACCCAGTACCCGGACACCGTGCTGCTGGCGGAGGCGAACCAGTGGCCGGAGGACGTCGTCGACTACTTCGGCGACTACCGCAGCGGTGGCGACGAGTGCCACATGGCGTTCCACTTCCCCGTCATGCCCCGCATCTTCATGGCGGTGCGCCGGGAATCCCGCTACCCCGTCTCGGAAATCCTCGCCAAGACCCCCGCCATCCCCTCCGGCTGCCAGTGGGGCATCTTCCTGCGCAACCACGACGAGCTGACCCTCGAAATGGTCACCGACGAGGAACGCGACTACATGTGGGCCGAGTACGCGAAGGACCCGCGGATGCGCGCCAACATCGGCATCCGCAGGCGGCTGGCCACGCTCCTCGACAACGACCGCAACCAGATCGAGCTGTTCACCGCCCTGCTGCTCTCCCTGCCCGGCTCGCCGATCCTCTACTACGGCGACGAGATCGGCATGGGCGACAACATCTGGCTCGGCGACCGCGACGCCGTCCGCACCCCCATGCAGTGGACCCCCGACCGCAACGCCGGCTTCTCCTCGTGCGACCCGGGGCGCCTGTACCTGCCGGCCATCATGGACCCGGTCTACGGCTACCAGGTCACCAACGTCGAGGCCTCGATGTCCTCGCCGTCCTCGCTGCTGCACTGGACGCGCCGGATGATCGAGATCCGCAAGCAGAATCCTGCCTTCGGACTGGGGACCTATACCGAACTCCAGTCGTCGAACCCGGCGGTGATCGCCTTCCTGCGCGAATACGAGGACGACCTGGTCCTGTGCGTGCACAACTTCTCCCGGTTCGCCCAGCCCACCGAACTGGACCTGCGGCGCTTCAACGGCCGGCATCCGGTGGAACTGTTCGGCGGGGTGCGGTTCCCGGCCGTCGGCGAGCTGCCGTACCTGCTGACCCTGGCGGGGCACGGCTTCTACTGGTTCCGCCTGCGCGCGGAGACCGCGTGACCGGCCGGACGAGGTCGGCATAGTCCACCCCGGGCGGCGGCGGTTTCCTCCGGCCCGCCCGGGGCACGCATCACTAACGCCCCCGACGACCGGGGAAAGGACGTACCCGCCATGGCGGAAACGGTCACCCCCTCCACGCCCCCTCTCCTCGCCTCGCTCGATCCCCTCCTGCGCGACTGGCTGCCCCGGCAGCGCTGGTTCGCGGGCAAGGGCAGTCCGGTCACCGGCTTCGCCACGGTGGCCGAGACCGAACTCCTGCCGTCGGACAGCAGGCTGGGCCTGCACCATCTGCTGGTCCGCGCCGAACAGCCGCCCGCCCCCGCCGACGCCGGCGACTGCTACCAGCTCCTCATAGGCGTGCGCGAGGCGCTGCCGCCCCGGCTGGCGCCCGCGCTGATCGGCCACGTGACCGACGGCCCGCTGGCCGGACACACGGTGTACGACGCCCTGTACGATCCCCGGCCCGCCGAGGTGCTCCTGGAGGCCCTGCGCACCCGGGCCCGCATCGGCGGGCTGTTCTTCGAACGCGACCCCGGTCCGGAGATACGCGACGGGCTGGTGGCCCGGCTCCTGACCGCCGAGCAGTCCAACTCCTCGGTCGTCTACGGAGATACGTTCATCCTGAAGCTCCTGCGGCGCGTCGTGCCCGGCGTCAACCCCGACCTGGAGATACCCCTGGCCCTGGCCCGCGAGGGCTGCGCCCGGGTGCCCGCCCCGACGGCATGGCTGCGGGCGGAACTGGCCGGGGAGTCGTACGTCCTCGCCGTCCTGCAGCCCTTCGTACGCGGCGCGACCGACGGCTGGGAGCTGGCCCTGCGCGAGCTGGCCAAGAGCGAGGACTTCGCGGCGGACGCGCGGGCGCTGGGGCGGGCCACCGCCGAGGTGCACACGGCGCTGGCCCGGGCGCTGCCGACCGTCACCCTCGGGCACGGCCAGCTGGAGACGATGGTCGCGGGCATGACCGAGCGGCTGGCGGCGGCCGCCCAGGCGGTGCCGGCGCTGCGGCCGTACGAGGACGGGCTGCGCTCGGCCTACGAGGCGCTGGCCGGCCTGGCCGCCGAGGGCCGCACCTGGACCGCCCAGCGGGTGCACGGCGATCTGCACCTGGGGCAGTGCCTGCGCTCGCCGTCCGGGGAGTGGTCCCTGATCGACTTCGAGGGCGAGCCGGCCCGCCCGCTGGCCGAACGCCGGATGCCGCAGCCGCCGGTGCGCGACATCGCCGGCATGCTGCGCTCCTTCGACTACGCGGCCCACTCGGTGACCCCGTCGGCCCGCGCCTGGGCGCGGTTGTGCCGGGCGGCCTACTGCTCCGGGTACGCCGAGATCACCGGCGTCGACCCCCGCACCGACCCCGTGCTGCTGCGGGCCTACGAGACCGACAAGGCCGTCTACGAGGTCGTCTACGAGGCCCGGCACCGCCCCGACTGGCTGCCCGTGCCCCTGTCTGCCGTCCACC
The DNA here is from genome assembly GCF_040651615.1 of Streptomyces sp. NPDC048417. Taxonomy (NCBI): domain Bacteria; kingdom Bacillati; phylum Actinomycetota; class Actinomycetes; order Kitasatosporales; family Streptomycetaceae; genus Streptomyces; species Streptomyces sp. NPDC048417. The sequence goes on along the minus strand of NZ_JBEZKI010000060.1, from coordinate 26,034 downwards.
GCCTCGCTACCTCCGACTCGACCTGACATCCCCGGGAGACGCGTCCGTGACCTCCAAGAAGTCCGTATCCGTAGCCGCCGACGACCGTGATCGGCTGCTGCACGGCACGCACCACGACCCGCACTCCGTCCTCGGCGCGCATCCGGTCCCGGACGGCGGGGTCGCCGTGCGGGTGTTCCGTCCGTACGCCCGCGCGGTGACGGTGGTCGCCGGCCGGGATCTGCGGACCGGACTGCACGACGACGGCGACGGCTTCTTCTCCGTCCTGCTCCCCCTCTCCGACGCGCCGGTCTACCGGCTGCTGGTGGAGTACGACGGGACGGTCCAGGAGTCCGAGGACGCGTACCGCTTCCTGCCCACCCTGGGCGATCTGGACCTGCATCTGCTCGGCGAGGGCCGGCACGAGCGGCTGTGGGAGGCGCTGGGCGCGCACCCCATGACCCACCAGGGCGTGTCCGGCACCCGTTTCTCGGTGTGGGCGCCGAACGCGCGGGGCGTGCGGCTGGCCGGGGGTTTCAACTTCTGGGACGGCACCGGGTATCCGATGCGCTCGCTCGGCTCCTCCGGGATCTGGGAGCTGTTCGTGCCGGGCATCGGCGCGGGCGAGCTGTACAAGTTCGACATCACCCGCCCGGACGGCTCCCGCACCCTGCGCGCCGACCCGCTGGCCCGGCGTACCGAGGTCCCGCCCAGCACGTCGTCGATCGTCCACGCGTCCCGCCACGAGTGGACCGACGAGGAGTGGATGACCCACCGGGCCGACACCCCGGTTCACGAAGCCCCCTTCTCGGTCTACGAGGTGCACCTGCCGTCCTGGCGCCCCGGCCTGACCTACCGCGAACTGGCCGAGCAACTGCCGCGCTACGTCGGCGACCTGGGCTTCACGCATGTCGAGCTGATGCCTGTCGCCGAGCACCCCTTCGGCGGCTCCTGGGGCTACCAGGTCACCGGCTTCTACGCGCCGACGGCCCGCCTCGGTACCCCCGACGACTTCAAGTACCTGGTCGACGCGCTGCACCGGGCCGGCATCGGGGTGCTGATGGACTGGGTGCCGGCGCACTTCCCACGGGACGACTGGGCGCTGGCGGAATTCGACGGGCGGCCGCTGTACGAGCACTCGGACCCGCTCCGGGCCGCCCACCCCGACTGGGGCACCCTGGAGTTCGACTTCGGGCGCCGGGAGGTGCGCAACTTCCTGGTGGCGAACGCGCTGTACTGGTGCGAGGAGTTCCACATAGACGGGCTCCGGGTGGACGCGGTCGCCTCCATGCTCTACCTGGACTACTCGCGCGAGCCGGGCCAGTGGACACCGAACGAGCACGGCGGCCGGGAGAACCTGGACGCGGTGGTGTTCCTCCAAGAGATGAACGCGACGGTCTACCGGCGGGTGCCGGGCGTGGTGACGATCGCCGAGGAGTCGACGGCCTGGGAGGGCGTGACCCGCCCCACCGACACCGGGGGGCTCGGGTTCGGCCTGAAGTGGAACATGGGCTGGATGCACGACTCTCTGGAGTACATGTCCCACGAGCCGGTCCACCGCAGGTACCACCACCACGAGATGACCTTCTCGATGGTCTACGCGTACAGCGAGAACTACGTGCTGCCCATCTCCCACGACGAGGTCGTGCACGGCAAACGCTCGCTGGTCTCCAAGATGCCCGGCGACTGGTGGCAGCAGCGCGCCAACCTCCGCGCCTACCTGGGCTTCATGTGGGCCCATCCCGGCAAACAACTCCTCTTCATGGGGCAGGAGTTCGCCCAGGGCGCGGAGTGGTCCGAGGCCCACGGCCCGGACTGGTGGCTGCTCGACCCGGCCTACGGCGCCGAGGCCGACCACCGGGGCGTCCGCGACCTGGTCCGCGACCTCAACACCGTCTACCGCGCCACCCCGGCCCTCTGGCAGCGGGACACCTCCGTCGCCGGCTTCCAGTGGATCGCGGGCGACGCGGCCGAGGACAACGTCTTCGCGTTCCTGAGGTACGACGCCGAGGGCACCCCGCTGCTCGCGGTCTCCAACCTCGCCCCCGTGGTCCGCTCCGACTACCGCCTGGGCGTCCCGGACGAGATCCCCGCCTGGCACGAGACCCTCAACACGGACGCGGCCCAGTACGGCGGCAGCGGTGTCATCAACCCCGACCCGGTCAAGCCGGAGCCGCAGGGCAGCCATGGCCGCCCCACGAGCATCCGCCTGACCCTGCCTCCGCTGGCTACGGTGTGGCTGCGGCCTGCCTGAGCCCGTCCGGCAGCGGGCCGGTGTGCAGTACGCCCAGTCGCTGGGTCGCGCGGGTCAGGGCCACGTACAGGTCGCTGGTGCCGTAGCGGCCCGGTTCGACCACCAGGACCGAGTCGAACTCCAGGCCCTTGGCCTGGCGCGGGTCGAGGAGGACGACGCTCTGGGTCAGGTCGGGTTCGGCGCCGGCCGTGACGCCGGCCAGGCGCCCGGCGAGGGCACGGTGCAGGTCGCGTGGGGCGATCACCGCCAGGCGGCCCTCGGCGGGGGTGAGTTCGGCCACCGCCTTCTCCACGGCGCCGGGGAGGTCGTCGTAGGCCTGCCGGATCCACGGTCGTACGCCCGTCGAGCGGACCGAGCTCGGGGGCTCGAAGTCCGGGTCCTCGGCGCGGACCACGGCCGCTGCGAGGTCCATGATCTCGGACGGGGTGCGGTAGTTGACGCCGAGCCGGGTGTGGTCCCAGCGGTCCTCGACATACGGTTCGAGGATCTTCGACCAGGAGCCCACGCCCGCCGCCTCCGCGGTCTGGGCCGGGTCGCCGACCAGGGTCATGGAGCGGGTCGGGCTGCGCCGCATCAGCAGCCGCCAGGCCATCGGCGACAGCTCCTGCGCCTCGTCGACGATGATGTGCCCGAAGGCCCAGGTGCGGTCGGCGGCGGCCCGCTCGGCCGCGCTGCGGAAGTCCTCCTCCTCGTGGCGCTCGGCGAAGCGTTCGGCGTCGATGATGTCGTGCGCGGACAGGACCTCCGAGGCCTCGGGATCACTGTCCTCCTTGTCGTCGAACTCGTAGGTCCGGGAGGCGTAGGAGACGTCGAGGACGCCCTGCGCGTAGGCGATCTGGGTCTCGCGCTCGCGTTCGGCACGGGCCCGGGCGACGCGCTCGTCGAAGCCCAGCAGCTCCGCCGCCTCGTCGAGGAGGGGGACGTCCGAGACCGTCCAGGACCGGGTGACCGGGCGGCGCACCGCGGCCGCGTCCGCGGCGCCGAGATACCCCTCGGGGGCGGCGAGGAAGTCGGCGACCAGCCGCTGCGGGGTCAGCCGCGGCCACAGCTGGTCGACGGCGGACCAGACCTCGGGGTTCTCGGCGAGTTCGTCGCGGATCTGGGTGATGTCGGAGGCGTCCAGCAGGCTGCTGCCGTCGAAGGGGTCGGTGCCGACCCGCTCGGCGTACAGCTCGGTGAGGGTGTTGAGAATGTGGCCCTCGAAGTGCTCACGGGCCACGTTGTGCGGGAGCCCGGCGGCACGGGTGCGCTCGCGGGCCATGTTGACCAGGCCGTCGTCGAGCATCAGCACCTCGCGGTCGTGCTCGATGGTGAGCACCGGGTCGGGCAGCGCCTGCCGGTCGCGTACGGCGGCGGCGAGCACGTCGGCCATGTCGGCGCGGCCCTTCACGGCGGCCGCCTCCGGGGTGTCGGCCGCCGTGGCCTTCACCCCGGGGTAGAGCTCACCGACCGTCGCCAGCAGCACACCGGTCTCGCCGAGCGAGGGCAGCACCTCGCCGATGTAACCGAGGAAGGCGGGGTTGGGGCCGACGATGAGCACGGCCCGCTTGGCGAGCAGTTCCCGGTGTTCGTAGAGGAGATAGGCCGCCCGGTGCAGCGCGACCGCGGTCTTGCCCGTCCCGGGGCCGCCCTCGACGACCAGGACCCCGCGGTGCGGGGCCCGGATGATCTCGTCCTGCTCGGCCTGGATGGTCTGCACGATGTCGCTCATCCGGCCGGTACGGGCCGAGTTGAGGGCGGCGAGCAGCACCGCGTCGCCGGACGGGTCCTCGTGGCCGGTGCGCTCCTGGTCGCCCAGGTCGAGGATCTCGTCGTGCAGGGAGGCGACCCTGCGGCCGTCGGTGGCGATGTGCCGGCGGCGGCGCAGGCCCATCGGGGTGTGGCCGGTGGCCAGGTAGAAGGGGCGGGCGACCGCGGCGCGCCAGTCGATGAGGAGCGGGGTGCGCTCGGCGTCGTTCAGGCGCAGTCCGATCCGGCCGATGTGGTGCTTCGTGCCGGAGACCAGGTCGATCCGGCCGAAGCACAGGGAGCCGTCCACGGCGTTCAGCGCGGCGAGCAGCCCGGACCGCTCGGCGACCAGGATGTCCCGCTCCAGTCGGGCCTGCATCGGCTTGTCGCCGAGGGCGAGGGCGTCCGCGACCGAGTCCTCGGTGTCGCCGCGCAACGCGTCCACCCGTGCGTACAGTCCGTCGACGAATTCCTGCTCGTGCCGCAATTCATCGTCCGGAAATTCGGTGTTTGACAATTCCGCTCCCGCCCGGATATACTGTGCCCACTGAACTTCTTCGTGACCGAATCGATTTCGCTGTCGACCTGAAGTCACGAACTCTTGAATATACGCAAAAGAATCCCCCGAGCGCAATTGCTCGGGGGATTCTTCGTATAACCAGGCGGTCAGAGCAGCACGTCGGACAGCTCCTCCAGGAGCCGCCGCTTGGGCCGGGCGCCCACCATCGACTTCACCGGCTCGCCGTCCCGGAACACCATGAACGTCGGCATCGACAGCACCTTGTACGCGTTCGTCGTCTCCGGGTTGTGGTCCACGTCCAGCTGGACCACCTTCAGCCGCTCGCCCTCCTCCGCCGCGAGGGCCGTGAGCACCGGCGCCATCTGCCGGCACGGCGGGCACCAGTCGGCGGTGAACTCCACCAGCACCGGCCCGTCCGCCCCGATCACCTCCGCCGCGAAGTCCGCGTCCGTCACCTCGGCCACACCCGCCGCCTTGGTCATCCGCCATCCCCTCCCAGCTCGCACACCGGTTCCGGACCACCCGGAACCCTCGCCTCGGCGGCCAGTTCGTCCCGCGCCCGCACCGCCCGCTCCAGCTGCGCCCCGACCTCGGCCCGCACGGCCTGCAACTCGCCGATGAGCGAGTCCAGCTCCGCCAGCTTGCGCCGGTAGACCGCGAGCGACGCCGGACAGGTGTCGCCCTCCGGGTGCCCGGCCCGCAGGCACTCCACGAACGGCCGGGTCTCCTCCAGCTCGAAGCCGAAGTCCTGGAGCGTCCGGATCTGCGTGAGCAGCTTCAGATCGCTCTCGTCGTAGGTCCGGTGGCCGTTGTCGGAGCGCCGCGCGGGCAGCAGCCCGCGCGCCTCGTAATACCGCAGGGTGCGCGTGGTGGTACCGGCCCGTGCGGCCAGCTCGCCGATTCGCATGTCCACGACGGTAGGACTTGACGCCGACGTCAAGGCAAGCTCGGCTGCACGCCCGCGGATTCCTCGACCTCCAGCAGGGAGGCGCTGTGCCGCTCCTCCTCGAAGGCCCGGCGCCCGCCGCGCAGCCCGAACAGCCGCTTGGCGAGGGCGATGTAGAGCACCGCGAGGATGTTCAGGACCAGAGTGGCGATCTTCAGATAGCTGACCTTCTCGGTGAGTTCGTAGATCTCCAGCGGCAGAAAGGCGGCGGTGGCGACCACCGTCAGGTACTCCGCCCACCGCTTGGCGTACCAGAGGCCGACCGCCTCGACGAGTTCGATCAGCGCGTACGCCAGCAGCAGCGCGGCCACCAGCAGCAGCGTGGAGTGCTTGTAGCCGAAGGCCTTCTGTATGGAGCCGACGACCGGTGAGTGGTCGAGGTCGTAGTGGAAGTGCTTGAAGACCGGCCGGAAGGTGTCCAGGTACTCGTTGAAGAGCCGGCGCACCGCGTCCTGGCTGTTGCTGAACTTCCACACCGCGACCGCGACCAGCACGATGAACACCCCGCGCACGGCCCGCTCGATCGCCAGGAACCGCAGGATGAACAGGTCCCGCAGCACCTTCCCGCGCGGCACCAGCGGGGCGTCCGCCGCCGGGCCCGAGCCGTGCGGCTCACCGAGCGCGAAGTCGCCGCACCGCAGACAGCGCCAGGCCTCCCCGACCGCGGTCTGGGCGTGCAGCCCTACCCGCAGCCGCGGGTCGTCGGGGGCATAGGTCACATGCCCCTTGCGCGCGCAGTGCCGCCGATCCCAGTCGATCTTCATCCCCCGTGCCTCCATGCCAGGAATACCAACGTGCCGTTCCGGTTGGTCCGGAGCGGCACGTTAGTGGATACGGCTGACAAGTGGCGGTGAGGGGTCAGCGCACCCCGCTGTCCGCCGGCTCCCGCTCCTCGGCCGGATCCTCGGCTTCGGCCTTCTTGTGCCCCGGCAGCAACACCGCCACCAGCACGGTTCCGATGCCCAGGACCACCGCGCCGACCAGGCTGGTGTGGGCCACCGCGGCGGCGAAGGAGGAGCCGACGGCATCCGCCATCTGGTGTGCGCCCTCGGCCAGTTGCTGTGCCTGCGCCTTCAACTGGGCGGCCTGCTGCGGGTCGGTGGCCCGGGCCGCCTGGGCGGCCGTCTGCCTGGCCCGCTCGCCGATGCCCTGGCCGACCGCGTAACCGGCGCCGACCGAGTCCTGGGCGCCGGCGAGGGCGCTCGCGGGCAGCTTGCCGCCGCTGGTGGCGTCCGTCAGGTGACTGCCGTACGACGTGGCGAGCAGCGAGCCGAGGATGGCGATGCCGAGGGAGCCGCCCAGCTCCAGCGAGGTGTCGTTGACGGCGCCGCCGACGCCCAGTTCGGACTCCGGGAAGGCCCCCATGATCGCGTCCGTGCAGGGCGAGAGCGCCAGACCGATGGCCAGGCCGAGGATGATCAGGGGCGCCACGAAGTCCCCGTACCCCGAGGCGGCGTCCACCCGGGTCAGCAGGGCGAGCGCGGTGGTCCCGCCGACCATCCCCGCCGTGACCGTCCACTTCATGCCGACGCGCGGGGTGAGCCAGCCGGTCAGGGCCGAGCCGGCGAAGACCGCACCGGCCAGCGGGAGCATGCGGACGCCGGTGCCGAGGGCGTCGTAGCCGAGGACGAACTGGAGGTGCTGGGTGAGGTAGTAGAAGGCGCCGAAGACGGCCAGGAAGAACAGGGCGACGGCGAGGTTGGAGCCGGCGAAGCGGCGGTGGGCGAAGCGGCGGACGTCCAGGACCGGGTGCGGGTGGCGCAGCTCCCACAGGACGAAGGCGACGAGGCCGGCGCCCGCGACCACGGCCGCGGTGACCGCCTTGACGCCCCAGCCGAAGTGCGGCCCCTCGATGATCATGTAGACCAGCGAGCCGATCCAGAGCACGGAGAGCAGTCCGCCGACGTAGTCGATGCGGTGGTGGTGACCGGCCCTGGACGGCGGTACGAGGACGAGGGCGCCGACGATCGCGACAGCCGCGATCGGCACGTTGATGAGGAAGGTCGAGGACCAGCCGTGGTCGCGCAGCAGGGCGCCGGCGACCACCGGTCCGGCGGCGATGGCGAGCCCGGCGGTGGCGGTCCACAGGGTGATGGCCTTCGCCCGCTCGTGGCGCGGGAAGGTGGCGGCGAGCAGCGAGAGGGTGGCCGGCATGATCAGCGCGGCGCCGGTGCCCATCACGGCACGGGCCGCGATCACGGTCGCGGCGCTGTCGGCGAGATACCCGAAGACGGCCCCGCCCCCGAACACGACCAGGCCCAGGATCAGCGCCCCGCGGCGGCTGTACTTGTCGCCGATCGCGCCGAGCAGCAGCATCAGGGCGGCGTACGGGACGGTGTAGCCGTCGATGACCCACTGCAGGTCGGCGCTGCTGAGCCCCAGGTCGGCGGTCATGTCGGGCGCGGCCACCGTGAGGGCGGTGTTGGCCATCACGATGATCAGCAGGCTCAGGCAGAGCACCAGCAGCGCCCACCAGCGGCGCGGATACGGCCGCTCCGTCGTCTCGACCGGTTCCTTCATGACGAGTCGCATGGCAGGGATCGCCTTCCTCACGCGTCGGATGCCGTCTGATGCGCACGACCGAACTTGCACAGTGACGTGCAATTGCACAACCATGTGCAATATAGATGACATGCACACCGCTGTGCAAACGGAGGAGGTGAAGCCCTTGCGGAGAGACGGCGCGTCCCACCGCGGGGCAGGCAGAATGACAGTCATGACCACGGGTAACCCCTCCCGCGCCGACGTGAACCGGCGCCGCATCCTCGACGTCGCCCTCGCCGAGCTGCTGCGCGACCCCGACGCCTCGATGGACCAGATCGCGCGCGCGGCAGGAGTCGTACGACGGACCGTGTACGGCCATTTCCCGAGCCGGGAGGCGCTGATCGGCACACTGGTAGACGGCGCGGTGGAGGCGCTGATGGCAGCCGACGCGGGGGCCCGCCAGGAGACGGCGAACCCGGCGGAGGCGGTGGCCCGGTCGGTGCTCGCCCTCTGGGAGATCGCCGACCGCTACCGGCTGCTGGTCGGTCTCGCCCAGCGCACGGTCACCATGCGGGGCATCCGCGACCGGCTGGCCCCCCTGCGCGAGAAGAAGGTGGAGCTGCTGCAACGCGGCCTCGACGAGGGCGACTTCAGCTCACCCCTGCCGGCGCCGGCCCTGGCGTACGTCCATGAGCAGCTGCTGTTCGCGGTGATGGAGGCGGTCAACGACGGCCTCCTCGACGCGAAGGAGGCGGGCCGCTCCGCCGCGGTCAGCGCACTGACGGCAGCGGGCGTGCCCGCCTCGAGGGCCACCACGCTGGTGGCCGAGTTGAGCGAGTAGCCGGGGTACGGCTCCGGACGGCTGAGCGGGGGGGCCGCCCGGAGGCTTTGGCCGGACGCCCGGCCCCGGTTCAGGCGGGGCCGGACGTCCGACGGTTCTGGAGCGCCCCAAAGGGGCGCGGGCCGTATCGATGTGCCGCTCCGCCGCGTGGGCGCGACCAGCCACACGCGACCGGCAGCCGAGCGTGCACAGCGGCCAGGCAGACGCTCAGGCCTTCGCCAACTCCTCCCGCTGCTCGGGAAGCTCGGGCGTGCCCGGCTCCCCGTCGTCCAGCAGCGTCTTCTCGTCGAACGGCAGCTCACCCGCGAGCACCTGCTGCACGCGACCCTTGTCGATCTCCTTCGTCCACGTGCCGATCAGCACCGTGGCGACCGCGTTGCCGGCGAAGTTCGTCAGCGCGCGGGCCTCGCTCATGAACCGGTCGATGCCGACGATCAGACCGACGCCGTCCACCAGCGCGGGCTTGTGCGACTGCAGACCACCGGCCAGCGTGGCCAGACCGGCGCCGCTGACGCCCGCCGCGCCCTTCGAGGCCAGCAGCAGGAAGAGCAGCAGCGGGATCTGCTCACCGATCGACATCGGCGTACCGAGGGCGTCGGCGATGTACAGCGACGCCATGGTCATGTAGATCATCGTGCCGTCGAGGTTGAAGGAGTACCCCGTCGGAACGGTGATACCGACGACCGGCTTGCTGATCCCCAGGTGCTCCATCTTCGCGATGAGCCGCGGCAGCGCCGACTCGGAGGAGGAGGTGGACAGGATCAGCAGGAACTCGCGGGCGAGGTATTTGAACAGGGTGAAGATGTTCAGCCCGGCGATGGCCCGGAGCATCGCGCCCAGCACCACGAAGACGAACAGCACACAGGTGATGTAGAAGCCGAGCATCAGCACGGCGAGGCTCTTCAGCGCGTCGAGCCCGGCGGACCCGACGACGGCCGCGATGGCACCGAACGCACCGATCGGCGCGGCCCACATGATCATGCCCAGGATGCGGAAGACGAGCCGCTGGATGTGCTCGATACCGCGCAGCACCGGCTGCCCGGCCGACCCCATGGCCTGCAACGCGAACCCGGCGAGCAGCGCGATGAGCAGCGTCTGCAGCACCTGGCCCTCGGTGAAGGCGGAGACGAACGTGGTCGGAATGATCGACAGCACGAAGTCGACGCCGCCGAGCGCCTCGGAGTCCACCTGGGCGTGTCCGGAGGCCTTGAGGGCGTTGGTGATGTGCAGCCCGTCACCGGGGTGCAGGATGTTGCCGACGACCAGGCCGATGGTGAGCGCGACCAGCGACATCACCAGGAAGTAGCCGAGCGCGATACCGCCCACGGCACCGACCTTGGCGGCCTTCCGCACGGACCCGATCCCGAGCACGATCGTGCAGAAGATGATCGGCGAGATCATCATCTTGATCAGGTTGACGAAACCGGTACCGAGGGGCTTGAGCTCCACGCCGGCGTCGGGCCAGATGAGCCCCACGGCGATGCCCAGCGCGACCGCGACGATCACGGCGATGTACAGGTAATGGGTACGGTCCCGCTTCACAGCGGGTGCGGCAGGTGCCGTACTGGGGGTGCTTGCGGCGGCCACGGCTGCCCTCCTTGACGTCTTCGTCGGTATCACCGGCGTGCGGCTCACGTCCGGGGGATATGGGGGTTGTCGTGACTATCTCCTGGTCGGTGAGCCCGGTCACCCTTCCGTTCATTTCGTTCACGCTTCACCCGGGAGGCACACTGCTGCCATGCGCCTCCCGTCCGTCCCCCGCCCCCGCAGCCTGGCCGGCCAGCTGTTCGCCATGCAGGCCGTGCTGATAGCGGTGCTGGTCGCCGGGTACGCCCTGTTCACCTACGTGAACGACCGCCACCAGGCGGAGGAGGCGGCGACCCGGCAGGCGACGGCGGTGGCACGGTCGGTGGCGGACGCGCCCTCGGTGCGTTCGGCGATCCACACGTCCGATCCGAGCGCCCTGCTGCAGCCGTACGCCCTCCAGGTCATGCGGGACACCGAGGTCGACTTCATCACGATCATGACCCCGGACGGCATCCGCTGGACCCACCCCGAGAAGAAGGAGATCGGCAGGCACTACCTGGGCCATATCGAGGCGGCCCAGCACGGCCACACCTACAGCGAGACGTACAAGGGCACGCTCGGCGCGTCGGTACGCACGGTGACGCCGGTCCTGGAGAACGGCCGTGTGATCGGCCTGGTGAGCGCCGGCATCAAGGTGGAGGCGATCAGCAAGCGGGTCCAGGAGCAGGTCACGGCCCTGCTGGGGACCGCGGCCGGCGCGCTGCTGCTGGGCGCGCTCGGCACCTACGTCGTCAACGCGCGCCTACGACGCCACACACACGGCATGAACGCGGCCGAGCTGAGCCGGATGCACGACTACCACCAGGCGGCGCTGCACGCGGTCCGCGAGGGCCTGCTGATGCTGGACGGCCAGTTCCGGGTGGCGCTGATCAACGACGGGGGCCGGGAGCTGCTGGGGGTGGGCCCGGAGGGGGAGGTCGTGGGCCGCTCGGTGGCGGACCTGGGCCTGCCGGCCCCGCTGACCGGCGCGCTGCTGGCCTCCGAGCCCCGGGTGGACGAGGTGCATCTGACGGCGGACCGGGTGCTGGTGGTGAACACCTCGCCGGTGTCGGGGGGTGAGCGCCGCGGCACGGTCGTCACCCTCCGGGACGTCACCGAACTCCAGGCCCTGACGGGCGAGCTGGACTCGGAGCGGGGTTTCACGCAGGCGCTGCGCTCCCAGGCGCACGAGGCGGCGAACCGACTGCACACGGTCGTCTCGCTCATCGAGCTGGGGCGGGCCTCGGAGGCGGTGGACTTCGCGACGGCCGAGCTCGAGCTGGCGCAGGCGCTGACCGACCAGGTGGTGGCGGCGGTCAGCGAGCCGGTCCTCGCCGCGCTGCTGCTGGGCAAGACGGCCCAGGCGAACGAGCGGGGCGTGGAGCTGGTGGTCTCGGACGAGAGCCGGCTGGATGACGGTTTGCTACCGGAGAGCCTGTCGGCGCGCGATCTGGTCACCGTCCTCGGCAACCTGATCGACAACGCGGTGGACGCGGCCCAGGGGACGGTCCGGGCGCGCGTGACAGTGACCGCCTTCGCGGAGGATGCCGAACTGGTGATGAGGGTGGCGGACACGGGCGCGGGGGTGGACCCCGCGCATGCGGAACTGGTCTTCCAGCGCGGCTTCTCGACGAAGCCGGCGGGACCGGGCGGCCGGGGGCTGGGGCTGGCACTGGTCCGGCAGGCGGTGACACGTCTGGAGGGCACCCTGACCGTGTCGGAGGCGCCGGAGGGCGGGGCGGTGTTCGAGGTGCGGTTGCCGTTGCGGGCGTCGCTGGCGGGGGGCGAGGTCCGATGACCGGGGAGCCGATCAGAGTCCTGGTCGTCGAGGACGATCCGGTGGCCGCGGACGCGCACGTCCTGTACGTGGGCCGGGTGCCGGGGTTCGTGGCGGTGGGGAAGGCGCACAGCGGGGCGGAGGCACGGCGGATCCTGGACCGTACGCCGGTGGATCTGCTCCTGCTGGACCTGCACCTGCCGGACGTGCACGGCTTGCAGTTCGCGCGCTCCCTGCGGGCGGCCGGCCATCAGGCCGACGTCATAGCGGTGACGTCGGCACGGGACCTGGCGGTGGTGCGGGAGGGCGTCTCGCTGGGAGTGGTCCAGTACGTCCTGAAGCCGTTCACCTTCGCGACGCTCCGGGACCGGCTGACCCGGTACGCGGAGTTCCGGGCGGCGGCGGGCGAGGCGAGCGGCCAGGACGAAGTGGACCGGGCGCTGGCGGCACTCCGGGCACCGTCGCCCGCGGCACTTCCCAAGGGGCTGAGCGCGCCGACGCTGGAGCGGGTGACGGTCGCGTTGCGGGAGTCGGAGGAGGGACTGACCGCGGCGGCGCTGGCGGAGAGCGTGGGGATCTCCAGAATTACAGCCCGGCGGTATCTGGAGCATTTGGTGGAGGCAGGGCGGGCGGGGCGGAGTCCGTTGTACGGGCAGGTGGGGAGGCCGGAGCTGGTTTATCGGTGGGGGCGGCGGTGAGCGCCTCGGCTTGGGCGCGGTCCCGCGCGGCTTCGGTGGGGGCGTTGCCCCTGGTGAACGCTTCCGCGGCTTGCAGGTAGCAGGTGCGGGCTTCGGCCGGGCGGTGGGCGTCCTCGTGGACGCGAGCCAGGTTGTGCAGGGCCGAGCCCGTATGAAAGCCGTCCTCGAACTCCCGGTAGATCTCCAGGGCCTTGTGGTGCGCATCGGCCGCCTCCCCGAGCCGGCCCGCATCCCGCAGGGCACTGCCGAGGTTGTTCCACGCCATGCCCTCACGACGACGATTCTCTGCGGCCCGGTACAGGTCGCGGGCGCGCCGGTGCGCGTCGACCGCCTCCCCCACCTGGCCCGCATGCCGAAGCGCCAACCCCAGGTTGTTCCACGCAGTGGCCTCACCACGCCCGTCTCCGGCGGCCCGGTACAGGTCGCGGGCGCGCCGGTGCGCGTCGACCGCCTCCTCCGCCCGACTCGCGTGCCGAAGAGCGAGCCCCAGATTGTTCCATGCGGCCGCCTCACGACACCCGTCTCCGGCGGCTCGGTGCAGGTCGCGGGCGCGCCGGTGCGCGTCGACCGCCTCCTCCGCCCGGCCCGCATGCCGAAGCGCCAACCCCAGATGGTTCCACGCGGTGGCCTCACGACGCCGGCGCCCTGTCCGGTGCGCGACTTCCTGCGCGGCATGGCAGACGGTGATCAGGTCGTCGAAATACCGCCGCCAATTGAGGTACGTCACCAGCACCTCGACCAGCTGCAGTGCGGTGTCCGCGAACCGCTCCTCCCGTGCCCACAGCACCGCACCCACCAGCCCCGCCCGCTCCGCGTCCATCCAGGCCAGCGCATACCCCCGGTCCGCGAAATGCCTCGGCGCGGCCATCGACGGCACCCACCGCAGCCGGTAGTTGGCCTCCCCCGCCCGCTGGCAGTAGAAGCCGAGCACCCGTTGCCGCGCCTCCTCCCCCTCCTCCCACAGCCTCATGTTCCCCGCCACCAGCCCCGCCCCGAACATCCGCACCAGGTCATGCAACCGCCACCACCCACGCCCGTTCCCCCTCTCGACCAGGTGCGCACGAGCCAGCGCCCTCAGATCCCGCAGCGGAGGAGCATCAGCCCCCACCAGTGCGGCGGCGACCTCGTCACTCACCTCGGGCCCGGGCGCGAGGGCGAGCAGACGCAGCAGCCGGGCCTGCTCGGGCGGCAGACGCCGGTACGACAGTTCGAAGGCGGCGCGCACGCTGCGCTCCCCGTCGTCGAGGTGGACGAGCCGGTCGCGCGAAGCCTCAAGCTGGCCGGCGAGTTCCGCGACCGGCATACCCGGGTCCTCCGCCAGCAACGCGGCCGCGATCTGGAGCGCAAGCGGCAGATGTCCGCACAGGTCGGCGAGTTGCCCGGTGGCCTCGGCGTCGTCCACCACCCGACTGTCCTCCGGATCGGCGATCCTCAGGGCCAGGTCGAGAACCCGCCATGCCTCCCCGGGCGTGAGCTGATCCAACGGCACCAGCCGCGCACCAAGTTGAGGCAAGCGATCGCGTGACGTCACCAGCACCCGGTGCCGCCCCTCCCCCGGCAGCAACGGCCGTACCTGATCCGGCGACGAGGCGTTGTCCGCCAGCACCAGCACCGTCCCTCGCCGGGCCAGCACCGACCGGTAGAGGACCGCCCGGTCATCGGCCGTAGCCGGAATGTGCTCCGGCGCCACCCCGAGCGCCCGCAGCAACGACTGCAGAGCCTGATCGGCACTGACCGGCTGCTCGTCGTACCCATGCAGGTCGAGGAAGAGCACCCCGCCCGGGAACCACCCCTCCCCGCACGCCAGATGCGCGGTCTCGACAGCGAGCGCCGTCTTGCCGATTCCCCCGAGCCCCGACACGGCGGTGACGAGAACCGCGGCTGAATCGTCGAGCGCGCGCAGCAGCTCAGCCGTCTCCTCCTCCCGCCCGGTGAACCCACCGGGCCGCGGCGGCAGCGAGGCCAACGCCTCCGGCGCCGCCGCGCCCTGCTGGATCACGACCTGGACCCCGACCACCTCACGCAGGAAGACCCCGCCACGGAAGTCGGAGTGATCACCGTCGTACCAGTCAGCAGCGCTGCCCGGCGCAGACCGCTCCATGGCAGCCGCGACGGCACCCGCGACCCGCGGATCACCGCCGAGCAGTTCCGCGACCCGGTCACCCCAGTCCGGTAACGCCTCCGGCCGCCCCGAACCGTCCGCCGCTTCGGCCAGTACCCGCCCGGCGTCCCCACCCGCGCCCTCGGCCAGGGCCGCCAGCAAAGCCGACAAAGCCGCTCTCATGCGCCGTTCCGTCCCCCGATGCCCCTGATGCGTGGGCATCAACGGTACGGCGTCAGGCCGGGGTCCGTACTGCTCTCGCCGGCCTCATGTACAGCAGGACCTGCACCCCGAGCCCCACCACCGCGAGCGCCTCCACCACCGACAGCCCGACCAGCAACCCACCGCCGTCGCCACCCGCCCAGAACACCACCAACGCCGCCAGCGGCACCGCGCAGAACGCCGTCAGATCGATCACGGCCTGGATCGTCTTGCGGGTCCGGCGACGGACGTCGGTCCGGTGATAGGCCTCCCAGCCGAAGGTAGCGAACTCCCCTTCATTTGGGGTCAGTTGGCTGAGCCGAGGCCCCAGCTCGTCCCGCACATAGTGTCCGATCGCCGA
Source organism: Streptomyces sp. NPDC048417 (assembly GCF_040651615.1). NCBI lineage: Bacteria > Bacillati > Actinomycetota > Actinomycetes > Kitasatosporales > Streptomycetaceae > Streptomyces > Streptomyces sp. NPDC048417. The sequence continues at coordinate 10,578 of NZ_JBEZKI010000060.1, read as the reverse complement.
GATCTTCTCGTCGTTGACCAGGTACGTCCACCCGAGCACCACGCACACCGGCGGCAACGCCAGCAGCATCGACGCCTGCTTGGCCTGGGCGGCCGCCGCGATGACGGCGGCCACGACCGCGAGCGTCACGTACAGCAGGTTGTCCCGGAACCCGATGCGGGCCTTCTGCTCGTCCTTGATCGTCTGGTACTCGGCGAGCAGCAACTGCCCGACGGTGACACCTTGCTCCGGCATACGGCTCTCCCCACCCGACACGCCGACCCACGCCGACCCACGCCGACCCACGCCGATCCACGCCGATCCACGCCGGAACGACCATACCGCCTGCGACCTGGCCGTTCTCCACCTCACTCGTTTTTTCCTACCACTGGTGTTACGTTTTATGAGTGAGCACTCATGCCGTTTCCCCCACCCCGGAGCGGGCCGGCAAGCGGTCCGTGTCCCTCCCCCAGTCGCTGATAAAGGAAATCGAGGCCAGGACCGGCAGGACCGGCTTCTCGGCCGTCGTGTCCGAGGCCCTGGAACAGTGGCTGGCCATGGCCAAGCTGCGTGAGGTCATCGAGGCCGACGAGCAGGAGTTCGGCCCGGTCGGTGCCGACGCCCTGCGGCGCGCGGAGGACGAGTGGTAAGCAAGCGCCTCAAGGCCCTGGGCAAGGGGGGAGGGACGCTGGTCCTGGACGCTCAGGGGCTCTCCCTCCGGGTTGACGGCGATGAGCAGATGCGCGCCCGGATCAAGGCGGCGGAGCTGAACGGCCGCCGGGTCGCGCTGTCCGCCCTCACCCCGCTCGAAGTCCGGCGCTCTGGGCAGGCCGGCCGACGCCTGGCTTTCCTGCTGTCCCGCTTCGACGTCAGACCGGTCGACGAGGCCGTCCTGCGCACCGCGGCTCTCCTCCTGGACAGGACGGGGCTGGACGGTCACGAACGTCTGGTCGACGGGGTCGTGGTCGCCACCGCCGCTCTCTGCGTGCCACCGGTGCGTCTGGTGACGTCGGACGGCTCTCACATACCCAAGCTGTGCGCCGCCGCCCATGAGCTGCCGCAGCAGCCCTCGATCGGCCTGATCGCCGTCTGATCCCCAGCCTGAGCCAACGGGACCGCCCGGCAGGAGACTTGGCGCTACCGTGGACGAATGCCCGCGAAGCGACCGCGTCCCACCGCAGCAGCCGTCATCCTCACCGCCCTGCCGGAGGAGTACGACGCCGTACGCGCCCATCTGGTCGACGCCGAGGAGATCGTCCACCCCAACGGCACCCGGGCCGAGCTCGGCCGACTGGCGGACACCTCCTGGACCGTGGCGCTCGCGGAGTTGGGCGTCGGCGCCCTGACCGCCGCCTCGCTCACCACACAGATCGTCGACTGGCTGGACCCCGAGGCGGTGCTCTTCGTCGGCGTCGCGGGCGGGCTCAAGGACGACATCGAGATCGGTGACGTCGTGGTCGGCACGAAGGTGTACGCCATCCACGGCGGCAAGCAGACAACGGACGGCTTCCAGGTGCGCCCCGAGGTCTGGCACGGCTCACACCGGCTGGTACAGGCGGCGCGCTCCGCGCTGCGGGACATGCCGGACGTACGAGGGCACCGCAAGCCGATCGCCGTCGGCGATGTCGTCCTGGCCGACGACAGATCGGCCTTCGCCGCCCACATCCGCCACCACTACAACGACGCCTGCGCGATCGAGATGGAGGGCTCGGGCGCCGCGCACGCGGCCCACCTGAACGGCCAGTTGGACACCCTGGTGATCCGGGGCATCAGCGACCTCGCCAACGCCGACAAGCACACGGCCGACGCCTCGGGCTCGCAGACACTCGCCGCCGAACGGGCCGCGTCGGTGGCGGTGGAGGTCCTGCGCAAGCACCAGCCCCGGGAGTCCTCCGACTCCGAGGAGGATCCCCAAGAACGGTACGGGGGCGACCACATCGACTTCAGGGGCGGCACCTTCCACGGTCCCGTCATCGGCAAGCAGACCGGACGGTAGCGGCAGGGGCACGGCCCACGGCCCGGTCCCCCAGGCGACGGCCACCCTGCCGGCACGCCCCCTGGGCTTCACCGGCCGGACGGCGGAACTGGAACGCCTGCTTCCCCACCTCGCCCCGAACGGCGGCGACACGGCCGCCCTCCCCCTCCTCATCTTCGCCGTCACCGGCATGGGTGGCATCGGCAAGACCGCGCTGGCGGTGGAGGCGGCACATCGGGCTCGCGCGAAGGGGTGGTTCCCGGGAGGCACGCTCTTCGTGGACCTGCGCGGCTACGACGACGCCCCGGTCACCGGGGACCAGGCGGTCCTGGCCCTGCTCGACGCGCTCGGCGTCCGGGGACAGGATCTGCCGCCGACCACGGAACGCCAGTACGACGCGTATCGGGCTCTCCTCGCCGGGCGGCTCGACAGGATGCTGCTGATCCTGGACAACGCCTCGGATCCGTCCCAGTACCTGCCGCTGCTCCCGGGGTCGGACCACCACCGGGTGCTGATCACCTCCCGGGACCGCCCCGACGCGCTGCCGGTACGCCTGATCGACCTGGAGACCCTCGACCCGGACGACTCTGTCGCCCTGGTGAGCCGTGCTCTCCACGGCACCGACGAACGCGACGACCGTCCCACCCGCGAACCGGAAGCCCTACGCGAACTGACCAACCTCTGCGACCACTTGCCCTTGGCCCTCCAGATCGCCGCGGCGATGCTGCGCCGGCGCCGACACCGGAGCATCGCCTCGCTGGCGATCGAGATCAAGAGGACCGGGGACCCGACCACCGTCCTCGACAACGGCAGTCGCGGTACGGATCAGTACGGCCGTTCGCTGGTCCTCCGGCCTGTGCTGGAGACCTCGTATCGCCGACTGCCCCCTGGTCAGGCTCGGTTGTTGCGGCTACTCGCCCTCGCACCGGGTGCCGACACCGGCACGGAGGCGGTGGCCGCACTGGCCGACCTCGACGAGGAGACCGCGCTGTCCTTGCTGGAGGACTTGGCCACCACACATCTCGTCACGCCGGTCGGGGACGGCGAAGGAGCGGCTTTGGTGGTGCGGTGGCGGTTGCATGACCTGGTGCGGGCGTACGGGGTGGGTGTGGTGGCGGGGGATGTGGGGTTACTGGAGGAGGGGGAGGCGGCGCGGGAGCGGGTGTTGGGGTTTTACCGCCGGTGGGCAGATGCGGCGGGTGCCCGGTTGCGGTGGTTGCCAGGGATGGTGGAGCCGGAGCGGTTCGGGGATCGGGGTGTGGCGTTGACGTGGTTTGACGGTGAGCGGGCGGGGCTGGTGGCGGCGGTGGGGTGGGCGCGGGAGGAGCGGTACGCGGACGCAGCGGGGGGGGCTGGCCGAGTGTCTTTCGGAGTATCTCGGCTGGCGACGGTACTTCAACGACTGGATCACTGTGGCCGGTACGGCGCGGGAGGCCGCATACGGTGCTGGAAACCGCCGCCGCGAGGCCGTCGCGTGGAACAACCTCGGCATCGCCCTGAAGGGGGCCGGCCGAGTGGAGGAAGCGATCCACGCCCACACCCACGCCCGCGACCTGTACCAAGATGCCGACGACCGCTACCACGAGAGCACCGCGTGGAACAACCTCGGCCTTGCCCTGCGGGGGGTGGGCCGAGTGGAGGAAGCGATCCACGCCCACACCCACGCCCGCGACCTGTTCCGGGCTGCCGACGACCACCACCGCGAGGCCGTCGCGTGGAACAACCTCGGCATCGCCCTGAAGGGGGCCGGCCGAGTGGAGGAAGCGATCGAGGCCCACGCCCATGCCCGCGACCTGCACCGAGCCATCGGCGCCCGCCATGGCGAGGCAATGGCGTGGGGCAACCTCGGCATCGCCCTGCGGGCCGCGGGCCGGGTGGAGGAGTCGATCGAGGCCTATGCCAAGGCGTTGAGCATCTATCAGGAGTTCGATGACTGGTACGGGGCTGGTCACACCCTCCACAGCCTGGCCAACGCCCACGAAGACGCCCAACGCCCGGCCGACGCACGCGCCTACCTGCTCCAAGCCGCCGACGCCTACACACGCGCCAACGCCCCCACCGAAGCCGCCCAAGTCCGCGCCTGGGCTGCCGAACGCGTCTAGCCCCCCTCACCACCCCCGAGCCCCCCACCCCGGCAGCACCACCCACATCCGCGTCCCGCCCCCGGGTTCCCGCACCTCCCCGAACCCCCACTCCCCCTCACACGCCCGCACCACGCACCCCAACACCCGCAGCGCGGCCCGCCTCCGCACCTCGCAAGCCGCGGCGACCCGTGGGTGACGGTGCCGCGGATGTCCGTCGTAGAGGACCACCCGCAGCGCGTCCTCCCGGTACCGCAGTGACACGTACACGTCCTCTCCCGGCGTGAACCGCCAAGCGCACGCGGCCAGTTCGCTCACCACCTGCACGGCCGCATCCGTCATGTCCTCCAGACCGTGCACCTTGAGCACGACCCGCGTGGCCGCCCGCGCGACCCGGCAACTGGCCACGCCCGCAGGCAGCGTGAAGCTGTAGGCGAGCGTGTCCGGAGAGGGGACCGCCACCTCCGAGACGTCGTCCGTGACGATGGGGCAGGGCGAGACAGCCGACGGCATTGACATGAGCAACTCCTCTTCAAAAAACGGGACTTGAGTCGCCCGCACGACGATCCCGGTGGCCTGTCACGAGAGCCGGGGCAGGCTCGCGCGATGCACTTCCGACGACGTCGATCCGTAAGCGACTCGTCACCGACTGTAGAGCTTCGACGGAGTACATGTACTACTCTCGATGGAATCGGTCGGTGGACCAACCCCCCGTCTCAAGGCAGACTGGCCCCGTCAACAGCCAGCCGCGAGGGACCACATGCCGCCGAGAAGCACACCGACGGAACGCCAGCGCCGCCTCGGCGAGGAGTTGCGCAGGATGCGGATCGCGGCCGGGATGACCACGGAGTACGCCGCCGGCCTGCTGGGCGTCCCGCGCACCAACGTCCCCAACATGGAGTCCGGCCGCTCCGGCATCAGCCCCGAACGCGTGCGCACTCTCGCCGACAACTACGGCTGCACGGACCAGGCCCTCGTCACGGCACTCGCAGCCATGGCGGGCAACCGTGAGAAGGGCTGGTGGGAGGCGTACCGAGGGCAACTCCGCGACGGCTTCCTGGACATCGCCGAACTGGAGTGGCACGCCACGCGACTGCGTATCGCGGTCACCGTGCACATGCCCGGACTCCTCCAGACCGAGGAGCACGCACGCGCGGTCTTCGGCGCCGTCTTCCCGCCCCTAGCCCCGGCCGACATCGACCTGCGCACCGCCCACCGCATGGACCGGCAGCAGGTTCTCGACCGTCCCGATCCCCCTGTCCTCGATGTGATCCTCCACGAGGCGGCCCTGCGGATGGAGTTCGGCGGGCCGAGGGTGGCGCGGCGGCAGCTCGACCACCTGCTGCGCATGTCCGAGCGCGACAGCGTCACCCTCCGGGTCATCACGTTCAAGGCCGGCGGCTTTCCCGGCGCCGGGCAGTCCGTCGTCTACGCCGAGGCCGCCGTACCCCGCCTCGACACCGTCGAGCTGGACAGCACCCACGGTCCCGAGTTCCTCGACACGGAGGCACAGCTCGGCAAGTACCGGGCCCAGCTCGACGCGGCCGCAGCCGTCGCCCTCGGCGCCGACGCCTCCCGCGACTTCATCCGCAGCCTCGCCGACGACCTCTAGGAGCACGCCGTGCCGGACATCACCTGGGAAGAACCCTTCTGTGGCGAGGGCGCCAACTGCTTCCGCCTGGGCACCGACCCCCAAGGCAACGCCTACATAGCCGTCGCCGGTCAGGAGGACACGTACCTCACCGACACCCGCGAAGCCCTCCGCACGCTCATCCGCGACATCAAGGCCGGCAGAGCCGACCACCTCCTCTAGCCGCCCAGCCCCTCACTCGGCCCTCTCCCCCTCCAGCACGCCCGGCCGGAACGGCTCCACCCCGACCACCCGCCGTACCTTCACCGGCTCGATCAGCAGCATCACCCGCCGCTCCCCCGGCAGCAGCCACGGGTACCGGTCCTCCCCGATGTACTTCCGGGTCAGCCGGTCCATGGACCGCTCCGCCTCCTCCCCCTCCACGAACCGCACCACCCGGCCCCGGATCTCCACCCGGTCGTAGGGGTTCTCCGGGTCGTGGTGCGAGAGCGAGACGCCGGGGTTGCGCCGCAGGTTCTCCTCCTTCACGCGGCCGATCGCCGTGTTGACCATGACGTGGTCGCCCTCGAGGTCGACCCACATGGGCGACACCTGCGGCGCACCGTCCGGCCCGACGGTCGCGAGATGCCAGAAGTTCGGCGCCAGCAGTCGCTCACGAACGTGCTCGTCCAACCTGCCTGTGCGGTCCACGGAATACATGCAGGCATCCTCACCTGCTCCCTCCCCCAGCAAACCCCCGCAGACTCATTGACCTGACTAGACCACTCCACTTACCTTCACAGCGCAAGAGAGACGAACCCCCAGGCCACAGCGCAGTGGCCACCGAGGAGGTCGTGCCCGTGCGCCCCACCGCCGTCAGCATCCTTGCCCTCTCCCTCGTCACCGCCGCCGCTTCCCTCACCGCGTGCGGCAGCGGATCCGGAAGCAGTCCCGACACCGTGAAGGTCTCCTTCAAGCAGTCCATGGACAACTCCATCAAGGTGACGGACACCTATCTCGCTGACATCAAGAAGCAGTTCGAGAAGGAGTACCCGGGGAAGAAGGTCGAACTCGTTCCCATCAAGGCCTCGGATGCGGATTACTACACCAAGCTCCAGCAGATGCTCCGGTCCCCGCGAACCGCTCCCGACCTGGTCTACGAGGACACCTTCCTCATCAACTCCGACATCACCAGCGGGTACCTGAAACCCCTCGACTCCTACCTCGCCAAGTGGAAGGACTGGGGGCAGTTCATCGACACCGCGAAGTCGGCGGCCAGAGGTGAGGACGGGAAGACGTACGGCGTCCCGGACGGCACCGACACCCGCGGCCTCTGGTTCGACAAGCGGGTCTTCAAGAAGGCCGGGCTGCCCACCGACTGGCAGCCCAAGAGCTGGGACGACGTGCTCGCCGCCGCCCGGACCATCAAGGCCAAGGTGCCCGGGGTCACGCCCCTCAACGTCTACACCGGCAAGGCCGCAGGCGAGACCGCCAGCATGCAGGGTTTCGAGATGCTGCTGTACGGCACCGACGACGGGACCGCCGACCCCCTGTACGACAAGACCAGCAAGAAGTGGATCGCCGGGAGTCAGGGGTTCAAGGACGCGTTGTCCTTCGTCGAGACCGTGTACAAGGACAAGCTGGGCCCGGACGTCTCCGACGCGCTCGACCCCAACTACCGGAACACCGTCTGGGGTGAGCTCATGCCCCAGGGCAAGCTGGGCATCAACCTCGACGGGTCCTGGCTTCCCCAGAACTGGCTGAAGGGCAGCGGTCGTGAGTGGTCCGACTGGTCCAAGCAGCTCGGTCTCGCCTACATGCCGACCCAGCACGGGCAGGCCCCCGGCAAGGTGAGCATGTCCGGCGGCTGGACCTGGGCCGTCCCCGCCAAGGCCGGCAACCCGGATCTCGCCTTCGACTTCATCAAGACCATGCAGACCAAGGCGAACGCGGAGAAGTGGTACATCGCCAACTCGGGGATCTCGGTGCGGAAGGACGTCGCGAGTGATCCGTCGTACACATCCGCCCAGCCCGGCATCAAGTTCTTCACCGATCTCGTCGCCAGTACGCACTACCGGCCCGCCTACCTGGCCTACCCGAAGGTCTCCACCGCCATCCAGGAGGCCATGGAGAGCGTGACCACCGGCGATGCGTCGGTCGACAAGGCGGCGAGTGGCTACGATTCGACGCTCAAGGACGTCACCGACAACCAAATGGTCACCCAGTGATCACCCGTCGCATCGCCCGCACTCTCCCGCTCACCCCCGCCCTGGTCCTGATACTCCTGTTCCTCGGCGGGCCCATCGTCTACTGCGCCTACATCGCCTTCACCGACCTCCAGCTCACCGGCCAGGCGCACTCCTCCTTCGTCGGTTTCGCCAACTTCCGTACGGCGTTCGGGGACGACGCCTTCCTGAACGCCGTCTGGCTGACCCTCGTCTTCACCGTGGTGTCCGCGCTCGTCGGGCAGAACACGCTGGGGCTGGCGCTCGCCGCGCTGATGCGGCGGGCGTCGAAGCCGGTGCGGACGCTCACCGGCGGGATCGTGATCACGGCGTGGGTGCTGCCGGAGGTCGTCGCCGGGTTTCTGCTGTACGCCTTCTTCCGGCGGGAGGGGACGCTCAACGCGATCCTGGACTTCCTTCATCTCCCGTCCCAGAACTGGCTGTTCACGCTGCCGATCCTGGCCGTGTCGTTCGCCAACGTGTGGCGGGGGACCGCCTTCTCGATGCTCGTCTACTCCGCCGCCCTCGACGAGATACCGAACGAGATCGAGGAGTCGGCGGAGGTCGACGGCGCCGGGGGCTGGCGGCGGATGTGGCACATCACGCTGCCGATGATCCGCCGGTCCATCGGGACGAACCTGATGCTCAACACCCTCCAGACGCTCTCCGTCTTCGGGCTGATCTGGGTGATGACCCGGGGCGGGCCCGGCGACCGGAGTCAGACCCTGCCCCTCTTCATGTACGAACAGGCCTTCCAGAACAGCATGATCGGGTACGGGACGGCCGTCGCCCTGCTCCTTCTCCTGGTCGGCTCGCTCTTCTCCGTCGTCTACATGCGCCTGCTGCGCACGGAGGTGTGAGCCGGAAGATGCCTCGCAATCGCCGGCGCTCCCGCCGCCTCGCCGCCGACCTGGGACTCCTCGTCGTGGCCGCCGCCTTCGTGCTGCCGCTCGCCTGGGTGCTGCTCTCCGCCGTCGACCCGCACGCCGATCTCCGGGTGCGGATCCCGGACGGGTTCACCTTCGCCAACTTCGACGCGATCCTCACCCCCGACATCACCTACACCCCGCTCCTCAACAGCCTGATCCTCTGCGGCAGCGCCACCGCGCTCACCGTCGCCTGCGCCGCCCTCGCCGCCTACCCGCTCTCCCGCTACCGCTCCCGGCTCAACCGGCCGTTCCTGCTCTCCGTACTCTTCGCGACGAGCCTGCCGATCACCGCGATCATGGTGCCGGTGTACGCGCTGTTCGTACAGATCAACCTCATCGACACCATGCAGGGCACCATCCTGTTCTTCGCAGCCTCCCAACTCCCCTTCGCCATCTGGCTGATGAAGAACTTCATGGACGGCGTGCCGAAGGAGCTGGAGGAGGCCGCCTGGACGGACGGCGCCAATCCCTTCCAGTCGCTGGTGCGGATCGTGCTGCCGCTGATGGGACCGGGGCTCGCCGTCGTCACCGTCTTCGCCTTCGTGATGATGTGGGGCAACTTCTTCGTCCCGTTCATGCTGCTGCTCTCGCCGGACCAGATGCCCGCCTCGGTCAGCATCAACGACTTCTTCGGCAACCGCGGCATGGTCGCCTACGGCCAGCTCGCCGCGTTCTCCGTCATCTACTCGACGCCGGTGATCCTGCTGTACGTCCTGGTGGCGCGGCGGCTGGGCGGCGGGTTCGCGCTGGGCGGCGCCGTCAAGGGATGAACAGGTCGGCCATACGGTCGAATCCGTACGTTCCCACAATCCGTGTTCCTGGCCGAACGGACCGTAGTCAGTGCCCTCGCGCGCCCTTACCTTGTGCGCTGTGCGCCGACCTCCAGCTCTGCCGAACCAGCCAGGTCCCCCCTTCAACGCCCCAGCCGCCCGCAGACTCCGTGCCGCTCTCGGTATGGGCCCCGAACATGTGGCCCACCATCTGCGGGCCTCGTACGGGCTGCCGTACGCCACCCCCGATCTCGTCCTCGCCTGGGAGCGCGGGGCGGTGATCCCCAGCAGCCCCGAACTCACCGCGCTCTCGGGCGTGTTGTGGTGCTCACCGGGCGAACTGATCGACCGGCCGCGGACCCTGCGCGAACACCGGATCGCCCGCGGGCTGGCACCGGAGGACGTGGCGCTGACCGTCGGTCTCGAACTCCTCGTCTACCTGGGGATGGAGGAGGAAGAGGAATGGCGAGGCACCGAACGCCAGTCCGCCGCCCTCGCCGACCTGCTCAAGCTCTCCCTGCCCGACTACATCACCGTCACCGGCCGCGAGGAGAAACTGGCCGAACTGCTGCGCAGCGCGGTCACCACCCGCTGGCAGGCCTACGTCCGCCCGGTGAGCAAGGTGGTCCCCCTGGACAGACGACTGATCGAGAACGTCCTGCGGGAGTTGCACGCGGACTACCAGGGCCAGATGACAGCCACCCTGGCCTGGGGCAACACGACCACGACAGCGGAGGACGCCAAGGAAATGGGCGAGGACTTCCTGACCGGGATAGTGCCCCGCTTCTGGTACGGGTTGCAGGACGGTGCCACTTGATCGCGCCCTGATGGACGCACCCCGAAGGGGGGCGGGGCCATGTCAATCCGCGGCTCCGCCGCGTGGGCGCGACCAGCCACACACGGCCCGCGGTTCCCCACCGGTCCTGCCACCCGAGCCCGCAGAGAACCGGCAGCCCTAGTAGGGCTCCGTTAGGTCTGTCTCGCGGTCCTGTTTGGGGGCATGTTGGGGGTGTGGACGCACATGAAGTGAACCGTGCCCGGGCGACGTT
>NZ_JBEZKI010000059.1:0-30604 GCF_040651615.1 Streptomyces sp. NPDC048417 | reverse complement strand
CAGGAACAGCAGTCCAGTGACCGCGTAGAGCGCCGACAACGTCAAGTCGACGGCGTTCTGGTGCAGTTCGGGCCGTCCGTGCCGGTGTGGCACCCTAGGCAGGTGTTGCCGAACGCGGGGTTCAGCAGGCCGATCACGTTGATGGTGTTGCCGCAGACGTTGACCGGCACGTGGATCGGAACCTGGATCACGTTGCCAGACAGCACGCCCGGGGAGTGGGCGGCGGCGCCGTTCGCGCCGCTGTCGGCGGCGGCCACACCGGCGCCGCCGGCGACGGCCGCGACGGCGGCGGTGGACAGGACCAGGCCCTTCGCGATACGCGACATGGAGAGGTGCTCCTTGGGGTCGAAACAAACATCCGGGCGGATACCCAGCGCCGTGTCAACGCGCGACACCGGCTCGGGTTGTGCCGCCGAACGAGTGATCTCCCGGAAGCCCTCCTTCACCATTCCGACACACTTGCCCGGTTTCGATCGAATAGGGCAGAAAGCGGCTAGAGTTGCGCATCTCCTGACTTACCCGTATTGGCATCACATCGCACTCTTCCAGCTCTTCCAGCTCTTCCCGCTCTTCCCGCTCTTCCAGCTCTTCCCGCTCTTCCCGCTCTTCCCTCCTTTCCCGAAAGGGCGAAGCCGGTCATGCGCAATCCCCTGGGCCCGCCGATGCGCCGTGCGTCGGTGAGCGCGCTCGCCCTGGCCGCGATCTGGGCACCCGGCGCCGCCCGGGCGACCCCGCCGGCCGCCCCGCCCTCCCCCGAGGCCCCGCGCATCCCCTTCGCCGAGCGCTACCACGTGGTGCAGCGCGGCGGCTTCGCCCGCGCGGCCAACGCCTCCATCAGCTGCCGTACGACACCCGGACTCCCGGCCGAACCGCCCTGCTCGGCGGCCCGGGAGGGCCAGGTCCCTGCGGTGAACGGGAACTTCGACATGTTCTACGTCGACGTCGACGACGACCTCCACACCTACAACTCCTCACGCGCCGAGCTCCGGCTGCCGGAGGGCTCCCGGGTGACGTACGCGCGGCTGTACTGGGGCGGCAATCTGCTGGCCGGCGAGCAGAAGCCGGCGAAGGACGACGGGCGGGTGCTGATCGCCGAACCCGGCGGCCAGTACAAGGAACTGCTCGCCGACACGGTCGTGGGCCACCGGACGGAGGGCGGCGCGGACGCCTTCCAGGCCTCGGCGGAGATCACCGACCTGGTCCGGTCGAGCGGCCCCGGACTGTGGACGGTGGGCCAGGTGAACATCGCCATGGGCAGGTCCGCGCCCGGTGCCTGGGGCGGCTGGACGCTGGTGGTGGCGTACCAGAACCCGGCGGAGCCGCTGCGCACGCTCGCCCTCTGGGACGGCTTCGACTCCCTCGACCGGGCGGCCGAGATACGGCTGAACGGGCTACGTGTCCCGCGTGGCGCCGGCGGCCAGGTGGGCCTGGTGGCTTACAACGGCGACCGGGGCGGCACCGGTGACGCGCTCACGTACACCGTCGCCGGCCGTGCCCCCACCCCGCTCGCCGACTCCGCCGACCCGGCCGACGACGTACTCAACTCCACGATCAACGACCCCGGCCCGGTACGCGCCCGGCGTGAGCCCGCGTACGACAACGCGCTCGGCTACGACTCGGATGTGTTCGATCTCGGTACCGGTCTCCCGCAGGCCGGTGACCAGCTGACCTTCCGTCTCGTTTCCCAGCGCGACGCGGCGTGGGCGGGCGCGCTCTTCGCCGTCGTGGACGTGCAGTAGTGCGGCGCGTTTCCGCCCGCAGTCCCGAGCGCCCCCCGTGAGCGAGGAATACCGCGTATGCACCGATCAGCAACCGACCCTCGGCGACGGGTCCTGCACCTGGCGCAACCCGTCGAGGGCGGGGTGGCCCGGGTGGTCCTGGACCTGACGAAGGCCCAGCTCACGGCCGGTCTGCGGGTCACGGTGGCCTGCCCGGGTGGTGAACTGGCCGAGGCCGCGCGGGAACTGGGCGCCGAGGTGCGCGGGTGGCGCGCCGACCGCTCCCCGGGCGCCGGTCTCCGCGACGAGGTACGACGGCTCGGCCGGCTGCTCGACGAGGTGCGGCCGGAGCTGGTGCACGCGCACAGCGCCAAGGCGGGCCTGGCCGGTCGCCTGGCCGTGCGCGGCCGCGTGCCGACCCTGTTCCAGCCGCACGCCTGGTCCTTCGAGGCGGTCGGCGGAGTCACCGCCGCGCTGGCGCTGCGGTGGGAGCGATTTGGGGCGCGCTGGGCGCACCGGGTGGTGTGTGTCAGCGAGGCGGAGCGCGCGACCGGCGTGCGCGCCGGGATCCGCGCCCGGTACGCCGTCGTCCCCAACGGCATCGACACCGAGCACTTCACCCCGGGCGCCCCGGACACCCCGGGTCGGTCCGGGCCCGGGGCACCCCTGGTCGTCTGCGTCGGCCGGCTGTGCCCGCAGAAGGGCCAGGACGTGCTGCTGCGGGCCTGGCCCGAGGTGCTGCGCCGGGTGCCGGGCGCCCGGCTGGCGCTGGTCGGCGACGGACCGGACGGCGAGGCGCTGCGCCGGCTCGCCCCCGCCTCCGTCGAGTTCGTCGACGCCGTCGCGGACGTCCGCCCCTGGTACCGGGCCGCCGACCTGGTGGTACTGCCCTCGCGCTGGGAGGGCATGGCGCTGGCCCCGCTGGAGGCGATGGCCTGCGGGCGGCCGGTGCTGGTCACCGATGTCGACGGCGCCCGCGAGAGCCTGCCGCGCGGGCACGCCGCGCACTGCCTGGTGCCGCCCGGGCGGCCGGGCGCGCTGGCCGGTGCCGTCGCCGGGCTGCTGCTCGACCCGGAGCTGCGCGCGTCGCTCGGCGACCGGGGGCGCCGGCACGTCCAGTCCACGCACGATGTGCGGCGCACGGCGGAGGCGGTCGCGGAGCTGTACCGCGAACTCCTCGGCGGGCGGCCGCTCATGTCCTTTGAGTGCAGGGAGTCCATCCACTCGTGACCGCGGAAAGCACCGTCCCCTCCCCCGGCCCGCAGCCACGGGACCACGGACTCTCGCCCGTCTCCGTCCTGCCGGCCCGCACCGCCGGAGGCTTCCGGTTCCCGCCGCGGCGGCCGCCCGCGCGGCCCGCCTCCCCGGCGCCGCTGCTGGCCGCCGACCTGTGCGCCGCGCTGCTCGGCGCGGTCGCCCTCGACGAGGCCGTGGGCCGGCCCGTCCTGGTCGGTCTCCTGGTGTCCGGGGCGATACTGCTGCGCCCGCAGCCCACCGCGCGGGTGGCCGGGATCCTCGACGAACTCCCCGCGGTCTGCGGCCGGATCGCCGTCGTCTGGCTGGGCCTCGCCGCCGCCGTCGCCGCCTGGTACCCGGACCGCGCGCTGCCCACCCGCACCCTGCTGCTGGGCTGCGCCCTGCACGCGGCGGCGGCCTGCGCCGGCCGCGGTCTGGTGCACTGGCGCCGCCGCCTGGCCCTGCTGCGCCATCCGCGCGCCGCCCTGGTCATCGGCCCCGCCGCCACCGCCCAGCGGGTCGCCGCCGCCGTGCTGCGCCACCCGGGCTTCGGCGTACGGCCGGTCGGTGTCGTCGCCGAGCACCCCGAGGGCCCCGAGGGGCTGCCCGTGCTGACCACCGGCGAGGAGGTCGAGCGGGCCCTCATCCAGAACGGGGTCCGGGCCGTCCTCACCGTCCACCCCGCCGTCCGCACCGAACAGGGCCCGCTGCTGCGGGCGCTGGCCGAGTCGGGCTGCGTGGTCTGGGAGGTCGACGCGGACTCACCTGCGTACGAGATGCGCGACCAGCTCGCCGGGTTCTCCTGCCGCCGGCTCGAGATGGGCTCGCGGCGGCGCGGCAGCCTCGGCAAGCGGGTCCTCGACATCGTCGTCTCCGGGTCGGCGCTCGCCCTGGTCAGTCCGCTGCTCCTGGTGTGCGCGACGGTACTGCGTCTCACCGACGGACCCGGCGTGGTCTTCCGTCAGGAGCGCATCGGCCGGAACGGGCGCCCCTTCACCCTGCTGAAGCTGCGCACCCACCGCCCGGTCGACGCGCACGAGGCCGCGACGCGCTGGAGCGTGGCGGGCGAAGCCGAGATGAGCCCCTTCTGCCGGTTCCTGCGCCAGACGTCCCTGGACGAGCTGCTCCAGCTGTGGAACGTGCTGTGGGGCGACATGAGCCTGGTCGGCCCGCGGCCCGAACGGCCGTACTTCGTCGGTCAGTTCAGCCAGGCCTACCCGGGCTACGCGGCTCGCCACCGGATGCGGACCGGCATCACCGGACTCGCCCAGATCCACGGGCTGCGCGGCGACACCTCCATCGAGGACCGGGCCCGCTTCGACAACGCCTACATCGACAACTGGTCGCTGTGGCAGGACATCTGCATCCTGCTGCGCACCGCGGCCGCGCTCGTGCGCTCGACGGGGAGCTGACGATGAGTTTCGCACTCTCCCCGGCGAGGCCCCTGCGGCTGCCGCCGGTCCTCGCCGCGGCCGCCGTGCTCGCGGTCCTCGCCCTGCCGCTCACCCCGGCCGGCGGCGACAGCGGGGCGGGCCCCGCGGACGCGGTGTCCGCGCTGGTGGTGCTGTACGCCGCGGTGCGCACCGTACGGGAACGGCGGCGGCCGCTGTCGGCGACGGCCGCGGTGGTGCTGGGCATGCCGGTGGTGGGCCTGGCCGTCGCGGCGGCCGGCGCGTCCTCCCCGGGGGCCGGGCTGACCGGCCTCGGCCGCTATCTCCAGGTGTTCGTCCTGGTCCCCGCCGCGGTACTGCTGCTGATCCGGGACCGTGCCGACTTCCGGTTGCTGGCCTGGTCGTTCGTGGGGCTCGCGGGGTGGCAGGGCGCGGTCGGGGTGTACCAGTACCTCACCGGGACCGGGGCGTCGTACCAGGGCGAGGAGATCCGCGCGGTCGGCACGTTCGGGCCGCAGGACGTGATGGGCATGGCGACCGTGGTGTCGTTCGGCCTGGTCTGCGCGCTGGGGCTGGCGCTGGGCGGGTCACCGGTACGGCAGCGGGTGGCGGCGGCCGGGTGCGCGCTCGGCCTGCTGCTGCCGCTGGCCGTGTCCTTCAGCCGGGGCGCCTGGATCGCGACGGTGCTCACCTGCGGTGTGCAGCTGGCGCTGGCCGGGCTGCGGCGGGCGCTGAAGGTGGCGGCGGTCGCGGTCGCCGCGGGCGTGGTGCTGGTGGGGGGCTTCGGGGTGGGTACGGCGCTGCTCCAGGAGCGGCTCAGCAGCATCGGGCAGGTGACCGACGCGCCGGACCAGTCGGTGGTCGACCGCTACACGCTGTGGGCGGCGGCGACCGGCATGTGGCGCGAACACCCGGTCACCGGCGTCGGGTTGAAGAACTTCCCGGCGTACCGCGACGGGCATGCCTCGCTGGCGCTGTCCTCCGGGAGCGACACGGAGGGGGCGGGGGCCGCGTTCCGGAAGCAGCCGCTGCTGTCGCCGCACAACATGTACCTGCTGGTGCTGAGCGAGCAGGGGCTGCTCGGGGCGCTGGCGCTGGCCGGCAGCTGGCTGGCGCTGCTGGCGTGCGGACTGCGCGGCTGGTGGCGGGTCCGCGGCGGTGCCGGCCTCGACTGCGCGCTGGTGGGGTGCGGGTTGCTGATCTGGCAGCTCGTGGACTTCGCGTACGCGGACATCGGGGGGCCCTCGACCGTGCTGACGGCGGTGGTGTTCGGGGCGGTGGCCTGGTGGGCGCTGGTGGGGGCGGAGCGTTCGCCATGACGGTTACGCCTTCCAGGACCTCGGGTGTGCCCGGGTCGCGTGTCGACAGCGGGTCGGCGGGGGCCGAGCGAGCCCCTGCGGCGGAGCCGCAGACGCCACAGCCCCGCGCCCCTGACGGGGCGCCGCCCTCCCGTGGCGTGCTCGCCAAGGCCGCTCTTGTCACCGCCTCCCTCTCCGTCGTCGGCTCGCTCCTCGGGCTCGTCCGGGACCAGTCGCTCGCCCGGCTCTTCGGCGCCGGGCAGGACACCGACGCCTTTCTCGTCGCCTGGACCGTTCCCGAGTTCGCCGCGACACTGCTCATCGAGGACGGGCTCGCCTTCGCGCTGATCCCCGCCTTCAGCCTGGCCCTCGCCCGGCGTGCGCAGGGGGCTCCCGGCGACCCCGTGCGAGCGCTGGTCGCCGGGACCCTGCCCAAGCTGGCCCTCGCCTTCGCCGCCGTCGGCGCCCTTCTCATCGGGGGCGCCCCGCAGCTCGTCGAGGTGCTCGCGCCCGGTCTGCGCGATCCCGGGCTCGCCGTCGACTGCACCCGGCTGACCGCGACCTGTGTGCTGACCTTCGGGCTGGCCGGGTACTGCAGCGCCGCCCTCCGCGCGCACCGGCGGTTCCTCGCGCCGGCCGCGATCTACGTCGCCTACAACGCCGGCATCATCACAGCGATGTTCGCCTTCGGCGGTGGCTGGGGCGTGCGGTCGGCCGCGTTCGGGGTGGCGGCTGGGGGCCTTCTGATGGTCGCCGTGCAGCTTCCCTCGCTGCTCGGGCAGTTGCGGCGCAAGGTGAAGGCCGCCGTCGGTGATCCGGTCGCCGAGGCGGAGCCGCTCAACGTCGTCCTGATGGCCACCGTGCTGCTGTTCGCGCTGTGCCGGCAGTCGCAGGTGCTGATCGAGCGGTTCCTCGCCTCGCATCTGCACTCCGGGGCGATCTCGCACCTCAACTACGCGCAGAAGGTCGCGCAGATCCCGATGACGATGTCGATGATGCTGTGCACGGTCACCTTCCCGGTGGTGGCCCGGGCGCTGGCCGAGGGCGACATCGAGCGGGCCCGGCGCCGGGTGGAGCGGGATCTGTCGGTGGCCGCGAGCGTCGTCCTGCTCGGCACCGCCGTGGTCGTGGCGTGTGCGCCGCAACTCGTCCACCTCCTGTTCCAGCGCGGGGCGTTCACCGCGGCGGACACCGCCGCCACCGCCGGGGTGATGCGCGTCTACGCGCTCGGGCTGCTCGGGCAGACCATGGTCGGGGTGCTGGTCCGCTCCTACTTCTCGGCGGGCCGCGCCACCTGGTACCCGGTCGGCGCCATGGCCGCCGGGATCGTCGTGACCTCCTGGCTCGGCGCCATGGCGGTGGGCCGGTACGGCGTCACCGGCATCGCCGCCGCCAACGCCACCGGCATCACCGTCACCGCCGTGCTCCTGCTGTCCGGCATGGGCCCGCGCAGCGTCCCGATCCGTACCCGGCGGGTGCTGGCCGAGCTGAGCCGGCCGGTGCGGGCCGCCGTGGTCGCCACGGTCGTCGGCACCTTCGTCGCCGGACGGCCCGCGGACCCGCTCACCGGTCTGGCGGCCGGCACCACCGCCGTGACCGCGATCTTCGTCCTGCTCGGCTGGGCGCTGGACGCCCAGGGCTTCGCACCCGCACTCCGTTCCGTTGGCACCGTCACCCGAAGGCTCGCGCATGCCGTCTTCCATTGAGTCCGCCGAGAAGATCAGACACCTGGCGGGCCCGGTCCCCTGGGTCGCCATGTACCACTCCGTGGGCGACCGCTCGGACGATCCGTACCACGTCACCGTCACCCCCGACCGGCTGGCCGCACAGCTGGGCTGGCTGCGCCGGCGGGGGCTGCGCGGGGTGTCGGTCGCCGAACTGCTCGCCGCCCGGGCCCGGGGCGAGGGGCGGCGGCTGGTCGGGCTGACCTTCGACGACGGCTACGCCGACTTCCTCGACCACGCCCTGCCGCTGCTCGACCGCTGGGGCTGCGGCGCCACCCTGTTCGTGCTGCCCGGGCGGCTCGGCAGCGACAACCGCTGGGACTCGCTCGGCCCGCGCAAGCCGCTGCTCAGCGCCGACGGGGTGCGGCGGGCGGCGGCGGCCGGCGTGGAGATCGGCTCGCACGGGCTCACCCATGTCGACCTGACGAAGGCCGACGCGGACACCCTCAGGGCCGAGACCGCCGACAGCCGGGCCCTCCTGGAGGAGCTGATCCAGGCCCCCGTGGGCGGCTTCTGCTACCCCTACGGGACCGTCGACCAGCGTGTCGTCGACGCCGTACGGGACGCCGGATACCGCTACGGCTGCGCCATCGACCCCGGTGACCTGAGCGGCGTCCACACCCTGCCCCGGGTGCACATCGGCCAGAACGACCGCGCCCTGCGCCTCTTCCTGAAGTACCGGCTGCACCGGCTGCGCCGCCGTCCCGTCAAGGGGCTCTGAATGAGGGCCCTGCATGTCATCACGGGGTTGGGGGTCGGCGGGGCGGAGCAGCAACTGCGGCTGCTGCTGCGCCACCTGCCCGTCTCCTGCGACGTCGTCACGCTCACCAACCCCGGGCCGGTCGCGCGCGGGCTGGCCGCCGACGGGGTGCGGGTGGTCCATCTCGGGATGGCCGGGAACCGGGACCTGGCCGCGCTGCCCCGCCTGGTCCGGCTCATCCGCCGGGGCCGCTACGACCTCGTCCACACCCACCTCTACCGGGCCTGTCTCTACGGCCGGATCGCGGCGCGCCTCGCGGGCGTGCGGGCCGTCGTCGCCACCGAGCACTCGCTCGGCGACGCACAGCTGGAGGGGCGCCGGCTGACCGCGGGGGTACGGGCGTTGTACCTCGCGGGCGAACGGCTCGGCCGGTCCACGGTCGCCGTCTCCCCCACCGTCGCCCAGCGGCTGCGCGGGTGGGGCGTGCCGGGGCCGCGGATCGAGGTCGTACCGAACGGCATCGACCTGGAACGGTTCCGCTTCGACGCGGACCGGCGGCAGCGCACCCGGGCCCGTCTCGGGATCCCGCAGGACGCCTTCGTGGTGGGCGGCGTCGGGCGGCTGGCGCCCGGCAAGCGGTTCGACGTCCTGATCGGGGCGCTCGCCCACCTCCCGCAGGACTGCCGCCTGTTGCTGGTCGGCGGAGGCGCGGAGGAGGGGGCGCTGCGCCGTGCCGCCGAGGAGGCCGGGGTCGCCGGCCGGGTCCTGTTCGCCGGTGAACGGCCGTATGTCTCCGACAGTTCGGCCGACCCCGACCTCCCGTCCCTCGCCTCCGCCATGGACGTACTGGCCTCGCCCTCCGCCGAGGAGGCCTTCGGGCTCGCGGTGATCGAGGCGCTGGCCGCCGGGCTGCCCGTCCTCTACAGCTCCTGCCCCGCCGTCGAGGACCTGCCGCCCGCCGCCGCCCCCGGCGCCCGCCGTGTCGAGGGCGGGGCCCGTGCCTACGCCGAGGCACTGGCCGCCGCCCGCGCCGCCGGGCCCGGCCCGCGCACCGCGCCGGAGGCCGCCCGTCACTACTGCATCACCCGCAGCGCCGCCCAGCTCATGGACGTCTACGCCGCCGCACTCGCCACCACCCCTCAGGGAGTCAGTACGCCATGACCGAGAACACCACCAGGGCAGCCCGCCCCTTCGCCCGCGCCCGCGCGGTCCCGCCCTGGTCGCTGCTGGCGGCCGGGGTCGCGGCCGGCGCTCTGCTGGGCGGCGCCTACGGCGTGCTCACGCCGCCCAGCTACACCGCGACGAGCTACGTCATCGCCGTCCCCGCCGACCGGTCCGACACCGCCACCGCGCAGGGCTTCGCGCAGGCCTACGGCCGGGTCGCCACCCAGCTCGCGGTGCTCGGGGACGCCCAGGTGTGGGCCGGGGTGCCGGTGAACACGCTGCGGGACAGCGTGCAGACGGAGACCTCGCCGGACGCGCCGATGGTCGCCGTCTCGGCCACCTCGCCGCACGCCCTCCAGGCCGCCGACATGGCGAACGCGGTGGCCCGCTCGCTCACCCAGCACGCCAACGACACCAAGGGCGACACGCACGTCGAACTCCTCCAGTTCTCCCGGGCACTGAAGCCGACCGCGCCCACCTCCGCCTCCCCGAAGGTGACCGGCCTGGTGGGCGCCAGCGCGGGCGGGCTGCTGGCCGGGCTGGTGCTGCTGGTGCGGCCCCGGCGCCACGAGGACGACAACGCCCTGCAGGCCTCCGTGCCGGGACCTGCCGTCGCCGCCGACGTGCACGGACAGCTGTGACGGCGACGGCCTACCCGACGCTCGCCGCGCACACCACCGAACTCGTCACCGACGAAGGCGCCTTCGCCGGGCTGGCCCCCGCCTGGGGCCGTCTGTACCGGCGGTGCGGCACGGCCACCCCGTTCCAGAGCCACGCCTGGCTGCACTCCTGGTGGCGCTCGTACGGCGTCCCGGGCCGGCTCCGCCTGGTCCTGGTGCGTCACGGCGGTGAACTGGTCGGCGCGGCCCCGCTGATGCTGGTGCGCCGGCCGCTGCCCACGCTGGTACCGCTGGGCGGGGCGATCTCGGACTACACGGACGTGCTGCTCGCCGACGCCGACGACGGCCGGGCGGCGGCCGCGCTCACCCAGGAACTCGCCCAGGCGGCCCGGACGGCACTGATCGACTTCCGTGAGGTGCGTCCGGGCGGTGCGGTGGAGCGGGTGTACGACCGCTGGCACGGGCCGTGCCGGAAGGTGCCCGACTCGCTGTGCCTGGAGCTGCCCGCCGTGGCCATGGACGAGCTGATGGCCCGGCTGCCCACGAAACAGGCCCAGCGGGTGCGCGCCAAGCTGCGCAAGCTGGGCTCGCTCGGGGTGCGCCGGGACGTCGTGGCGCCGGAGGGCGTCGACACCGCGCTCGGGCGGCTCCTCGAGTTGCACCGGCTCCAGTGGCAGGGGCGGAAGGTGACGACGGAGCACCTCCAGTCGCGGTTCCGGGAGCATCTGGTGCGCTCGGTGGGGCCGATGGTGCGTTCCGGGGACGCGGTGGTCACCGAGTTCCGGCTGGACGACGAGGTGGTCGCGGTCGATCTGACCCTGCTGTCGCCGAGCCTGGCCGGCGGCTATCTGTACGGGGCGCATCCGCAGCTGCGCGAGCGCAAGGCGGACGTGGCGGTGATGCTCCTGGACGCCTGCACCCAGCATACCGGCGCCGGCGAGCGGGGCGCGCTGAGCCTGCTGCGCGGGAACGAGCCGTACAAGCACCACTGGCGGCCCCAGCCGGTCGCCAACCAGCGGCTGCTGCTGGCCCGGCGCCGCACCGCACCGCTGCTGACGGCGGCGCTGTGCGACGCCGCCGCCCGGCAGCGGGTCAAGGAGGTGCGGCACCGATGGAAGGAACGGCGGCAGGACTAGTTCCCCAACAGGCAACGTTCGCCCCGGCGCGACGCCCGGCACGCTCCCCCACTGCCCGAAAGGCGTGGGAGGTGCCCCCACTCGCCGCACCGGGCACAAACCCAAGTACGTCCAGTACGAGGGCTTGCACCCGGCACGCCGAGAGCACGCACCGGACGCCGCTCCTTGACGGGCGAACGTTGCCTGCCGGGGCACTAGGTCCGGGTGCGCGACCACCAGTCGAGGCGGACGCAGAGTTTCCCGCCGAGCCAGTACTCGACCCAGTCGCCCAGGTCCATCGGCGCGCAGCCGGCCGGGGGCGGGGTGCTGGGAGTCGGGGTCGGGGTCGGCTTCGGGGTCGAGACGTCCGGGGTGGGAGCCGGCGTCGGGGTCGCGGTCTCGGTCCGGCCGGAGAGGGCCGAGCGGTAGACCCGCGACGAGCGCGGGTTGTCCGAACACTGCCAGACACCGTGCGGGCAGTAGTCGGTCAGCGTGTTGTACAGCGGCTTGTGCTCGTCCATCCAGGTGAGCATCCGGCGCATGTATTCGGCGTTGTCACCGTTTCGGAAAAGGCCCCATTCCGGGTAGGAGACGGGTTTCCTGTGGGCCTTCGCGAAATCGACGTGCTGCTGGAGTCCGTAAGGCTCCCGCACCTGTTCGTCGAAGGAAAGACCGGTCGGTTGGTCGTAGGAATCCATTCCGACGATGTCGACCGTGTCGTCCCCGGGGTAGCACTCCGTCCACGGGACGGCGTCGCGGCCGCGGCTCGGCGTGAAGTCGAACCGGAATTTCTGGCCCGGCACCGCACGCATGGTGGCGACGATCCTCTTCCAGTATTTCTTCCAGGCCTCCGGGTCGGGCCCGCAACGATGGGTGTAGGTGGTGCCGTTCATCTCCCAGCCGAGCACGACGACCGTGTCCGGCACCTCCAGCTCCACCAGCCGCTCGGCCAGGGCCCGGAAGTGGTGATCGAACAGCCCGGCGGCGCCCTGCGCCAGCAGCGACCGGACCTCGGCGTCCCCGACGTGGTCCTCGTTGCGCTCCTGCATGGGCACGTTGAGGACGAGCATCCGGTCGTCCTTCTCCCGCCGCCAGTGCGCCCAGACGTCCAGGAAGCCGGGTGCGCCCTCGATGTCGGCCCAGCGGTCGCCGGGCAGATACGTGTGCGCGACCTTCAGCTCGGTGCCGCCGAGCCAGCCGCTCAGCTGGGCCATGCGGGCCACGCCCAGCGGCCCGGAGTCCAGGAAGGCCCCGAAGGCCGGCGGCGCCGCCCTGGCGGGCGCGGGCGTGGGGCCGACCGGTGTCGGTACGACCGCCGCGGGACTGGCCGGGACCGGCAGGGGTGCCGCCGACGCCGGGACGGACGTCGTGGGTGTCGGAACCGGAGCCGGAGTCGGGTCCGTGACCAGCGCCACCTCCGCACCCGCGGCGAATCCCGGACCGGTCGCCAGGGTCGCCGAGGCGACGACGACCGCCGCCACCGCCGCGACCACAGCCCGCCGGTGCGACCGGGACCTCGGCCGCTTTCGCTGCTGTGGAGCCATGCCTGCTCCTTTCTCCACCAGTTCTCGTCCGTTCTTCTCGTCCGTTCGCACGTTCGCTGAGGAAGTACCACTTACTGACACTCAGTCATATCAATATGAATACCGCCAGTGCGGCTGCGGCTTTCGGGTGCGCCGAACGCCCGCACGGGTGAACCGAGGCAAAGGAAAAGGTCCGTGTCGCTGCTAGACATCCGGGTTCCCGCGGTTCTGCTGCGGATCGACCGGAATCCCTTTCACCACGGCACCCTCGGGGCCGTGCGCTCGCTCGGCAGAGCCGGCGTGGACGTCCACCTGGTCGCCGATTCCACCGGCAGCCCGGTCGGCAGGTCGCGTTTCGTACGGCAGCTGCATCCGCCGCCGGCGCCGGGTGCGTCCGCCGCGGAGATCGTGGCCGTGCTGCGCCGGGTGGCGGCGCGGGTCGCCCGTCCGGCGGTGCTGATCCCGATGGACGACGCGAGCGCGATCGCGGTCGGCCGGCTCCGCGAGGACCTCGCGCCCTCCTATCTGCTGCCGCATCAGCCCGCCCTGCTTCCCGAACGGGTCGCCGACAAGGCCGAGTTGGCCCAGGTGTGCGCGGCTGCCGGGATCCCGCACCCGCAGACCCTCGTCCCGGACAGCGCCGAGCAGGCCGCCGCCGCCGTCTGGCGGCTCGGGCTTCCGGTGGTCGCCAAGTGGAGCCGGCCCTGGCTGGTGCCGGCCGGGTCCGGGCTGCGCAGCACGGTCGTGGTGCGCTCGGCCCGGGAGGCGCGGGAGCTGTTCCTGCGCGCCGACGAGGCGGGCAGCAGGCTGCTGCTCCAGGAGTTCCTGCCGCCGGGCCCGGACCGCGACTGGTTCTTCCACGGCTACGCCGACCGCACCGGGGCGGTACGCGCGGGCGGCCCCGGCCGCAAGCAGCGGGCCTGGCCGCGCGGCGCGGGCCTGACCGCGGTCGGCCTGTGGACGCCCAACCCGCAGGTCCAGGGACTGGCCGAGCGGCTCACCGGCGAACTGGGCTTCCGGGGCATCTTCGACCTGGACTTCCGGCGCTGCGGCAGCACCGGCCGCTACCACCTCCTCGACTTCAACCCCCGTCCGGGCGCCCAGTTCCGGCTCTTCGCCGACAGCGCGGGCCTGGACGTCGTACGCGCCCTGCACCTGGATCTGACCCACCGCCCGCTGACCGCCGGGGCTCCGCTGGCCGGGCGGGCGTTCGTGGTGGAGAACTACGCGCCGCTGAGCGCGCTGCGGCCGGCCCCACGCGGGCGTGAGCTCGCCTGGAGCGCGCCGGACGACCGGGGGCCGGGCCTGGCGATGTGGGCGCTGTGGTGCCGGCATGTGGCGGGCCGGCTCCTCGGCCGGCTGCGCCGCGGCACGGCCCCGGTCCCGCGGCCGGTCTCCGTCGTGGTCCGCCAGGCCGGGGAACCGGCCGGGGAACGCCGCCCGGCCGCCCTGGACGAGGAACTCTCCGGAGTGTCCGGTGCCGCCGGCCTCGCCGGTCTGCCCGACCGGTCCGACGACGAGAAAGCGAGCAGCTGCTGATGTACGACCTGTTGGTGGTGGGCGCGGGCCCGTACGGCCTGTCCATCGCGTCCCACGCCGCGGCGGCGGGGCTGAACGTGCGTGTCTTCGGCCGCCCGATGGCGTCCTGGCGCGACCACATGCCCCGCGGGATGTTCCTCAAGTCCGAACCGTGGGCCTCCAACCTGTCGGACCCCGAGGCGCGTTGGCGGCTGGACGTGTACTGCGCGGGCCGGGGGGTGGAGGCCCGGCACGGGCGGCCGATCCCGCTGGACATGTTCACCGAGTACGGCCTGTGGTTCGCCCGCAACGCCGCCCCGCCCGTCGACGAACGCACCGTCACCCGGATCGCGCCCCATACCGGCGGATTCGACGCGACGACGGAGGACGGCGAGACCCTGCACGGCCGGACCGTCGCCCTCGCGGTCGGCGTGCTGCCGTTCGTCGAGATCCCCTCCGCGCTGCGCGGCCTCTCCCCCGACCTGGTCTCGCACAGCAGCCACCATGCCGACCTCGACCGCTTCCGGGGCCGGGACGTCACGGTGATCGGCGGCGGCCAGGCGGCCCTGGAGACCGCCGCGCTCCTCGCCGAACAGGGCAGCAGGGTACGGGTGCTGGTGCGCGCGGAAGAGCTGTACTGGAACGAGGTGCCGCCGCCCTGGGAGCGCCCCTGGTGGCAGTCGGCGCGCGCCCCGCACAGCGGCCTCGGCCCCGGCTGGCGCAACTGGTTCTACTCCGAGCGCCCCGGCCTGTACCGGCGGCTCGCGGAGCCGACCCGGGCGCGGATCGCGGCCACGGCCCTCGGCCCGGCCGGCGCCTGGTGGGTGCGGGAGCGGGTGGAGTCCGGGGTGGAGGTACTGCTCGGCCGCGAGGTGACGGCGGCCCGGGCCACCGCTGCCGGGGTGCGTCTGGACACCGAGACGCGCGGCGGCGTGGGCACCCTGGAGACCGAACACGTCATCGCGGCCACGGGGTTCAGGGCGACCCGGGACCGGCTCGGGCTCCTGGCGGACGACCTGCGTACGACGCTGGTGACCGGGGCCGACGGGGCGCCGGAGGTCGGCCGGGACTTCGAGTCGTCGTACCCCGGGCTGTTCCTGGCCGGTCTGATCACGGCCGCGGGCTTCGGCCCGGCGATGCGCTTCGTGCACGGCGCCGGCTTCACCGCGGGCACGCTGGTGCGCGGGGTACGGCGGCGGCTGCGCTCGGGCCCGGCCGGCTGGGGCCTCGACACGGACCGCCGGGAACAGGCACCGGACCCGGTACGGAGCTGACGGACGCGGGTGCCGGAGCCTGAAGGAGGCGTCCGGCACCCGGCGGGCTAGGACCGGCGAGACGCGGCTCGGCCTCGTCGGTACAGCATCGTCCCGGCCGCGATCAGTGCGGCGCTGGCGGCCGAGGCCGCGAGCATGGCCCCACGGTCACTGCCGGTGTGCGGCAGGGTGGGCGGTGATCCCTGGTGGTGTCCGGCACCGGGCGTGGGTGTCGGACTCGGTGGCGTAGGTGTCGGACTCGGTGGCGGAGGTGTCGGACTCGGTGACGCGGGCGTCCGGCTCGGCGGCGGGGGTGTCGGACTCGGCGACGGAGGTGTCGGGCTCGGCGGGGGCGGAGTCTCGCCGCAGGGGGGCGAGGTCTCTCCGCCGTAGGGGGGCGGGGTGCTGCCGGGCGAGCCCTCGGCGCCGTAGCCCGAGTCGCAGACCGTACTGCCGTAGCCGGAGGTGTCGGTGCCCGAGTCGCCGTAGGACGTCTCGGGTGCGCGGTTGTCGGTGTGCTCGTCGGAATCCGACGCGCTCGCACAGGAGTTGCCGAAGGCCGAGTTCAACGCGGCGGCCACGTCGATCGAGTTGCCGCACACGTTGACCGGCACGTTCACCGGGGCCTGGACGTTGTTGCCGGACACGACACCCGGTGAACCGCCCGCGGTCCCGGTCGCGTCCGTGTCGGCGAGCGCGGGACTGGCGTACAGGGACAGCATGCCGGCCGCGGCGGCGGCCACGACCATTCCCCTGCTGAGGGTCTGTCGCAATCTCGTTGTCTTCCTGCTCAGAAGTGGAAAAACCGGCCTCGGAGCGCGGATGCGAAGGATCGACGGTCCGAGGCCGGCCGTGACACAGCCGGACGGCTGGTGCGCTGTGCTGACGTCGTCAGTCGTTGGCGCAGGCGTTGCCGAACGCGGGGTTCAGCAGAGCGATGACGTCGATGGTGTTGCCGCAGACGTTGACCGGAACGTGGACCGGAACCTGGATCACGTTGCCGGAGAGAGCGCCCGGAGAACTGACGGCAGCAGCCCCGGCATCCGAGTCCGCGAAGGCCGGAACGGCAGCGCCCAGGGCCAGGATTGCACCGGCGGCGACAGCAGCGGTCTTCTTCATGAACTTTCCCTTCTCTGCGGTCATGCCCATATGACGGCCGAAACCGAGCGAGCACAGCATGAACGGCTCGCACCATGACCGGCAGACTGTAGAACGAGAAATAGGCAGCCGAAGAAACTACGGAACGCGCGCCGTCGGGTAATTCACTCGAACGCCTTCACCTCAGGAAATGGCCGATAGCAGCGAAATCCGCTCGGGCGGCGTGTGAACGCACGCCGCCCGAGCGGATTTCACGAAGCCGGGGTCACTGGTTGGCGACGCCGTTGGCGGAGAGGGCCGCGATGTCGTCCAGGACGTGCGACAGCGGCTCGTCGCCCTTGGCCTGGGTGGAGTTCTCGGCGCACTGCTGGTTCTGCGGCGCGGACAGGACGTTGATGTCCTGGACGTCGATCGGGACAGCGCCGAGGATGGCCTGCACGTTCCCCTTGACAGGCAGACCGACGCACAGCTTGTTCAGGGAGCTCTGGACCAGCGTGGCCTGCGGGCTCATCTTGCCCTTGGTCACCTGGTTGCCGAACTCCGACTTGGCGCCGTTGCCGCTCGCCGAGGTGGTGCCGTGGTCGTTGCCGGTGGCAAGCGCCTGGGGGGCTGCCGCCGCCGACACACCTACGACGGACGCGGCGACCGCCACCGCGGCCATTGCCTTCTTCAGCATTTCGCTAATTCCTTTCCCGGCTTTACGCCAAGACGGACGTTCCTGCCCGGCATCAACCGCCCGCGCCCGGAATGGTTGCGGCAGGCACGCGGTACGTCACCCGATCGGACCGGTGCCCCCTCCGGAATTCCCGCGAGAACCGGCCCGGCGGCGGGGTCGGGGATTGCCGGACCATGGGCCATCGGGGTGAAGGGGAGCAACCAATGGGATCGCATGCAGTTGACCAGAGAGCTCCGGTCGACGGGGTGTCCTCAGAAGGGAATTGACAAGTGATCAAGAAGGTTCTGGCCGCCACCGCTGTCGCAGCCTCCGTTGTCGGCGCCACCGCTGCGGCCGCCTCGCCCGCCCTGGCCACCGGCAACGACCGCGGCACCACCTCGGCGAGCGGCAACGGCGCCTCACAGGCGTTCGGCAACTCCGCCACCTACGGCAGCATGAGCCCCCAGCTGGCGCTGATCCAGGGCTCCTTCAACAAGCCGTGCATCGGCCTGCCTGTCAAGGGGAACGTGCAAGGCCTCCTCGGCGCTGTCCCGATCAACGTCCAGGACATCAACGTCCTGTCCGCGCCGCAGAACCAGCAGTGTGTCGAGAACTCCACCCAGGCCAAGGGCGACGAGCCGCTGTCGCACATCCTGGACGACATCGCGGCCCTGTCCGCCAACGGCACCGCCAACAAGTAGTCCCGACGCCTTCCGGACCCCTGTCGGGGTGCTCTCGGCCGGCGGGCCGCCGACTTCTCGGCTCCCCACCGGCCTGCGTCGTTTCCGGGACACCCGCACCCGTCGGGGCGCTCGTCGCCTAATCGGACTGCGCTGCTCCAATGGGAGCAAAGCACGCAACCCGGGCGCGGTTTCGGCCGTTGACGATCACGCAGCTCCTCCCCGGAGTCCGCCTTTCGAAAGGGAACGAACATGAAGAAGCTGTGGGCAACCGCGGCCGTTGCCGCCACCGTCGCAGGACTCGCGGCCACGGCCGCTCCCCAGGCCCTGGCCACTGGCAACGACAACGGCACCACCTCGGCCAGCGGAAACGGCGCCAAGTCGGAGTTCGGCAACTCGGCCACGTTCGGCGACCAGAGCCCGCAGCTCTCGTTGGTCCAGGGGTCGCTCAACAAGCCGTGCGTCGGCCTGCCCGCCAAGCTGAACCTGCAGGGCCTCGCCGGCGCTGTCCCGATCAACGTCCAGGACATCAACGTCCTGTCCTCCCCGCAGAACCAGCAGTGCGTCGAGAACTCCACCCAGGCCAAGGGCGACGAGCCGCTGTCGCACATCCTGGACGACATCGCGGCCCTGTCCGCCAACGGCACCGCCAACCAGTAGTCCGGCAGACGTTCCGCGGGCGGCGGGCCACCGGTTCTTCCGGTGGCCCGTCGCCTTTTTCACGCCCCGCGGCTCACTTTCGGTACAGCGCCTCGATCTCGTCGGCGTAGCGGGCGGTCACCGCGTGCCGCTTCACCTTGAGGGACGGGGTGAGCAGGCCGTTGTCCTCGGTGAAGTCGCCCTCGACCAGGGCGAAGGCACGGATCGACTCGGCGCGGGAGACGGCCGCGTTGGCGTGGTCGACCGCCTTCTGCACCTCGGCCCGCAGCCGGTCGTCACGCACCAGCTCGGCGAGCGGGGTGTCCGGCGGCAGCTTCCGTACGGACAGCCAGTGCGCGAGGGCTTCGGGGTCCAGAGTGATCAGCGCGGCGACGAAGGGCCGGTTGTCACCGACGACCAGGCACTGGCCGACGGGCGCGCGGCTGCGCAGCCGGTCCTCCAGGACGGCCGGGGAGACGTTCTTGCCGCCGGAGGTGACCAGCAGGTCCTTCTTGCGGCCGGTGATGGTGAGATAGCCGTCCGCGTCGAGCGCGCCGAGGTCGCCGGTCGCGAACCAGCCGTCGTCCGGGAGCACTTCGGCGGTCGCGGCCGGGTTGTTCCAGTACGACCCGAAGACCACCGGCCCCTTGATCAGTACCTCGCCGTCGTCGGCGATCCGGACGGCCGTCCCGGGGATCGGCTGTCCGACCGTGCCGGGGCGGGGCGCCAGTGGCGGCACGATGGTGGCGGCCGCGCTGGTCTCGGTCAGGCCGTAGCCCTCGTAGACGACGATCCCGGCCGCGTGGAAGAACAGGTTGAGGTTCCGGTCGAGCGGGGAGCCGCCGCTGATGGCGTACCGCATCCGGCCGCCGAGTTCCTTGCGGATACGGCGGTAGACCAGCAGGTCGTACAGGGCCCAGGCGGCGTACAGGCCGGGGCCGGGGCCCTTTCCGGTGCCGAGGAACCTGTTCAGGTAGGCCTCGGCGAAGCGCACGCCGATCCGTTCCGCCCGGTCGAAGGAGGCGGCCCGGCCGATCCTCTCGGCCGTCGCCCGCCCGGTGTCGTGGATCTTCTCGAAGAGGTACGGCACCCCGACCAGGAACGTCGGCCGGAACTCCCGTAGGGCGGGCCGGAGTTCGTCCGGCTTGACGCTCGGGAAGTGGCCCATCTCGATCCGGCCCATCAGACAGGCGATCTGCAGCGTACGGCCCAGGATGTGGGCGAGCGGGAGGAACAGCAGGGTCGAGGCGGCCTGCCCGGTGACCGCCTGGAAGACCGGGTACAGCAGCTCGACCGTGTTGGCGGCCTCGGCGTGCAGGTTGGCGTGGGTGAGGACGCAGCCCTTGGGGCGGCCGGTGGTGCCGGAGGTGTAGCAGACCGTGGCGGTCGAGTCGGGGGTGAGGGTGCCACGGCGCTTGGCGACGTCCTCGTCGGGGATGTCCGCGCCGAGGGCGGTGAGTTCGGCGACCGCGCCGCCCGCCGCGGCAGCGGCCGATGTCTCCGTCAGTTCCCAGATGCGCGGGGGTCGGGGGTGCCGGGCGGTGCCGGTGGTGACGGTGGCGGTGTTCTCCGGGGTCTCGGTGACGACATGGCGGGCGCCGGAGTCCCGGACGATCCACTCCACCTGCTCGGCGGAGGAGGTGGGGTAGACCGGGACGGTCACCCCGCCCGCCGACCAGATGGCGAAGTCGAGGACCGTCCACTCGTAGCGGGTGCGGGACATCACGGCCACCCGGCCGCCGGGTTCGAGACCGGCGGCGATCAACCCCTTCGCCACGGCGGTCACCTGGGCGGCGAAGGCCGCGGCGGTCACCGGGCCGTCGGGGCGCCGAAACGCCGTGGCGCCGGGATCCTCGGCCGCGTTGGTGTGGGGGAGGTCGGCGAGGGAGCCGGTGGCGAGCGGCGCGGCGAGATGCTCCCGGCGCACCTCCCGTACGACGCCGGCCTCGTCCCTGATGACTTCGACCTCGCCTCGGGAGGCGAGGTCGGTACGTCGACGTGCTCGCTTGAGGTCGCTGCGTACGCCCATGGGGCGACAACTTACTCGTAGGTAAGGACGCGTCAACGGGTTGGGACGGGTGGGATTCCGAGTGCGGGTGGGTGGGGGTCGAGCGCGCCCACGCGGGCGTCGGCGTGCGAGGCGCGGTCGAGCTCTCGTGCGATCAGCGCTGCGCCCGTTCGATCTTGGTGGCGGCGTCGGCGACCGTTCGGCCATGGGCGGCGGGGCGCCCGCCGTAGGGGTCCTCATCGCTCCACAGCGTCGTCGGGGCAGTCTTGCGGACCACCGGTATGACCTCACTGGCGAACCGTTCGAGCATGGTGAGCTGCTGCTCATGCGGGATGAACGTCGGGAGGCTGAAGGACTGCAGATCGTGTCCGAACCCCTCGTGGAACCAGAGGATCTTCTCGGCGATCTGCTGCGGCGACCCGACCAGGACAGGGCCACGCTCGATGGCGTCATCGATGGTCGCGAACGTCATCTCGTTGCCGGGCGTGTGGTTCCCGGGCCGGTTGAAGTAGGCCACGATCTGCTCGTACGCCGGCCCGAAGGCCTCCCGCGCCTCCTGGGTCGTGTCGGCCAGGTAGAGGAAGCCCGCACCCGCGCCGACATAGGCGAACCGGGGATCGTGCCCGTGTCGGGCGTACTCCTTGCGGTAGTGGTCGATGAGTGCGGTGTAGTTGTCGCGGGGCTGGATGGCGTTGGCGGAGAAGAGCGGGTCGCCCCACTTCGCCGCGAGGCTCGCCGAGGCCAGCGTGGTCGCTGATCCGTGCCACACGCGAGGGGCGCCGGCGAAGGGGCGTGGCAGGCTGGTGACCTCGTTCAGCGGTCCGCGAAAGCGACCCTGCCAGGTGACGTTCTCCTCGCGCCACAGCCGGTGGAGCAGCTCGTACTTCTCCGCCAGCGCATCCCACTGGTCGCCGTTCTCGATGCCGAACATCGGCAGCTGACGCAGCTCGTTGCCCTTGCCGATGACGAGTTCGAGTCGGCCGCGGGAGAGCTGATCGATCGTGGCGTAGTCCTCGGCGACGCGCAGCGGGTCGTGGATCGACAGGACCGAGACGCCTGTCTGGATCCGGACCCGGCTGGTGGTCGCGGCGATCGCACCGAGCAGGACCGTGACGCCGCTGGAGAGGAAGGCACCGGCGTGCCGCTCGCCCAGCGCGACCGCGTCGAACCCGAACTCCTCGGCGTAGCGTGCCGAGGTCAGCGCCTGGGAGTACCGCTCGTCGGTACGGATCTCACGCCCGGTCACCGGGTTCTTGAGGTTCGGCAGGATGTCGAGGACTTGAAACTTCATGAGACAACCTCTGGTTCTTTCGCTGGACTGTTTGTCGGCGGACTGAGGCAGTGCTGGTTCAGGCTTCGCGCGTGAGGCCAGGAGCGAGACCTGAGCCGTTCGGCGGGCCGTTCGAAGCGGCGTTCCACTGCCGCAACAGACTGTTGACCGCCTGACGGCCGGAGCGGTTGGAGCCGACGGTGGACTGGGACGGTCCGAAGCCGACCAGGTGCACGCGTGGTTCGCCGGCCACCTGGGTGCCACGCATCGTGATCCCACCGAGCTCGTTGCGCAGCCCCAGAGGCTCCAGGTGCGCCAGGGCGGCCTTGAAACCCGTGGCCCACACGATCGCGTCCACCGGGGTGAAGGAACCGTCCGCCTCGCGGACGCCGCCGGGTTCGAGGGCGGTGAACATGGGACGACGCCGGAGTGCGCCGCGCTCCTTCGCCGCCAACGCGTACGGAGTCCAGGCCAGGTCGGTGTAGGAGACGACGCTGCCAGTGGGCCTGCCTGCTTCGACATCGGCGGCGACCTTGGCGACGATCTCACGGCCGGCGACCTCAGCCTCGAACTCACCGTCACGGAAGACGGGTTCGCGACGCGTGTACCAGAACGTGGTGGCCACCCGTGAGATCTCCTCCAGCTGCTGGAGTGCCGAGATGCCACCGCCGACAAGGGCGACCCGCAGCCCGGCGAGCCGGTCGGCCGAGACGTAGTCGTGGGTGTGCAACTGGATGCCGGTGAAACGCTCCTGCCCCGGGTAGCGGGGACGGACGGGGTTGGTCCAGGTGCCGGTGGCGTTGATGATCGCCCGGGCGGTCCATCTCCCTCCGCTGGAGTCGACCACCAGCTCCCCGTCGGGCCGGGCGTCCACACGCCGTACGCCGGTGACGGTCACCGGCCGCAGGATCGGCAGATCGCTCACGTGCTCGAAGGCGGCGAAGTAGCGCGGCACCGCGGTACGACTGGGCTCGTCGGGGTCGACGGGCGGTTGCGGGAAGTCGGGCAGGTCGAAGATGCCGTTCACGGTCGCCATCCGCAGCGACTCCCACCGGTGCCGCCACGCCCCACCGGCTGCCGGTTCGGCATCGAGCACCACGAAGGTCCGGTCGCTGTCAGGGCCATCCGTGCCGGTCAGGGCGCTGGTGAAGCCGCGCCGCTTCAGGTGGTAGCCGACCGAGAGGCCCGACTGCCCGCCGCCTATGACCACCACCGTCGCGCGCCCACCGGCTCGCCCGGGCTCCGCCCTGTACATCGCTTCCCAGGCCTCGTTCGCCAGCCTGGTCGAGCCCCTGGCCGCCGTCATCACAGCCCGACCGGGAGGTGAGCCACCTTGTCCGGGTCACTGTCCTGGTAGGGCGAGGTACCGTCCATGCCGCCTCCTTGCCGATACTTGCCTTGGCAAGTATTCAAACAACATGACGGCGCATGTATTCCCGGCCTGCCCGGCGGCGCCGTGATCCTGGTCACAGCCCGTACGACAACCCGGCTCGCCGGGAAGGACTCCGTCGACTCCGGGACGCTTCCGGCGAGCAGCCCTGGCGGGGCGTGTCAGTCGTCCGCGTTCGAGCGGGTCGCCTCCCTGATGGCTGTCGCCAGGTCGGAGACGGCCTTGTCCTCGGTCGTTCGGGCCAGTGTCGTGGCTCGGGAGTGGAGGCTGCTGAGGCTCGGCCTCCCCGGGATGCGGTAGTCCCCTCCTCCCAGCTCGTCCGCGAAGTAGGCCGCCACCGCCGTTACCTGGAAGCGCGGGGACGCCGTCCATACCGAGTCGTGCAGCGCGCCGGTCTCCATCGCGCCCGTGTTCTCGTGCGGGGCGCGGGTCTCGGGGTCCAGCCAGCGGACCGTGGCGGTGGCCAGGTGGCCCTCCGCGTTCGGCTTGGTGCGGACCGCGTAGAGGGCGGTCACCGTGTGGCCCGGGCCCACCTCGCCGCCGTCCACCCGGTCGTCGCGGAAGTCCTCGTCGGCGACCTTGCGGTCCCGGTAGCCGATCAGGCGGAACTCGGCGACCGTGTGCGGGTCGAAGGCCACCTGGGCCTTGGCGTCTCGGGCCACCAGGTCGATGTTCTGCGGGAGTTGCTCGCAGAAGACCCGGGTCGCGGTGGCGGTGTCGGAGACGTACGTCGTGTGGCCGTCGCCCTTGTCGGCGAGGCGTTCCATGAGCGCGTCGCCGTAGTCGCTGCCGACGCCCACGCCGAACAGCGTGATGCCGTACTCGCGGCGGTCGCTGTCGATGCGCTTCAGGATGGCGTCGGGGTCGGTCTCGCCGTCGTTGGCGAGGGCGTCGGAGATCAGCACGACACGATTGGTGGCGTCCTTGCGCAGGCCTTTGACGGCGGTGGCGTAGCCGGTCTCCACGCCCTCGCCGAGGTTGGTGGAGTAGAGGGCGGCGAGGCTGTCGACGGCGTCGTGGATCTTGCCGCGGTGCCCGGCGAGGCGGGTCATCGGCAGGACCGTCTCGGCGTGTTCGCTGAAGGCGACGATCGCGACCGAGTCGTCGCCGCGCAGCCGGTCGGTCATCGTGTCCAGGGACTTCTTGGCGAGGTCCAGCCGGCCCGGCTCGTCCATGGAGCCGGAGACGTCGATGACGAAGGTGAGGGCCGCGGGCGCGCGTTCGGCGGTGGCGTCGGCGGGCCGGGTGGCGAGGCCCACCCGGACCAGGGACCAGTTCGGGTCGGTGGTGCGGGCGCCGTCCACCGTGACCGTGAAGCCGTTGTGGTCGGGGGTGGGGTAGTCCTGGCGGAAGCTGTTGACGAACTCCTCGGCGCGGACGGTCGAGGGGGCGGGGCGCTCGCCGTCGGCGAGGGTGCGGCGGGCGTAGCCGTAGG
Organism: Streptomyces sp. NPDC048417; assembly: GCF_040651615.1. Lineage (NCBI taxonomy): Bacteria > Bacillati > Actinomycetota > Actinomycetes > Kitasatosporales > Streptomycetaceae > Streptomyces > Streptomyces sp. NPDC048417. The sequence goes on along the minus strand of NZ_JBEZKI010000059.1, from coordinate 6,169 downwards.
ACGCGGTGTCCACGTCCAGGGCGAAGGTGGAGAGGTGGTCGGCGGACGGGGTGGTCGCGGAGTCCTCGCCCTGCGGCCGGCTGGGAGCCGGGGCCGGAAGGCCGTTGCTGTATTTCGCGTCGCTGGACGAGTGGCTGCCGTCGCCCGCGCCGCAGGCCGTCAGCAGCAGGGCGCCCGCGGTGGTGAGGGCGAGCAGTGCCCCTCGGCTGTGTCGTATCCGGTAACGCTCCATCTGGTGTGCCCCCTGTGCCGGTCGGAGTCGGCCTCGGCCGTCTGGCTCTCTGGCTCTGTGCCGACTCTGACGGCGCAAGGGGGTGGAACGTGCGACCCGAAGCGTTGCGGATGGATCTCGAACCGGCCACGGACCTGGGGTTTCGATGCCGGAGGGAGATCGTCCGGTGACCTAGGAGACCACGTCCTTGCGGGCGAAACCCCGGAAGGCCAGGGCGAACAGCACCAGGGCGTACGTTATGGAAATCGCGGTTCCCTGGATCATGCCGGACCACTCGAGATGCGGCTGTACGGCGTCCGCCCAGGCGAACTGCCAGTGCGCGGGCAGGAAGTCGCGCCAGTGGCCGAGGGCGGTGACCGCGTCCAGGACGTTGCCGACGATGGTCAGGCCGACCGCGCCGCCGACCGCGCCGAGGGGCGCGTCCGTCTTGGTGGAGAGCCAGAACGCCAGCCCCGCGGTGACCAGTTGGGACAGGAAGACGTACGCCACCACGATCGCGAGGCGCTGCGCCGCCGTGCCGGTGTCGAGTTCGCCGCCGGTCGGGATCTGGAGCGGCCCCCAGCCGTAGGCGGCGGAGCCGACGGCCAGGGCGACCAGCGGCAGCAGGACCATCGCGGCCAGGCTGAGGCCGAGGGCGACGACCAGCTTGGACCACAGCAGGCGGGCCCGGGGCACGGGTGCGGCGAGCAGATAGCGCAGGGAGGACCAGCTGGCCTCCGAGGCCACCGTGTCGCCGCAGAACAGGGCGACCGGGATGACCAGCAGGAACCCCGCCGACACGAACAGGTTGACCGCGGCGAAGTTGGCGCCGGACGCGGTGGCCGTGTCCAGCAGGGTGACCTGGCCGTTCCGCTCGCCCGGCTGGCCGCCGATGGCGAACGCGATCAGCAGGACGAACGGCAGTACGGCGAGGATCCCGCCCATCACCAGCGTGCGGCGGCGCTTCAGCTGGCGGACCAGCTCGACGCGCAGCGGCAGGGTGCGGCCCGCCTGATAGCCGGAGGCGACCTCGGTGAGCGTGCTCATGCGGAACCTCCGATCAGGGTCAGGAAGGCGTCTTCGAGACGGCGGTGGGGGCCGACCGACGCCACGGGCACATCGAGCCGGACGAGTTCGGCGACCAGCCGCGGTGCGCTGCCGCCGGGCTCCATGCGGACCAGCAGTCCGTCGTCCGCGCGGGTCACCGAGGCGACGCCGGGCAGCGCGGCCACCTTCTCCACCACGGGCTCCTCCACGGGCACGCCGGTGCCGACGAGCAGGGTGTCGCCGGAGCCGACGATCTCCGCGACCGGGCCGGCCTGTATGAGCCGGCCGCGGTCCATCACCACGAGGTGGGTGCAGGACTGCTCGACCTCGGCGAGAAGATGGCTGGAGACGATCACCGTGCGGCCGGCGGCCGCGTACCGGATCATCACCTCGCGCATCTCGCGGATCTGCGGCGGGTCGAGGCCGTTGGTCGGTTCGTCGAGGATGAGCAGGTCCGGCAGGCCGAGCATGGCCTGGGCGATGGCGAGGCGCTGGCGCATGCCCTGCGAGTAGGTGCGGACCGCGCGGGCCAGCGCGTCGCCGAGGCCAGCGATCTCCAGGGCCTCCTCGATGTGGGAGTCGGCCGCCGGACGGCCGGTGGCCTGCCAGTACAGCTCCAGGTTCGCCCGGCCGGAGAGGTGCGGCAGGAAGCCGGCGCCCTCCACGAAGGCGCCGACCCGGGAGAGGACGGGGGCGCCCGGGCGGATGGCGTGGCCGAAGACCCGGATCTCGCCGCCGTCCGGCTTGATCAGGCCCATCAGCATGCGGAGTGTGGTGGTCTTGCCCGCGCCGTTCGGGCCGAGCAGGCCGAGGACCTGGCCCTTCTCGACGCCGAAGGACAGCTCCCGGACCGCGTACCGGTCCGAGGAGCCCGCGTAGCGCTTGCTCAGGTCCGTGATCTGGAGCGGGACCTCGGCCAGCTCGGGGTCCGGTGCCGGAGTGGCGGTACGGCGGCGGCCGGTGAGCAGCAGGGCCAGGGCGGCGAGAGCTCCGGCCAGCGGCAGCCACCACACCCAGGCGGGCAGCGCCGCGGCGGCCGTGTCCACCTGGGGTGCCGTCGGCACGCCGAGGGCGCTCTTGAGGGAGACGGTGTAGGTCGCCGGGGCGGTCGGGGAGGCGTAGCCGAGGTCGGTGGAGGCGAGGACCAGGCGCAGCCGGTGGCCCTTCTGCACCTCGTGGTCGATCGCCGGGAGGGTGATCGTGACGTCCTTGCCGGACCTGGTTCCCTCGACACGGATCGGGGCGACCAGCTGGGCGGGCAGCACCTGCTGGGTGCCGTCCGGGCCGACGTCGTACACCTTGCCGAAGAGCACGGCGTCGTCGCTCGTCGAGGTGATGTGGACGGTGGCCGTGGGTGAGCCGGTGATCTGCACGTTGTCGGCGACGGGCGCCGAGTCGAAGCGGGCGTACTGGCCCGGGAAGTCCAGGGAGACGCCGACGCCGAGGGAGGAGAGCTGGGCGAGGCCGCCGCCGGCGCCGAGGCCGGGCAGTGCGGAGACGGCGGGCGGGGTGGCGCCCGCCGGGTTCTCGACGCGCTGTGTGCCGCCCGTCAGGGCGATGGACTTCCGGTCGCTCTCCAGGCCGGGGTAACTGTCCGAGGTCGCGCCGCGCAGCTGGGCGGCGCCGTCGGTGGAGTCGACGCCTCCGGTGCGGGTGATCCGGAAGGCCGGGCCGGTGTCGGTGGCCTTGTCGCCCTTCAGATAGCGGTCGAACCAGGAGGTGACCCGGCCCTCGACGCGGCTGGTCTCCAGGTCGCCGCCGTCGTGCCCGCCGGCGATCCAGTCGACGTCGACGGGGGCGCCGCCCGCCCGGATCGCCTTCGCTGCGGCGTCGGACTGGGCGAGCGTGAAGAGGGAGTCGGTCTGGCCCTGGAAGAGGAGGGTGGGCACCTTGATGCGGCTGCCGACGGCCGACGGTGAGCGCTCTTCGAGGAGCTTGACCGCGGCCGCGTCCGGCTTGCCCGACTCGGCTACCCGGTCGTACATCGCGCACAGCGCCGGCTCGAACCTGGCGCAGCCGCCGCCGGTGTTGAAGAAGATCCCGGCCCACAGCTTCTTGAACACGCCGTTCGGGAAGAGGGCGTCCGCGAGGTTCCAGTACGTGATCGACGGGGCGATCGCGTCCACGCGCTGGTCGTAGCCGGCGGTCAGCAGGGAGATCGCGCCGCCGTAGGAGCCGCCGGCCATGCCGACGCGGGGGTCGCCGGGCTTGTCGAGCTGGACCTGGGGCTGCTTCGCCAGCCAGTCGATGAGCCGGGAGACGTCGGCGACCTCGCCCTTCGGGTCGTTCAGGCCGATGCTGCCGGTCGACTTGCCGAAGCCGCGGGCGGACCAGGTGAGGACCGCGTAGCCCTGGCGGGCGAGGTCCTCGGCCTCCTGGCGCATGTCGGCCTTGGAACCGCCGAAGCCGTGGGCGAGGAGGACCGCGGGGCGTCGGCCGGTGCCGGGGGTGGTGAAGAACGAGGTGTCCAGCTGTACCCCGTCGACGTCCATGACCTTGTCGGACCGGTGCACCGGGGACGGGTCGTCGGACGCGACGGCCGTCCAGGTGCCGGCGCCCACGAGCACGACGACGGCGGCCGCGGCGGACAGAAGTCGCCGCGGCCGCCGAAGCAGGGCTCGTAGGCCGGGGGGTCGAAGATCCATGCCCTCAACGGTACGGGCCCGGACTGACATCCGATGCCGACGGTGGGGTGAACCCCCGGCCATCCCCGAGGAGTACGGCCGCGTTGCCGCGTACTTCGGGTGCGGTACACCGGGGCGCCGGGGCGACTCCGGGTGCGGGCCGGTGGGGGCCGTTCGCGCCCGCGTGGCGGAGCCGCATATCAGCCCCCGCGCCCCTGAGGTTGGCCGCCCTCCCCACACACCGCCGCTCCACCAGATCCCGCCGCAGCGGCGATCAGCCGCTACGGCGGATTCCGGCGGTGCCGAGCCGGCCGGTGGTCCCCCGCGGGACCGTGGGGGCTGAGCGCGCAGCTCCCCGCGCCCCTATCGGGGCGCTTCGGTCCGTGCAGACACTTGCGCGCCGTCGTGGCTTGTCGCGCCCGCGCGGCGGTAGCCGCACATCGACACAGCCCCGCGCCCCTTAACGGGGCGCCACGTCCTCCGGGATCGAGACCACCCAGTGGGTCTCCTTGCGGGGGCGGAGGTAGAAGGCCCAGTAGAGGGTTGCCGCTGCCGTGATGCCGCCGGTCCAGAGGAGGTAGGTCGTTTCCTGCTGGGTGAGGATGTAGGCGAGGACGGCGATGAGCACGATCGGCATGGCCGGCCAGAGGGGCATGCGCCAGGCCGGGGTGTGCTTGTGGGCGCCCCGGCGGGCCAGCAGCGCGGCGACGGCGACCAGGAGGTACATGCCGGTCACCGACACGCCCGTCACGCCGTACAGGGTGTCCAGGTTGACGAAGCAGAGCAGGGCGCCGGGGACGCCGACGGCGAGGGTGGCCACCCAGGGGGAGCCGAAGCGGCCGAGCCTGGAGAGGGCGCTGTTGACCGGGGCGGGCCAGGCCTTGTCGCGGGCCGAGGCGAACAGGACGCGGGAGTTCTGGATGACCATGACGATGCCCGCGTTGATGATGGCGAGGGCCACGCAGAGGCTCACGAACGTGCCGACCGCGGAGTTGGACCAGGCGGTGACCATGGAGCTGATGTCGCCACCCGTCAGTTCCTTGAGGTCGGACGCGCCCATGGTGATCGCCGCCACCGGGACCAGGATGATCACCGTGGAGATCGCGAGGGTGGTCAGGACCGTACGGGCGACGTTGCGGCGCGGGTTCTCCAGTTCCTCGGAGAGGTAGACCGCCGTGGAGAAGCCCTGGGTGACGAAGAGGGCGATGGCCAGGCCGGAGACGACCAGCATCGCGGTGACGGTGGTGGTGTGGCCGCCCGTGTCCGCCACCTGCATGGAGGTGAGGCTGCCGGCGCCGCGGTGGCTGTGGGAGAAGCCCAGCACCGCCACCACGCCCGCCGCGATGACCTCCAGGACCAGGAAGATGCCGGTGATCCAGGCGTTCGCGCGCAGGTCCAGGAGGCCGGCGAGGGTCGCGAGGAGCATCACGCCGGCGCCGGTCATGGCGGGGTCCAGGTGGACGATCGGGGCCAGGTAGTCGGCCGTGCCCATCGCGATCACCGGGGGCACGATCATCACGACGAGGAGGGAGAGGACGAAGACCAGCCAGCCGGCCAGGCGGCCCGCCATCGTGGAGACCATCGCGTACTCGCCGCCCGCGCTCGGGATGAGCGTGCCCAGCTCCGAGTAGCAGAACGCGACGGCGATACAGAGGAGGGAGCCGATCGCGATCGTCAGGGCGGTGGCGGTGCCGAGGGAGCCGAACAGGTCGGGGACGACCACGAAGAGCGTCGAGGCGGGGGTCACGCAGGAGAGGGTCAGGAGGGTGCCGCCGACCACGCCGATGGAGCGCTTGAGCGTCTTGGGGCTGTCGGACACCTCGGGGAGGGCGGTCTCGACGGGGCGGAGCGTGTCGGTCATGTGCGGCGGTTCCGATCGCGTCGTGCGGATGCCTCCGGCGGTTGGGCTGTGCTGCATGGAACCCCGACGAAAACCGCTGCGTCAATGGCTGTTTACCTTCGGATTCCGTACCCGTAAAGCGACCGGGGTCACATCGCTTTCACAGGCCCGGACGCGCGAATAGGGCAATCATCAAACCCTTCGCCCGCATGACCTTGCTTTCGAAGGTCACCCATCGGGACTACTTAAGTCATCCGATTCATCCCGTCCACACGGGAACCGCAGCACCGCCGACAAAAAAAGTCGGGGCCGTCCGGTATCCGGACGGCCCCGACAGGGTCAGTCGGTCACTGTCAGTGGTTGCGCGGGAAGCCGAGGTCGACGCCGGCGGGAGCGTCGGCCGGGTCCGGCCAGCGGGTGGTGACGACCTTGCCGCGGGTGTAGAAG
>NZ_JBEZKI010000058.1:0-33368 GCF_040651615.1 Streptomyces sp. NPDC048417 | reverse complement strand
CTTCCGGCCCCCGACCTGGGGGGTGGCGGGGCCCTTCTCCATGCCGGAGACCGGTCAGCCGGACAGCGCGCTCGCGAAGAAGTCGAGCGAGCGGTCGACCTCCTTGAGGGACGGGCCTCGGTTCAGGTGTCCGTGTGGCATACCCGCCGCGAGATAGGTCCGGACCGGGACACCGGACTCCGCCAGTTGCCTGGCCAGCAGGTCGCCGGACGGCCGGAGGTCGTCGTACTCGGCGAGGACGATGCCGGTCGCGGGAAGGCCGTCGAGGCTCGCCGCCCCGGGCATCGCGGCCGCGGGGAGGTCGGTCAGGCGGCCCACGTAGTTGCGCACCATGTCCTCGATCGACTCGGTGGTGAACCGCAGGAGCGGCGGCAGGTCCCGCATCCCGGCCGCGGTCTCGTCGTCCAGCGCCGGGGTCGGGAAGTGGACGAAGGGATAGGCGAGCAGCAGGGCGTCCGGGCGGCGTTCATCCTGGTCGCGGAGCCGGATCGCCGTGGACAGGGCGAGGGCGGCACCCGCACTCGCTCCTCCCAGACCGACGGGAACGGACTTCGGCCGGACGGTTTCGGCGAGCCAGAGCCAGGCGGCGTGCGCGTCGTCGACGGGAACCGGATAGCGCGTGCCGTCCACGGCCAGGCGGTAGTCGACGGAGATCACCAACGCCTCGGCGCGGGCGGCGAGTTCGGCGGATACCACATGCGCTTCCGGCATCTCGAGATTGCCGCCCGTGAAGCCACCGCCGTGCAGCCACAGCAGTGCGCGGCGGGGCTCGTTGCGCGGGGCGTAGATCCGGACGGGGACCTCCCCGTGGGGTCCCGGGACGGTGCGGTCCTCGACCGAGACGTCCGGCATGCTCCACTCGTCCGGATCGCTGAAGTACTCCATGAACCGGGCCATGGCCTCCGGGTCGGCCTGGGCGTCCTCCCAGCTGAGGCCCTCGAGAAGGCGCGACTTCTCGGCGAGGAAAGGATCGAGTGGCATGGGTGCTCCCAGAGGGTCGATTCGCCAAAATCTATCACTCAATAAAATTCAGAGCCAGAGACTACCGGGCAGCAGCCGGGAAGGGTTGAGCACGGGTCAGCCGGCCGGCTTCTCCTCCTGCCCGGAGCCGGCCGAAGGTGCCAACATCCGCGTGAACGTCTCGGCGATCGCCGCGATGTCCACGGTGGGGTCGTGCATCCACTGGATCTGCAGGCCGTCCAGCACCGCAAGCAGCGCCCTGGCCAAGTGGTCAGCGGGTTCGTCGGCCCGGATCACGCCGGTCCGCTGCCCCTCCTCGAAGTCCCGCGTGACCTCGCCCGCGAGGCCCCGGTAGCGCTCGGTGAAGTAGTTGTGCGCGGGGCTCTCCGGATCGGTCGCCGCCGCCGAGAGCGTCACATACAGCTTGGCGAGCCCAGGGTGTTCGGTGGTGTGGCGGGTGCTCGCCACCATACCGTCGATCATGGTCTCGCTCTCTCCGGCGGTACCGGCGAACGCCTTGCCCACCACATCTCGCCGCTCCAGAACCGCGAGCAGCAGGTCGTCGCGCGTGGGGAAGTAATACGTCAGCGCCGGCTGCGTCACCCCGACCCGGTCGGCGATGTCCTGCAGGGAGGCTCGTTCTCCGTGCTCGTCGATGGCCTCGTAGGCGGCCTGGAGGATCTGCTCCCGTCGTTCCGCGCTCTTGCGGTACGGGCCTCGCGGCTTTCGCTGGTTCGTCACTCGTCAGACCGTACTTCACCTTGTTCTGCGGCGAGTCAGCGTTTGGCCTGCGCTGTTGTGCCGCGGAAGCCGTGCCAGCCGCACGCCACCGGCACGAGGGCGCGGCAGAGCGGACGCGCTCACCGGTGTCGGTGGCGCGCCCACCCTGCCTCCCCGGGGCGACCGGCTGAGGGTGTGTCAGGGCACCGGTGGCCGGCCGGCCGTTCTAACCGACCGTGATCGTCGCGGCGCAGGGGAGTGCGTCGGCGGCGAGTCCGGCCAGTACGGTGACGTCGCCCGGCTCGATGCCGCGACGCCCGTCGGTCAGGGTGTAGTGGAGCCGCTCGACGGGGGCTTCGAGGACGAGACTCCTGGTCTCCCCCGCGGCGAGGCCGACGCGTGTGAACGCAATCAGCTGCCGCACCGGGCGGACGACGGAGGCGAACTCGTCGCGCGCGTAAAGCTGCACGACCGTCTCACCGCCCACCGCACCGGTGTTCGCCACCGTGAGCCGCGCCCGGACCACACCATCGACCAGTTCGACCGCCGGGCGGTCGTCGCTCTCGTCTCGCTCGTCGAGCGCGACCTCGAAGGTCGTGTACGACAGCCCGTGGCCGAAGGCGTAGAGCGGGCCCTGGGTGTCGAGGTCGCCGTAGCCGTGGCGAGTGCCGGTCGGGTGTTCGTAGCCGCTGCCATGATGATGGCCGTGGTAGAGGGGGATCTGGCCCAGGTGGCGCGGGAAGGTGCTGGGCAGCTTGCCACTCGGGTTGATCAGACCGAACAGGGTGTGCGCGATCGCGGTGCCCGCCTCCTCGCCGAGCAGCGGTGCGAGCAGGACGGCGTTGGAGGCCCGGGCCGCCTTCTCCAGCAGCAGGGGCCGGCCGGAGACGACCACGGTCACCAGCGGCTTGCCCGTGGCGGCGAGGTGCTCCAGAAGGTCCTCCTGGTCGCCGGGCAGGGACGGCGAGGCCGTCGACTGGCCCTCGCCCGCGGTGTTGTTGCCGACCCATCCGGTGCGTTCGCCGACGACCGCGAGGACCACGTCGGCGTGGGCCACGGCGGCCCGCACGGTTCCGGCGTCGAGGCAGTCGTCCTTCCCGAACCCGCCCAGCGACACGAACTCGACCTTCGCGTCCAGCTCCCGCACCGCGTCCAGCACCGAGGGTGCGTCGGGGTGGAGGTCGCGGGCCACGCCCTCGAAGGTGGGGTCCATGCCGGGCATGCGGGTCTGGAAGATGTCGGTGAAGTTGAAGGTCGCCGGGTCGACCCCGGGGACCTTGCCCTCCATGACCGCCATCATGCCCAGCGGCATCTCGGCGCTGGACACCGAGGTGTAGGCGCCGAAGTGGATCCGCAACTCGTCGGCGGCGGGGCCCACGACGACGATGCGGCGCTCCCCCGGTGTCAGGGGCAGAATGCCGTCGTTCTGCAGCAGGACCGTGCCGCGGGCCGCGATGGCGCGGCGGACCTCGGCGGCCTCCGCCCGGTCCGGACGCACCGCCGGCGCGGGGGGCTGCCCGAAGCCGGGAACAAGTCCGACGCGGGCCTTGATGCCCAGGACTCGGGCCACGGCCACGTCGACGACCTTCTCGTCCAGGCGCCCGGCGGCCACCTCGTCCGCCAGGGACGCGAAGTTGGCGTTGCCCGGCAGTTCGACGTCCAGGCCGGCGGACAGCGCCTGCACCGCCGCTTCGCCCTCGGTGCGGGCGGTGCGGTGGTGGGTGCGGAGCAGGTTGACCGAGTCGTAGTCGCTGACCACCAAGCCGTCGAAGCCGAGGGTCTCGCGCAGGAATTCGGTGAGCAGCCAGCGGTTCGCGGCCACGGGCACGCCGTCGATCTCGTTGTACGAGTTCATCACCGCCGACAGGCCCGCCTCCACGATCGCGCGGCGGAACGGCTCGGCGTACTCGTCGACCAGGGATCGGCGTCCGAGCTGGGTCGCCGCCTGGTTCAGGGCGCCCTCGGAGGCGCCGTAACCCAGGAAGTGCTTGCCGGCCGAGAGGACGCCGGGCTCGTGCTGCGCGCCCCGGACGAAGGCAACGGACATCTGCGCTGCCAGCTCCGGGTCCTCGCCGTACGTCTCGTGCACGCGGCCCCAGCGCGGGTCGCCGTTGATGTCCATCACCGGGGCGAACATCAGCTGGATTCCGGCGTCGAGCATGTGCGCGGACGTCACCGTCGCGGCCCGCCGGACCAGCGCGGGGTCCCACGTCGCCGCCTGCGCCCACGCCGTGGGGAACTGCGAACCGGAGGCGTGCAGGAAGCCGTTGATGCCCTCGTTGTGGACCAGGGCTCCGATGCCGAAGGGCGAGACCTCACGGACGACGTACTGGATCTGGGCGAGCAGTCCGCGCATGCTGTCGGCGTCCTGGCCCAGGAACCAGGCGAGGGACAGGTGTCCCACGCCGTGCGGACGTATGTCCTTGATACGCAGCGGTTCGACGGCGGGACCGGCTTCCGACTGCGTGAACAGATCGGCGGCGCTCAGGCCGGCGAGCTGGGCGACCTTCTGTTCCAACGTGAGCCGGGAGACCAGGTTCCGGATCTCGTCCGGGCTCCATTCACCAGTGGCCATGTCAGGTTCTTTCCTTCGGGGATGGTCGGGCGGGAACGGACGGTCAGGGCCAGGAGGTGAAGCCCTCGTGCTGGACCTGCCAGCCGCCGTCGCGCGGGAAGCCCGGGCAGTCGGTATCGGCTTCGGCGGATTCCCAGCCGGCGGCCATGAGGGACACGGCGGCGAGCAGGCCGCCGTTGGCCGGGTTGTAGAGCGGCAGGAGGCTGCCGAACTGCGGGTTGTGGCCGACCGTCGAGTACGTGTTCCTCGGGGTATCCGTGAGCAGGGCGTCCACCGCGAGGTCCGGGCGGCCGACGCGGGTGGCGGTCATCGCCATGGCGGGGAAGTCCCAGCCCCAGGCGGAGTCCCACTGCCAGTCGTCGAGTACGTCGAGCAGCGTCGCCTCCATCACGCCGGCGTCGATGAGCGGGCCGGCGGGGACGACACCGAGGGCGCAGAGCAGCGAGGGGTGGTCGTCGCGGCGGAGGTAGGGCTCGGTCGCGACTGCCGTGTAGATCCCGCGGTCCGGGTCCTGGTGCGGTGCGGCCAGGTTGTCCTGGATGCGCTGCCACTGCTTGTCGCGTTCCTGGCCGAGGCGTTCGCGCCAGGACTGGGCGATCTCCAACCCGTACCACCAGTAGGCGAGTTCGAAGGTGGGGTCCTCGGTGGTCTTCGCGTCGTAGAACTCCTGCGCGGGCATCAGGGGCGCGGGCAGGTGGTAGGTGCCGGAGCGCTCGTCGACGAAGGAGGCCATGAACCGGGCCGTCTCTTCGACGAGCTCGGCGAAGCGGGCGACCAACTCGGCGCGTTGATCCTCTGGTTGGGCGCGGTGGAGCAGTTCGAGCAGGTAAAGGGGGTGGGGTTGCTGCCAGACGAGTAGTGCGCCGATGTCCGACGGGCTCTCCCGGCCGTCCGGGCCGACGTGCTTGGGCCAGCGGGCGCCCTCGTAGCTCTGCCGCCGGGCGGTCTCGCGCGCGGAGTCGAGGATGGACAGGTACCAGTCCATGCTGCGGGCGAGCAGTTCGGGGCGCCCCCAGGTGGCGAAGTGGGCCGCGTGCCACCAGTGCATCTCCAGGTGGAACTTGCCCTGCCAGGAGTTGGCGACGAGTCCCGACTCCTGAGGCGGCAGCGAGCCTGAGCTGTTCACGGCGGTCAGGTACTGCGACAGCACGACGCGGCGCTCCAGCTCCGCCGCCCGCGAATCGGTGCTGCCCGCGAAGTCGACGGCGGCGCCCGAGGTCCAGAAGTCGCGCCACCAGGCCGCGGCGGCGTCGGCCACGGACGCGAACGTGTCGCTGCCGAGTCCCTCGTCCGACTCTTCCGACTCGTCCGGAGAGAAGCCGGCCACGAACTCCAGCGTGGTCGCCGAACCGGTCAGCTCGAACTCGTGCGGCTCCTGCGTCGCGGACAGCGTGCCCTCGGTCCAGTTCAGCCGTACCGCGTAGGCCGTGTCGTCGAGCAACCGCCGGATACGGGCCGCCTGCTCCCCCAGCCCCTCCAGTGTCGACTCGTGCCGGTCGGGCGAGGTCCAGTCGGAGGTCTGGAAGAAGCCGTCACTGGCGTAGGGGAACCTCAGGACTACACCGGCGAGGCCGCTGGCCACGAGCTCCGACTCGATACGGAAGGCGACCCGTGCGTGGTGCGGGTGGGCGACGGTGGTGACCCGCACCTCCTGTCCGGCGTACTCGAAACTGCTGGTGAGCGTGCCCGACCACAGGTCGAGCCGCTGGCGGGGGTTCGTGAGGGCCTCGGGGCGGGTCTCCGGCTCCGCACCGGGGGCGGTACGCAGTCGCAGTCCGATGCGTCCGAGATCGATCCGGTGCGGGTTCATGTGCAGCCAGGCCCCGGCGCGGAACTCCTCGGCCAGTTCGCCGCCCATCATCGAGGCCGTGTCGAACTTGTCCGGGTACCGAACGGGCCCGCGTGCCGTCTGATACGTCGACATCGCGTCGTCGAGGACGAACCCGTCGGGGTTGGGCATCGAGTGCCATCCCCAGTTCGACATGGTCGCGTTGGTGACGGCGAGCCGCTGCACGGCGAAGGCCGCGGACTGGTCGTGGTAGGAGACGAAGGTCTGCATGCCGGTGATGTCGGCGGTGTAGGCGAAGTCGCCGTTGCCGACCGTCAGGACGTGGGAGGGATCGGGGCGGGTGATCTCGACGGTGTGGCGGCGGACGAGGGATTCACGGTCGATCATGGTCAGCCTTCCTGGTAGTGGCGGCTCTGCGGCTGCTGTTCGGCCGTGACGACGACCTCCACCGGATCGCATCCCGGCGCTGTCGCGGTGAGGCGGATCTTTCCGACGGCGGTGGGGCGCAGGACGGCCAGCGCGCGTCCCTCGTACGTACGGCGTTCCGTCGCGTCGAACCGCTCATCGGTGGACGGGTCGGCGCTGCCGAAGCCGATCAGTTCGCCTGCTCCGGAAACCTCCAGGCTCACCGGGCGGTCGGTGCCGGTGTGGCAGGTGCCGACCGCGTCGGTCAGGGTCAGAGTGACGTAGGCCAGGTCGCCGCCCGACGCCCGGATGACCTGGCGATCGGTCTCAGCCGTCAGCCGCACGGGGCCGTTGGCCCACGGCAAGCTGGTGCGGCCGGTTTCGACGCCTTCCCGGTAGGCGACGGCGACCAGTTCCCCGGGCACGTAGACGATCTCGAACTCGGTGCGGAAACGGTGCTCCGCGCCCACGGGCCGCCGCCCGAAGGAGTTTCCGTTGCCGAGCAACTCGACCTCGTCGGCGTCGCTGTACACCTCGACCGTGACCGGTCTGCCCTCGAAGCCGGGCCAGGTCCAGCTGGAGACGCTGTCGCTCCAGGCCCACGGCGACCCGGCCCAGGTCTTGCCGTGGTGCTCGGGCCTGCGGACCGCGATGTACGGCTCGGCCCGCAGGCCGAAGACGATCTCCCGGTAGTAGGAAGCGGGCCTGCGGTGCCCCGTGATGTCGATGTCACCGCAGCCCGCCACCAGGTACGGGTACGGCGCGTTGTGCGCGTGCTGAGGCCCGTCCTCGGTCTCGGTGAGGTACTGGGGGCGGCCGATGCCGACCTCACCCAGATAGTCCCAGCCGGTCCAGGTGAAGTCGCCGATGACGTGGCCGTACTGTCCGACCAGCCGCCAGTTGCCGTCGATGCGGGTCGGGAAGGTTTCGGTGCCGAGGATGATCCGGTTGGGGAACAGGTCGCGGTCGAGGGCGTAGCGGGCCTCGGCGTAGTTCATGCCGGCGACGTCGAGGACGGCGAAGGACTCCGCCGTGCGCTCGGTGACCAGCTCGGAGGCGCTGACCGCGTTCATCGCGTCGCCCGCGTCGGCCATGAGGGTGTTGATGCCGGCGCCGTCCTCGGCCGCCTGCTCCAGCGCCTGCTGCTGGAGGGCGCCCAGCTCGGACATCACGGCGAGCATGCCGTTGACGGCGTTGGTGACATACCGGGTGGGGTCGAGGGAGCGGACCTTCCCGGCGAGTCTGCGTCCCCAGGCGGCGCCGAAGGGCGAGCCGGTCTCGGGGATCTCGTTGCCGATCGAGTACATGATGACGCTGGGGTGGTTGTAGTCCTTGGCGACCATCGCCTCGATGTCACGCTCCCACCACTCGGGGAAGTTGAGGCTGTAGTCGAACTCGCTCTTGCCGGAGGTCCACACGTCGAAGGCCTCGTCGACGACGAGCATGCCGAGGCGGTCGCAGGCGTCCAGCATCGCCTTGCTCATCGGCTGATGGGAGATGCGGATCGCGTTGAACCCGGCGTCCTTGAGGATCTCGACACGGCGTTCCTCGGCGCGGGCGTAGGTCGCCGCGCCGAGGATCCCGTTGTCGTGGTGGACGCAGGCGCCGCGGAGCTTGACGGGCTCGCCGTTGATCCGCAGGCCCCGCTCAGGGTCGAGTTGCAGCGAACGGATGCCGAAGGCGACCTTCTCCTCGTCTATGTCCCGCAGGGCCACATGGCACTCGTAGAGGGTCGGCGACTCCGGACTCCACAGGGCCGGGGAGGGCACATAGAGGCGCTGCCGGGCGGTCGCGGGCTCCCCCGGCAGCAACGTCAGCTTCGAGACGTCGCTCGCGACGACGGCTCCGGAGCCGTCCCGTATCTCCGTGACGACATCGACCGTGCGGACCTCGATCGAGTCGTTGGCCACCTCCGCCTCTACCTCGACCACCGCGCGCGAGCCGTCGATGTCGGGGGTGGTGACCTGGACGCCGTCGGGGGCGATGCGGACCACCTCCCCTACGAGCAGCCAGGTGTCGCGGTAGATCCCCGCGCCCGTGTACCAGCGCGAGTCGCGATGAGCGCGGGCCTCGACCCGGATCTCGTTGTCCTCGCCGAAGCGCAGGAAACGGTCGGCGTCGATGCGGAAGTGCGAGTAGCCGTACGGCCGTTGCCCGGCGTAGTCCCCGTTGATGTACACGGTCGCGTCGCGGTACACGCCCTCGAACTCCATGAAGATCCGCTTGCCCCGGTACTCCTCGGGCACGGAGAAGGTCTTGCGGTACTCGAAGACCCCGCCGGGGAAGTACGCGCCCGCGGCGCCCTCCATCGTGACCTCGCCGTCCGGAGCCACCCGCTGCTGCTCGATCAGCGCGTCGTGCGGCAGCGTCACCGGCCGGAAGGGGACCACGTGACCGGAGAGCTCGGCGAAGGGGTTGACCTTGGGCCGGACCTGCCAGCCGTCGTTGAAGGACGTGCGGATCATGTGGACTCCATGAGTTGTCGGCTCGCCGCAGCATGAGGCCGCGCACGCAGCCCGGCACGACGCGATACGCCGGCTCGGCGACCTCGCCTTGAGTGACCGCGATGTTTCGGCGTTGAAAATCTATCACTCAAAAAATTTGGAGACCAGGGTGAGCGCGAGCTCTCGTGAACAGCACGTCTGGAGCACGCAGGGTCCTTCCGGAGCACTCAGGTTCCTTCGGGATCGCGCGTGAACACCGCTGCGGCAATCCGGCCGACCGCAACCGCGATCGCGGATCGCTTCGCCGGGCATCACGTACGTCCTGGCCACCGGAGCGGGCGGTGGGATCAGCGCGGCCGCCGTGCGGCGGTTCGCCGCCGAGGGCGTGCACTCACCGGGATCGATGTGAAACGCAACGCCCTGGAGGCCGCCCGACAGAGCATGAGTGAGTGAGCCGACGCGATCTCGGTTTCGTCCGCCTTCCCGATGGCCATGAAGCGCTGGGCGTCCAGGACAGCGGCCGTACCCTCAGCGGTGACGGCACGCCTGATGGCAGGCGGACCGGCGGTGGGCATGACGGTAGAGCGACCGGCGCGGTTACGTGTTTCATGACCGACCAGAGTTGGCGCGCAAGGCCACCTGGTCAGTCGGCGCCGTCGCCACGGAGGAGCAGGTCGAGCAGCCCGGGAAAGCGTGCCTCGAACTCCTCGCGGCGCAACCGGTTGACCCGCTTGGGCCCCTGGTCGCGCTGTTCGACCAGGCCGGCGCCGCGCAGGACCGAGAAGTGGTGGCTGAGCGCGGCTTTGCCGACGGGCACGTCGAAGCTGCCACAGCTGCGCGTCCAGTCGGCGGAGCCCGCCAACTCGCGGATCAGCTGGATACGCACAGGATCGGCAACCGCGGACAGCGCGGACAGGACGGAGACCTCGTCGGGATCC
Organism: Streptomyces sp. NPDC048417; assembly: GCF_040651615.1. Lineage (NCBI taxonomy): Bacteria > Bacillati > Actinomycetota > Actinomycetes > Kitasatosporales > Streptomycetaceae > Streptomyces > Streptomyces sp. NPDC048417. The sequence goes on along the minus strand of NZ_JBEZKI010000058.1, from coordinate 23,537 downwards.
GTGTGCACCGGCGCCGCACGGTGACTGCCGCCCACAGCCTGGTTCGCCATGTCCCTCTCCCCGCCATGCGCAGCCTCTGTGGGACACCCCACAGGAGCGTCCCAGCGGCTTGCTGAGTGTTCGACGAGTATCTTACAGTCCCAGTGTTCGCTTTCCATTGAACACTTGATCGAGGGGTGCGTTCCGCTTATGCGCGCAGTCGAGTTCCAGGAGTACGGCGGTCCCGAGGTGCTGAGGGTGGTGGAGACCGAAACCCCCGCGCCGGGGCCGGGCCAGGTGACCATCGACGCCGCCTTTGTGGGCGTGAACTTCGCGGACCTCAAGGCGCGAGCCGAGGGGTACAGGGTGGAATCGCTGCCCTTCCGCCCGGGCCTGGAAGTCTCCGGGCGGATCCGGGCCGTCGGCCACGGCGTCGAGGGCCTGCGACCGGGGCAGGAAGTCGCCGCCCTCGTCAACAGCGGTGCCTACGCGGAGGTGGTCGTCGCCCAGACCGCCACCGTCTTCCCACTCCCCGAGGGCCTGGACCTGCGGACCGCGGCCACGCTTCCCACCGTGCTGCCGACCGCGCACGCACTCCTCCACGAGGTGGGACGCCTGCGCGCCGGGGAGACCGTGCTGGTGCACGGCGCCGCGGGAGGCATCGGCACGGCGGCCGGGCAGTTGGCCCGGGCGGCGGGCGCCGGCGCGGTGTACGGCGTGGTCTCCTCCACAGCCAAGGCCGGGCACGCCCTCAAGTACGGCTACGACGAGGTGTTCACCACCGACTCCTTCCCCGACGACGTCCGCCGCGCCACCGGCGGCAGGGGCGTCGACCTGGTGCTCGACCCGGTGGGTGGCGACACTCTTCGCCGCGGTCTCGAGACGCTGGCGGTCTTCGGACGCCTGGTGTCCTTCGGCAACGCGAGCGGGGCGCAGCCGTGGCACGTCGGGCAGCCCGAGCTCTACGCGCAGGGTCGTTCGGTGGGGGGCTTCTCCATTCTGGCTCTCGCACAGTCGGCACCCGAGGCGCTGCGCTCGCTCGTCGAGCGTGCCTTCCGTACGGTCACCGACGGCACCGTGAACCTTCCGGTCACCGCGGAGTTCCCGCTGGCGGACGCGGCCGAGGCCCATCGGCTGATGGGCGGTCGCACGTCAACGGGCAAGCTGCTGCTGCGTATCGCCGACTGAACACAACCGCTCCGGAAACAGTTCGGACGTGAGTCAGGGCGGGACGCCGGCGCCAGGCTCCCCAAGAGCACCTGCACCTTGAACGCACCAGGACAACGCCGGCCCGCAGCGCCGCCTGTGCCACCGGCCTGCCCCTGGACGCCGCCCTCGTGAGGGGGATCCAGACCGAATCCACCGGCTGCAACTCCCGACAGGAACTCGGGCAAAGTAATGCATGAGCGCAACGCGACCCGGGGGTTTGCCGAGGTCGTGGGGAAAGTACCCGCCCCTGGACTTGTGCTGGGAGGGGTGTGCGGAATCCAGTTCGGCGCGGCCTTCGCACCTCAGGTGTATCCGCAGGCGGGTGCGGCGGGCGTCGTGTTCCTCCGGTTGCTGATCGCGGGTGTCCTTCTTTGCCTGTTGTGGCGCCCGCGGCGGCAGGCGTTGGACTCGGTGAAGGGTGCCTGGGGGACGGTGATCGGTGCGGGCGCCCTGCGGGCGGCACACCATCTCGCGTTCTACGAGGCGGTGAAGCACATCCCCCTGGGTGCCGTGGCCACGATCGAGTTCCTCGGCCCGTTCGCCATCGCCCTGGCTGGCTCACGGCGGGTGGTCGACCTGCTGCCCGCGTGCCTGGCGGCCGGCGGCGTCCTCCTGCTCAGCGGGGGCGGCGTTCCTCTTGACCTGGGCGGCCTCGCCCTCGCCGCGGTGGCGGCGTGCTGCTGGGCCGGTTACATCCTCGTCTCCTCGCGCATGGCGCGACGCCTCAGCGGCGGCCAGGGTCTGGCGCTCGCGGTGCTCTGGGCCGCACTACTGAGCGCTCCGTACGGCATCGCCCACGCCGGGAGCGCACTCCTGGACCCGCATGTGCTCTGGGTGGCCGCAGTGGTGGCGGTGGCGTCCAGCGTGCTGCCGTACTCGCTCAACCTGGAGGCACTGCGCCGGATTCCCCCTCGCGTGTTCGGCGTGCTGACGAGCCTGGAGCCGGCCGCCGGCGCCCTGTTCGGGCTCCTCATCCTCGGACAGCGGCTTGCCTGGCCCCAGTGGCTCGGCATCGCCACGGTCGCCTGCGCCTCCGCAGCCGCCACCTTCCTGGGAGCCGGGAAGCGGCGGACTTCGCAAGGGAGCGCCAAGGGCGGACCGACGCCAGCTGAAGATCCTTCCCGGACCGAGAGCAGGCACTCCGCAGTCCCGGTCAATTGACTTGCACCTCGGGCTGAAGCCCGAGGATTCTGGCCTTCTCGATCGTTTCTGTGCCGCTACGCGGCACAGGGTTCGGTCGGGAATCCGTGGCTTCCTGTTTCTTCGCGCTGTGCCGGGATCGCTCCTGGTCTTACCGGCGCTCCGCAGGCTGATACCGCCAGTCCGGCGGCCTGTTTGACGTTGATCGCGGCATTGTGGTCCCGGTCATGGACGCTGCCGCAGGCGGCGCAGGTCCATTCCCGGACGTTGAGGGGTTTGGGTCCGTCCTTGACGCCGCAGGTCGAGCAGGTCTGGGAGGTCGGCTCGAACCGGCCGATCCTGACCAGGGTGCGGCCGTACCGGGCCGCTTTGTACTCCAGCATGCTGACGAACGAGGACCATCCGGCGTCGTGCACGGACTTGGCCAGTCTGGTGCGGGCCAGTCCCGCCACCGACAGGTCCTCCACGGCGATCCCTTGGTTCTCGGAGATCAGCCTGGTGGAGAACTGGTGGTGGAACTCACGGCGTGCATCGGCGACCTTGACGTGGGCGCGGGCGACCTTCAGGCGGGCCTTTTCGCGGTTCTTGCTTCCCTTCTGCTTACGGGACAGCTCCCGCTGGGCCTTCTTCAGCTTCTTCTCCGCGCGCCGCAGGAAGCGCGGGGAGTCGATCTTCGTACCGTCGGAAAGGACGGCGATGGGGGTCCCCCGGACGGAGTCTGGGGGAGGGTCAGGCCGAGATCGATGCCGATCGTCTGGTCGGTGGCGGGCATCCGCTCAGCCTCCGCCTGCGAGTCGCTGTCGATGACGAAGGAGGCGAAGTACCGCCCGGCCGTGTCCTTGATGACGGTGACCGAGGTGGGGGTGGTGGGCAGGGTGCGGGACCACTTCACCTTCACCGCACCGATCTTCGGCAGGTTCAGCCGCCCGCTGTCGGTGATGTTCCAGCAGGCGTTGGCGGTGAACCGGATCGCCTGCCGGGCATCCTTGCGGGACTTGAAGCGGGGCGGACCGATCTTCGGCCCCTTGCGGGTGCCCTTCAGGGAGGCGAAGAAGTTGCGGTAGGCGGTCTCGGCGTCCCGCAGGGACTGCTGGAGCACGACGGCCGAGACCTCGCCCAGCCAGGACCGCGAAGTGGTCTGCTTCGCCTGGGTGATCAGACGGGTGGACAGCTCGGCGGCCTTCGGGAACGCGTCGCCCGCCGCGCGGGCGTCCTCACGGGCACGCACCGCGTCGTTGAACACGACGCGGGCGCACCCGAACGCCTTCGCCAACGCGGTCTGCCGGCCGGTGTCCGGGTACAACCTGAAGGCGTACCTGAGCTGCATGACGATCACACTAGACATGTCGCACACACACCGTCACCACGGAACGTTCGTACGAGCTCTCACCGCTCCCGCCACAGTCCGGCTCCGCCGGAAGGACACCGCGACGCTCCGCGTCGCAACCATCAGATTCGCTTCACCCCCGGCGTGAACGCCGGGCCCCGCGAATGAATCCCGGTAGCGCCCAGCGGGCGTCGGGCCGGACCGCGGCGCGCCCTGGCAGCCTCGCCCCGAGCGCGCGCGATGTTTCCATGATGAAAATCTATCGCTAAACAAAATTGACGGCTAGGGTCGCCACAGCTCTCGTCACCCGCCCCGACCAGGAGCCGAGCACCATGGAGACCCCTCACGCCTCGCGCCCCGCCTGCTGCGCGCCCCCGGGCGGCAGGACGGCCGCCCAGCCGGCGACCGTGCCGTCGGCCGACCACCGGGGCTCCCTGGACGGCATGGTCCGCATCCTCGGTGGCGAGTTCCAGATGGGCTCCGACGACGCCGAGGGGTCCCCGGCGGGCGGCGAAGGTCCGGTGCGGTCGGTGCACGTCAGCACCTTCCACATCGACGCGTACGCCGTCAGCAACGAGAAGTTCGCGGAGTTCGTCGACGCCACGGGCCATCTCACCGAAGCCGAACGCATCGGCTGGTCCTACGTGTTCGCGGGCTTCCTGCCCGCGGCACTGCGGCGCGGGGCACCCCGCCCGGCTCGCACCCCCTGGTGGTGTGGAGTCACCGGCGCCCGCTGGGACCACCCCGAAGGGCCGGGCAGCACGCTGCAAGGCCGCGGGAACCACCCGGTCGTACACATCTCGTGGAACGACGCCGCCGCCTACTGCGCCTGGGCGGGGAAGCGGCTGCCCACCGAGGCCGAGTGGGAGTACGCGGCGCGCGGCGGCCTGGAACAGAAGCGCTACCCCTGGGGCGACGAACTCGACCCCGGCGGCGAGTACCGCTGCAACATCTGGCGGGGCACCTTCCCCACCAAGAACACCGCCGCCGACGGCTACCGGGCCACAGCACCTGTCGATGCCTTCGAGCCCAACGGATTCGGGCTCTACAACACCTCGGGCAACGTGTGGGAATGGTGCGCCGACTGGTGGACCGTGGACCACCCGACCGGTACGGCGATCGGCCCGAAGGGTCCCGCCACGGGGCAGGAGAAGGTCATCCGCGGTGGCTCACACCTGTGCCACTCGTCCTACTGCAATCGGTACCGCGTCGCCGCCCGTACCGCGAACACGCCCGACGGGGCGAGCGGTCACACCGGGTTCCGCTGCGCCCGGGACGCCGACACCACCGTGTGAACAGCCGCATGACCGGCCCTACGACCAGCCGCATGACCGACCGACGAAGGAGCGCCACGGCATGAAAGCCATCATGGTGATGTTCGACAGCCTCAACCGGCACATGCTGGCGCCGTACGGCTGCGACTGGACCCACGCCCCCAATTTCGCGCGGCTGGCCGAGCGGACCGCCACCTTCGACAACTGCTACGCGGGGTCCATGCCCTGCATGCCTGCCCGCCGGGAGATCCACACCGGGCGCCACAACTTCCTGCACCGCAGCTGGGGCCCGCTGGAGCCGTTCGACGACTCGATGCCCGAGCTGCTCAAGCGCAGCGGGGTGCACACACACCTGGCCAGCGACCATCCCCACTACTGGGAGGACGGCGGGGCGACCTACCACGGCCGGTACAACACGTGGGAGTTCTTCCGCGGGCAGGAGGGCGACCCGTGGAAGGGGCATGTCGCCGATCCGCCCATGCCCGACGAGGACGTCAAGGAGCTACGGCTGGAGGGCTACCGGCAGGACTGGGTCAACCGGGTGTACATGCAGACCGAGGACCGCCACTCCCAGACCCTCACCTTCGACGCGGGACTGGAGTTCCTGCGCACCAACCACGCTGAGGACCGCTGGTTCGTGCAGATCGAGACCTTTGACCCGCACGAGCCGTTCTTCAGCCACCAGCAGTACAAGGACCTCTACCCGGAGGACTACGACGGCCCGCACTTCGACTGGCCCGACTACCGGCAGGTCACGGAGACGGACGCGCAGGTGCAGCATGCCCGCCGCGAGTACGCCGCGCTGCTGTCCATGTGCGACAGGTCCCTCGGCCGCGTCCTCGACGCGATGGACGAGCACGGCCTGTGGCGCGACACGCTGCTGATCGTCTGCACCGACCATGGCCTGCTGCTCGGCGAGAAGGACTGGTGGGGCAAGTCGGTGCAGCCCTGGTACAACGAGCTGGTCCATCTGCCGCTGTTCGTCTGGGACCCCCGGGCGGGCGTCACCGGCGAGCGCCGCGAGGCGCTCGTGCAGACCATCGACCTGGCCCCCACCCTGCTGGAGTTCTTCGGCGTGGAACGGCCCGCCGACATGCAGGGCTCCCCGCTGCCGGTCGCCTCCGACGAACCGGTGCGCGAGGCAGGGCTGTTCGGCATCCACGGCGGGCACGTCAACGTGACCGACGGCCGGTACGTCTACATGCGCGCACCCGTCTCGGCCGACAACACCCCCTTGTACGAGCACACGTTGATGCCGACCCACATGCGTGGACGCTTCACCCCCGAGGAGTTGTCCGGCCTCGAACTGGCCGAGCCCTTCGCCTTCACGAAGGGCGTCCGCACGATCCGGGTGGCCGGACGGACCTTCTTCAACCCGTACCGGTTCGGCACGCTCCTCTACGACCTGCGGACCGATCCGGAGCAGCGCGCACCGATCATCGACGAGGCCGTGGAGCTCCGCATGGCGAGCCTGCTCGTCGACCGCCTGCGCGCGAATGACGCCCCCGCGAGCCAGTACGAGCGCCTGGGCCTGCCCACCGGCGGGCCGGTGACCGCCGCTCACCTCCTGGTGCGCGAGCAGCACCACCAGGCCGAACAGGCCGCCGAGCCGCTCCCCAGGCCGGAGGACTTCCCCGCGGGCCGCTTCTCCCTGCGCACCCCGATCACGGCGCTGGTCTCCGACCCGAGGGCCGTCGAGGTCCTGCGCGCCCACGCTCCCACCCTCGTCGACACCGAACTCCTCCAGACGATCGGCACGACGTCTCTGATCTCCCTGGCCGCACTGTCAGGCGGCATGTTCCCGACGGAGACGCTGCGCGTGCTCGCGGAGGAACTTACGGCGCTGTGAGGCCTGTGAGGTGGCACCCCTACAACGGGTGTAGATCAACCCATTGACCTAGTACAGCGTCGCGTCACCCCCCACTGTCAGCCGACGGAGGTCGCATCCGATGAACCTCAACAGTCACCTCTTCCAGCGCATGCTGCATCTGCCCCCACCCGTGACCAGGGATCTGGTCGTCGAGCACGACCTGCGCGTGCCGTGCTGCTGGCCGACCGCTGGGCCTCGCGCCACCGCCACCACCCTCCGCGCCGCCGACCAGCAGGTCTTCCACGGCTCCGAGCGTCCCTCCGCGATCATCCTCCCCGTCCAGCAGGCGGCATGACGTCCCGCACTTGCACAGATGCCACCCCTCCCCCTAAGGTTAAATAAACCGCTTGATTTAAAGTTCGCAGTACACGCCCGAACCGTGCGACACCTGACGGAGAAATCGTTGCCGTATGCATTACACGCCCAACTGCTGCAGGCGTTCACCGACAGTCGCCCCGCAGGCGACCCGCCGCAGCATCCGGCCCGAGGCGACTGGAAGGCGCTGCGCGAGGGCGAGTCCGGCCCGGCCGCCCTCGATCCGATGAAGCCCGAGCAGCACGACGCATCCAGAGCCGGCCCGGGCGTGGTCCACGTGCACGGCGGCGGGATGGCCGCGGGACAGATGGCACCGTTCGACCGCTCGGCCGCCGACTGCACTGCCGACAGCGGCGCTCCGCTGCCTTCCGTAGACCACCGCCGCGCCCCGGAGCACCCCCACCTCACGCCGGTCGAGGGTGCGTGCGCGGGCGGCGGTCCGGCCTCAAGGGCGGCGCTGCCGACCCCGGACCGCGCCCTGCCCGTGGCCAGACAGATCCCCGTCTCCAAAATGCTGGACAACCGCACCGCCCGGCATGCCCTGCTCGGGGACGCCGTCGATGGCCCGACGCGCCCGGTCACGCAGCCTCGGCACAGGCGAGCGACCTCTCCGGGCCGCCGCTCGTCCAGGTCAAGGTCGGCGAACTGGGCACCTCTAGCAACGAGGACCTCGCCTGTGCCCGCCGCCTGGCTGCCACCGGTACCCCCGTCCAACTGCACACGCACCCGGGCTACCCGCACGCGTTCGACGACAGGGCTCCGGAGATCGATGTCGCCCAACGCGCCCAGCCAGACCCGCTGCGCACTCTGACCGGCTGCTGACGTACGGCCACCGCCTGGACGGCAACGGCCTCTCAGCTGCTCTGCGGCACCCGCGCACGGGTGCTGACCACCACCGCTCCCCTCCCCCACCATGAGGAGTGACATGTCCAACGCCCTTTCCGGTACCTCGGCCGAGGCGATTCCCGACTTCCCCATGGCGAGGGATGCCGGCTGTCCGTTCGCCCCGCCGCCTCAGCTGCGGCAGCTGCACGCCGATCAGCTACGTGCCGATCAGCCGCTCACGAAGGTCCGGCTGTGGGACGGCAGCACGCCCTGGATCGTCACCCGCTTCGAGGACCAGCGGGCCCTGCTCGCCGATCACCGCTGCAGCGTCGACCTCAGGCGGCCCGGCTTCCCCTACATGAGCCCGGGCTTCCGGGAGTCGGGCCAGCGTGGCACCCAGCCGTCCTTCCTCAACATGGACGACCCCGAGCACGCCCGGATCCGCCGCATGCTCAGCGGCGCGTTCACCATCAAGCGTGTCGAGGCCCTGCGGCCCGCCGTCCAGCGCATGACCGACGAGTTCATCGACGCCATGCTGGACGGCCCGAAGCCCGCCGACCTCGTACAGGCTCTGGCACTACCCCTGCCCTCGCTGGTCATCTGCGAACTGCTCGGGGTTCCTTACGAGGACCACGAGTTCTTCCAGCACCAGAGCGAGGTGGGACTCCGCCACGGTGTCTCACCCGAGGTGTCGGGAGCGGCCAGGCGCGCACTGCTGGAGTACGTATCCAGCCAGATCGACGAGAAACTCGCCCGCCCCGCCGACGACCTGCTGTCCGAGCTGGCTGCCCGCGTCCGCGACGGCAGCCTCACCCACCCGGAGGCCTCGGCGATGGGCCTGCTGCTGCTCGGTGCCGGGCACGAGACCTCCGCCAACATGATCGCGCTGAGTACCGTCGCCCTGCTGGAGCACCCCGACCAGCTCGCGATCATCCGTGACACCGACGACCCGAAGGTCCTGGCGAGCGCGGCGGACGAACTGCTGCGGTACCTGACCATCATCCACATCGGCAACCGCCGGATCGCCCTGGAGGACATCGAGATCGGCGGCCGGACGATCCGCGCCGGAGAGGGCATGGTCCTTCCCAGTATCACCGCCAACTGGCAGGCCGACGTCTTCCCCGATCCCGACAGGCTCGACATCCACCGCGACGCCCGCCGCCACCAGGCCTTCGGCTTCGGCATCCACCAGTGCCTCGGCCAGCCGCTGGCCCGCCTGGAACTCCAGATCGTCTACGGCACCCTCTTCCGGCGCATCCCCACCCTGCGCCTGGCCGTCGAGCGGGACAAGCTCCCGTTCAAGGAGGACGGTCTCGTCTACGGTGTCTACGAACTGCCGGTGACCTGGTAACCGCCGACCCATAAGCGCCGTACAGACTTCACCGCGCTCGACACCGTCGGCGTCCTTCGGCTCTTCTCCGTCGCCGGCACGGTGCCGTGCCGGCGACGGCCAACTGGCCCAGCTCGACATTCACCCCCCGCAGGATCGGCGTTCTGCCCACAGCGGTCGGCCAGGTGGCGTGTCAGCCGACGGACCCCATCCGGCCTCACCTCCAGCGCCCCCTTGAAGAAAGATCCCCCTGGCGCTACTTTAAATAAACCCCTTGATTTAAATAATCGAGGCTGCCCCCATGAACCTCTGCCGTCACCTGGTCCAGCGCATGCAGAGCCTTCCTCCGACTTCCCCAGAGTCGGGCGAGCCGACCGAACCATGACGCGAAGGCCACAACAGCAGCCAGCCCCACCCGCCCCGCCGGGCGGCAACCGCTGCGCGAAACACACCCTCCCCCCATGGAGATGTCAGATGAGTCAGCACGACCCCCTCATTCGTCTGCCACTACCCGCCGACGGACCCCTGGAGCCCCCGGCCGACTGGAAACGGCTGCGCGAGCAGTGCCCGGTGGCCACCGCCGCACTCCCCAGCGGAGGCACGGGCACCCTCCTGACCCGCTACGACCACGTCAAGGCCCTCCTGTCGGACCCCCGCTTCTCCCGCCCGACCGCAGAGGACGCCGGCGCCCGGATCGCCCCGGAAGGGGCTGGCGGCATGTCGACCAACAGCGACATGTCGCTGCCCGTCCCGCTCAAGGGGCGAGGGCCATCTGAGGTGGCGCCGCCTTCTGACCAAGTACTTCACTGCCAAGCGCATGACAGCGCTGCGCCCCGGCATGGTGGACATGGCCGAAGCCCTCGTCGACGACATGGTAAGGAGCGGCTGGCCCGCCGACCTCAAGGCCGCACTCGGCTTCCCGCTGCCGGTCTACGTGATCTGCGACCTCCTCGGCGCACCCGTCGAGGACCGGGACCGCTTCTCCTACTGGTCCGACGCGTTCCTGCACGTCAGCCGCTACACGAAGGAAGAGACCAAGACGGCCTGCACCGAGTTCGTGACCTACATGTCCGACCTCGTCGCGGCCAAGCGTGCGCAGGCCGGTGAGGACGTGATCAAATGCTGATCGAGGAAAGCCGGGCGGAGGGCGAGGGGCTCAGCGACCCCGAACTCCTCGGCACCGGCATGGGTCTCCTGGTCGGCGGCCACGAGACCACCGTGGTCGCCATGCTCCTGGCCGACCGCACCCGGTGGGAAGGTCTGCTGGCCAACCCCTCCCTGGTGCGCACCGCGGTCGACGAGGTGCTGCGCTCAGACGCCGGCCTGGGCAGCTTCGGCGCCCGGCCCTACCTGACCGAGGACTTCGAGGTCGGCGGAACGGTGCTGCCGGGCGGCACCACCGTCTTCTGCGCCCTGTCCGCCGCCAACCGCGACGAGCACGTCTTCCCCGCCCCGGACGAGTTGGACCTCACCCGCAGCCCCAACCCCCATCTCACCTTCGGCGCCGGAGCCCACTCCTGCCTGGGCCAGTGCCTGGCCTTGCACCGAACTCCAGGTCGTCCTGGAGGTCCTGCTGCGCAAGTCGCCGAGCCTCGAACTGGCCGTACCCGCCGCGGAGTTGCAACAGATCGAGGGGCTGACCGTCGGCGGGCTGCGAGAGGTGCCCGTGCGATGGTGACCCGCCCCGACGAGACCTCCGTACCAACCGAACCGACCGAGAAAACAACCAAGGGCACGGCCGAGAGGCCGGCCAGGCAGAAGGGAGCGACCGTGAAGGTCATCGTGGATGAGGACAAGTGCTGCGGCGCCGGGAGTTGCGTACTGGCCGCACCGGAGATCTTCGACCAGCGCGACGAGGACGGCATCGTCGTCCTGCTCGACGCTGAGCCTGCCGAGGACCAGCATGCGGCTGTCCGGGACGCGGCCGCCGTCTGTCCCGCCGCCGCCATTGCTCTCAGCGACGCATGAAACGCTGACCGCTCCCGCGGGACCGGTGGCAGGGCACGTTCAGGCACCTTCTGCACGTGCACTGCCACGCCGCGTCGTCATGCCGTCGGGAGACTCACGTGCCGTAGGAGCAGGACAAGGGCGCGACGCAGTCGTCCCGCCGGAGTCGCGCAGGGGAACACCAGCCGCGTCGCCCGAGCCGCACCGGCACGACGGTCCGTCCCCCTCCGTGCGGTACTGGCCGAGGGAGGTGATCCTCCCAGTCCAGGCATCGAGTTCGCGCGGTGCGCCGACGCCCTCGATGGCGACGTCCGCCGTGACCTCCTGCGAGGTCGGATTGTGCAGGTAATGAAGCGCCCCTCGGCGCACGGTGCGGCGCAGGGCGAGCAGACCCGGTGCCCCGGCTCGTTTCCACGGCGGGCCGCACTCCCAGGTCCCGCAGCGCACCGAGCAGCCCGTCCTGACCGGTGACGTGTCGCACCGACGGATGCTTGAGCAGCTTCTCCAGCAGACCGGCAAGCTCGTCGTCCTGCCGCTCCGGCCGGTACGCACCCGGGGTGCGGCCCAGCGGGTCACCGACGATCACGACGGGCAGGCCGGAGCCGGCGTGTGACAACAGTTGCCGGGCAGTGGCCACGGGCAAGGTGGGCCGGCGATCGAGGATCAGGGCCCGGTAGGCGGGACCATCGGGAGCCAGGCGACTGCCCCGCACCCAGGTGCCCTCCAGCTGATCAGGGCCGGCGAAGTCGTAGGTGAAGCCGGCCGCGCCGTCGGGCGTGCGCACGTCGTTGCCGTAGCTGTGCCGGTAGATGACGAGGTCGACCTGCGGGCTGCCCTGCCGCAGGACCCACTGCATCCGCGTGGTCCAGCCGGTGATCTTGTCAGTGCCGGCCCAGGTGGGCTGGCGCGGCCCCCACGCCTCGGAGAAGCCGTTGCCGCCTTGTCCGAAGACGAAGGGCGAGAAGCCCGGCCAGTCCTTGACGCCCAGGCCCTGTTCGGTGGAGAAGCCGTGGTAGACGACCTGGTTGACGCCGTGCGCGAAGTTCGCGCGGACGTGCTTGAGCACCTGCGGCCAGGTCTGTGCGTACGCCTGGTTGAGGGTCGCGCAGCCCTCCATGGGAGAAGATCTCCTGGCCGGCCAGGTGCACCGCACCGGACGATATCCAGTGCCCCGGTTCGTCGGTGTAGTCGAAGGACGTGCCGAGGGACTCGGTCTCGTTGACGTCCAGCGCGGCGGCCACGGTCGGGGTGTCCAAGGTTGCCGTAGGGCTGGGCGCGCAGCTTCAGCCCGAGCCCGTGCGCCCAGTCCTTCAGCGGCTCGACGTACTCGCCGATGTACAGGTCGGTCAGGGTCTGGAAGTAGTCCTCGCGGACCCGCGCACCGCTCTTGTCGGCGAACTCGAAGTCGGGGGTGGCGTCAGGGGTCACGCCGGTGTACTGGCGGTGGATGCGGTTGATGTAGACCACCGGGAGCTGCTCGCGCAGGGAGTAACCGCGCAGCTTCTCGAACCGCGCAGGCAGGTCCCACGTCCGGAGCAGGTTGGAGTCCAGCTCGAGGGAGTCCTCGAACAGGTTGCCGCCGTTGCTCATCAGCAGTCGGCGCAGGCGCGGGGTCAGGACATGCTTTTCCGTGTAGGCAATGGCGGCATGGGCGCCGGCCGCGGCGAAGTGGTCGACGACGTACGCCGGTTCGACCGAGACGTACTGCCCGGTGACCGCGGCCTGCCCGGTGCCGCGCTGCCAGTGGGCGATCAGCAGCCACTGCCCGCCCTCCGGCGCGGTCCACGAGATCGTGCCGTCACTCACCTCGGTGGAGAGGTCGTCCAGCGAACTCTGCTCCAGCACGGTCAGCTTCGCCGCCGGGTCGCCCGCGCAGCGGAACGCATGCAGCGTGACCAGCGTCTGCACGGTGACGCCCGCCTGCGGCTCGGGAGCCGCCGGCACGGGCCCGACGTACCCCTCACCGCCGTCACCACGGTGCGGCCGTAGGCCAGTTCCTGTGCGGCCTGACTGCTGTCCGGAGTCAGGAACTCGCGGCAAGCGCGGGAGAGACAAGACATCCCACGCGGATAAGCGTCAAGCGGGTCACGCCAGCCTCATACGCCTGCCCGCCGAACTCTGGCTGTCCTGGCTCACCGACGAGACGGTCATCGCCCGATTCCAAGCCAAGTACTACATCCGCTCGCCGACACAATGCCGGCCATGGCTGGGAGCGGTCAGCTCAACCGGCCACTGAATCGCCCCGGGTTTAGTGGAGAGTGGGTTACTGGCTTTCCTGGAGTGACGCAGGGGGTTTGGCCGCGTAGTGGGCAGCTTCGTGTTCGACGGGGGTGAGGTGGCCGAGTTCGCCGTGTAGGCGTCGCTGGTTGAACCAGTCGACGTACTCGGCGACGGCGCTCTCGACGTCGTTGATGCTGGTCCACGGGCCCTTGTTGCGGATCAGCTCGGGGACATCTTCTGCCCAGCCACCGAAACCTCGTAGTGCGCCGTGATGCCTACGGTGGCGACAAGGCCATCGTGCTCCCGCGGGCGGTACTGGGCTCGCCGGCGCCCGCTTGCGCGGGAGCGGCCGGCGCACTTCACCAGGATCGGGCGATGTGCGTTCACCCATCCGCGCCGGAGGCTGGGGTGGCTGACGGACATGGGACATGAGGAGGAGCGGTGAGCGTACTGGCGGTCGGCTTGAGCCACAAGAGCGCGCCGATGGCGGTCCTGGAACGGGCCTCGGTCACCGGGGACACACTCGGCAAGCTGCTCCATGACGTGGCGCAGGCCGAGCCCGTGGCCGAGGCGTTCGTGGTCTCGACGTGCAACCGGATCGAGGTGTATGCCGACGTCGACCGATTTCACGCCGGCGTGACGGAGATCTGCGAACTGCTGGCGCGGCACTCCGGGGTCCCCCTCGATGACCTGACCCCCCATCTGTACGTGCACTACGAGGACCGCGCCGTCAGCCACTTGCTGGCCGTGGCCTGCGGGCTGGATTCGGTGGTGGTGGGCGAGGAGCAGGTCGTCGGCCAGGTGCGCGCGGCGATCAAGCTGGCCGCCCAGCAGGGCACCATCGGACGGGTTCTGGGCGACCTCGGCCGCGTCGCGCAGCGGGCCGGCAAGCGAGCCCGGGCCGAGACCGGGATCGGCCGCGCCGGGGCAGGCCTGCTGGGCCTGGCGGTGGAGCTGGCCTCGCCGCGCCTGGGCGAGCAGGGCCTGGCGGGCCGGGATGTGCTGGTGCTCGGGGCCGGGTCGATGAGCGCGCTGGCGGTGGTGACCGCGGCCCGGAGCGGGGCGGCCGGGATCGTGGTGGCCAACCGGACACGCGGTAAGGCGGAGCGGCTGGTCGCCCGGCCGGGTGCGACGGGGACCCGGGCCGTGGGCCTGGGGGACCTGCCCGCCACCATGGCGGAGGCGGACGTCGTGATCTGCTGCACCGGTGCGGCCGGGCCCGTGATCACTGCAGACATGGTGCCCGCCGAGCGGCGGGGCAGCCTGGTGTTCCTGGACCTCGCGATGCCCCGCGATGTGGAGCCCGCCGTGGCCGACCTGCCGGGCGTGATGGTGGTCGGCATGGACGCGCTCAGCGAGCATCGGGCCGGCGCCGGTACCGACGAGGTCGCCGCGGTGCGGGCGATCCTGGAGAGCGAACTCGCCGCCTACCGGTCGGCGGTCGACGCCGCCCGGGTCGCTCCCGTCGTGGTCGCACTCCGCGCCAAAGCGGCCGGCGTGGTCGACGCCGAACTGGCCAGACTGGCCGGCCGGCTGACCCCCGACGCGCCAAGCGGCCGTGTCCTTGACGAGATGGCCCAGACCATACGGCGGGTGGTGGACAAGCTCCTGCACGAGCCGACCGTACGGGTGAAGGAACTCGCGGGCTCACCGAAGGGCGAGGATTACGCGGCGGCGCTGCGCGTCCTGTTCGATCTCGAACCGCGCGCGGTCCAGGCGGTCACCCGGGCACCCACCCCGGGGCAGGAGGAGCTCCCGTGAACGCGCAGACGCTGCGGCTCGGCAGCCGCAGGAGCCCGATGGCCATGGCACAGTCCCGGCGGATGGCCGGCATGATCACCGAGCGGACCGGCCGACCGGTGGAGATCGTCGGGGTGACCACGCCGGGCGACGTCAGCCGGGCGCGACTGCACCGGATCGGCGGCAACGGAGTGTTCGTCGGCGCGCTGCGCGACGCTCTGCTCGGCGGCGAGGTCGACCTGGCCGTGCATTCGCTGAAGGACCTGCCGACCGGGCTCTCGGCGGGCATCGTACTGGCGGCGGTGCCGCCCCGCGACGACCCTCGGGACGCGCTGGTCGCGCGGGACGGTGCCAAGCTCGCCGACCTGCCGCCGGGCGCCACGGTCGGCACCGGCTCGCCGCGGCGGGCCGCGCAGGTGCTGCGCCTGCGCGGAGACCTGCGTTGCGCGCCGATCCGCGGCAACGCAGGCACCCGGCTCGGCAAAGTGAGCTCCGGCGAGCTCGACGCTGTGGTGCTGGCCCGTGCCGGGCTGGCCAGGATCGGTCAGGCCGACGCCGTCACCCAGGTCTTCGAGCCGGACGACATGCTCCCGGCCCCCGGCCAGGGAGCTCTGGCCGTGGAATGCCGTGCCGGCGAGCCCGAGCTCGCGGACATGCTGGGTTCCCTGACCTGCCGGGCCGACCTGGCCGCGGTGACCGCCGAGCGCGGCCTGCTCCAGGTGCTCGGAGCCGGGTGCAGTGCCCCGGTCGGCGCCTACGCGGTGGGTACGCGGCCCTTGTGGATGCGGGCCGCCGTCTTCGGCGCCGACGGACGGCAGGTGCTGCGCACGTACGGCGCCGCCCCGCTCGACTCTTCGTCCCCCCTCGCCGAAGCCCTGCGACTCGGCCGCGAACTGGCCGTGGAGCTGCTGTGCGCCGGGGCGCGCGATCTCATGAAGGTGACCGGTTCCGGACTCTGAGAAATGCTCATCCTACGGTGGCGAGATACCCGTCGGAGGGAATTCACCACTGACCTGTGCGATGGTCGGAAGTGCGCACCGTGCCCCTGCCCACCTCACTGTGACCGCCATGAGAACTGCAGGCCGATCCCAGAGCGCCGACGCTCGGACGGTTCCCGCTGTCCAGGGACGGATCGTCTCCCGCCCCGCGCTGTACGCACGGCTTGCCGGAGCGGCGCGCGTCACCACGGTGTCGGCGCCGGCCGGCAGCGGGAAGACCTTCCTGTTGCGGTCCTGGGTCCGCGAGACTGGCCTGGTGGAGCGTGCCGCGTCTGTCTCGGTGCAGCGCGAGGAGCGCGACCCGCAACGGTTCTGGATCACTGTGTGCGACGCGCTTCGAGCCACGGACGTCGGGTCCGTCCTGGTGCGGCCACTGACGGAGGCGCCGGACCTGGACGGGTGGGCCATCGTGGAGCGGCTGCTGAAGGACCTGGCACCGCTGAAGGACCCTGTCTGGCTGATCATCGACGACCTGCACGAGCTGCGCTCGGCGGAGGCGCAACGCCAGCTGGAACTGCTGCTGATGCGCGCGCCGCCGGAGCTCCGGTTCGTGCTCGCCACTCGGCGGGATCTGCGCCTGGGCCTGCACCGGCTGCGGCTGGAGGCGCAACTCACCGAGATCCGCGCGGACGGTCTGCGGTTCGGCCTGGAAGAGGCGGAAGCGCTGTTCCAGGGCGCCGGGGTGGAGCTGTCCGGGGCGACCCTCGCGCGGCTGCACGAGCGGACCGAGGGATGGGCCGCGGGGCTGCGGCTGGCCGCTCTGTCGCTGGCCGGGCATCCGGATCCGGAGGGATTCGCCGCCGGGTTCGCCGGCAGCGAGCGGACAGTGGCCGATTACCTGCTGGCCGAGGTGATGGAGCGGCAGAGCGCGGAGGTCCGGCGACTGCTGCTGCGGACCAGCGTGCTGGAACGGGTCAACGGCGAGCTCGCCGACCTCCTGACGGGGAGTTCCGGCGCGGAAGGGGCCTTGCAGGACCTGGAGGAGGCCGGGGCGTTCGTCATCTCGCTGGACGCGCGGCGGTCCTGGTTCCGCTACCACACGATGTTCGCGGACCTGCTCCAGCTGGAACTGCGACGTACCGCTCCGGACGAGGTGCCAGTGGTGCATCGCGCCGCGGCCGGCTGGTACGCGGACCACGGGCATCCGGTGGAGGCTATCCGGCACGCCCAGGCGGCGGGGGACTGGGGTCTGGCGGGCCGCCTGCTCTCCGACCACTGGATCGGTCTCGGCCTGGACGGACAGGCCGGCACGGCCCATGCGCTGCTGGCCGGATTCCCCGCCGAGATGATCTCGGCCGACGGGGAGCTCACGGCGCTGGCCGCGCTCGACGAAGCCGAGCACGGCTCGCTGGCGGAGGCGGAGCGCCTGGCCACCCGAGGCTCGGCGCCGGTGTCCGCAGGCCGGCGGGAGCATGTCGATCTGATGGTCACCGTGCTGCGGCTCCTGCTGGCTCGCCAGCGCGGCGACCTGCCGGCCGTGGTCGAGGAAGCGCAGCGGCTGCTCGCCTCCGGTGACGCCCCGGACGCGGCGGAGTTCGAACGTGGCGCCGAGCTGCGCGCCCTGGCGCTGATCAGCCTGGGCATCGCCGAAACCTGGTGCCAGCGGTACGAAGACGCCGACCGGCACCTCGAACGGGGCATCGCACTGGCCCACCGGATCGGGCGGCCGTATCTGGAGATCCTTGGGCTGGCGCACTGGGCGGTCGTGGCGCTCAGCCGGGAGCTCGCTGTGGCCGCCGAGCGCGGCCGGCAGGCCATGGAGCTGGCCCACCGGCACGGCTGGGCCGACGAGCGGATCGTCACGGCCGCGCATGTGGCGCTCGGCATGCACATGCTCTGGCGGGGCCGGCTCGACGAGGCGGAGCCGTACCTGGAGCGGGCCGAGCGGGCGGTGCACAGGGAGTCCGAGCCAGTGACCGTCCTGATCCTGCACTACGGCCGTGGGCTGCTGGATCTGGCCCGTGGCCGTGACGAGGACGCGCTGGCCGGTCTCCGCTTGGCCGAGCACGTGAGCGGTCTGGTCGCCGCCCGTCATCCGCTCGCCACGAAGGCGCGGGCGTTCCAGCTGCACACATGGGTGCGGCTCGGTGAAGGGCAGCGTGTCGAACAGGCCCTGGCCGAGATGGACACGTGGGAGCTCGAAACCGGGGAGACACGGGTCGCCATCGCGGCCCTGCGGCTGGACCGGGACGAACCGCTGGCGGCGACCGTCGCGCTCGCGCCCGTCCTCGACGGCTCCGCCCCGCTCATGGAACCCCGTGGCTGGCAGGTTCAAGCTTTGCTGCTCGAGGCGATCGCACGCGATGCGCTCGGCGACCAGGCCGCCGCCGAGCGCACTCTGGAGCAGGCACTCGATCTCGCCGAGCCCGACGCCACTCTGCTGCCCTTCCTCCTTCACCCCGCGCCGGGAGTGCTGGAGCGGCACGCCCGGCGCGGCACCGCCCATGCCGCCATGATCTCCGAGATCCTCGACCTCCTGGCCGGCAAGCAGGCGGAGCCGGCGGCCGGCGCACCGGCGCGGCTGCGCGAGCCGCTGACCCACAGTGAGACGCGCGTCCTGCGCTACCTGCCCACGAACCTGCCGGCACCGGAGATCGCCGGCGAGCTGTCCCTGTCGGTGAACACCGTGCGGACACACATGCGGCACCTGTACGGGAAGCTCGGCACGCACAGCCGTAGCCAGGCCGTGGAGCGAGCCAGGGCCCTGGGCCTGCTGGCCCCCTCTTCACGCAGGTCCTGAGCCGGGTCTCAGGCCTGGCGCGGGTCTCAGGCATGGCGGCGCCTGCCGCGGTCCCGGCCGCTCACGGGCGTGCCGTCGCAGCGGCGGAGCTCGATCAGCTCCAGGCCGAGCGCTTCGATCTGGGCCAGCGCGCCATGCAGCGCGGAGCGATCGGGCAGCATCCCGGTCAGCAGCGTCTCGGCTCCCTGGATCTCGGCACGCAGGTCGGGAAACGCGCCGAGGAAGGTCTGGCTCAGGTGTCCACGCAACCGGATCTCGTAGCACGCGGATGTCGTCGGAATGTTCATGTCGCCAGCGTTCCGCCCAGAGTCTGGGCTGTTCCATGCCGGACGGCTGCTGTTCCGGACCTCGGGGGAATGGGCCCGGTGCCTGTCGGCGCCGGGCCCATGGGCCGGTTCGGGCCGCCGGTCAGGGCTGCCCGTCACGGACGGCCTTCTCGACCTGCTCGCCGAGGGTCTGGTCCACGTTCCGCCAGTACTGGAAGGCGCGTTCGAGCACCGGCTCGGACACGCCGCCCAGCAGGTGGCCGGCGATGTTGGACACCAGTCGGCCCCGCTCGGCGTCGTCCAGGACCTCGCGGACCATGGTGCGGGCCTGGCCCCAGTCGTCGTCGTCACGGCGCAGCGTGTAAGCGGACCGGACCATGTCGCCGTCGGCGGACCAGTGCACCTCTGCGGCCGCGACCGGGTCGGCCTGCGGGCCGCCGTAGGAGTTGGGCGCGTACACCGGGTCGGAGACGTTGCGGACACGCATCACGCCGTCCTTGGAGTACGAGTGCACCTCGACCTTCGCCGAGTTCACCGGGATCTGCTTGTAGTTGACCCCAAGCCTGGCGCGATGCGCGTCGGAGTAGGAGAACCCACGGGCCAGCAGCATCTTGTCCGGCGACAGCCCGGTGCCGGGCACCTGGTTGTTCGGCTCGAACGCGGCCTGCTCCATCTCGGTGTGGAAGTCGCTCACGTTGCGGTCCAGCGTCAGCCGGCCCACCTCGTGCAGCGGGTAGTCGCCGTGCGGCCACACCTTGGTCAGGTCGAAGGGGTTGAACCGGTAGGTCTTGGCGTCCTCGAACGGCATGATCTGCACCTTCAGCGTCCAGCTCGGGTACTCCCCGCGCTTGATCGCCTCGAACAGGTCACGCCGGTGGTAGTCGCCGTCCCTGCCGGCCAGGTCGTCGGCCTCGGCCTGGGTGAGGAACTCGATGCCCTGGTCGGTGATGAAGTGGTACTTCACCCAGGACAACTCACCGTCGGCGTTGAGCCAGGAGTAGGTGTGACTGGAGTACCCGTTCATGTGCCGCCAGGTCCGCGGGATGCCTCGGTCACCCATGAGCCAGGTCACCATGTGCGCCGACTCCGGGGACAGGGTCCAGAAGTCCCACTGCATGTCGTTGTCCCGCAGCCCGCTGTCGGCGCGGCGCTTCTGGGACCGGATGAAATGCTGGAACTTCAGCGCGTCGCGGATGAAGAACACCGGGGTGTTGTTCCCTACGAGGTCGAGGTTGCCCTCGGAGGTGTACATCTTCAGCGAGAACCCGCGCGGGTCCCGCCAGGTGTCCGGGCTGCCCTGCTCCCCGGCCACGGTGGAGAACCGGATGAGCGTGTCGGTGCGGGTGCCGGGCTGGAACACCGCGGCCTTGGTGTAGGCGCTGACGTCGTTCGTGACCTCGAAGTGTCCGAATGCGCCGGCTCCCTTGGCGTGCGGCTGACGCTCCGGGATCCGCTCCCGGTTGAAGTTGGCCATCTGCTCGATCAGGTAGTGGTCCTGCAGCAGGATCGGGCCGTCGGGACCGACGGTCAGCGAATGGTCGTCGCTGGCCACCGGGATGCCGGCATCGTTGGTAGTCGGCTTGGGCTGGAGGCTGGTCATGGACCGTTTCTCCTCTGTGTGGGTGGTGGAAAGAGGGGTGGTGACTGACCCGGCCGGCCGTTCCGGGGTGTACAAGGCTGGTGACGGCCCGTGCTCGGTCACTTGTCGCCGGGGTTGAGCGCCAGGAACGTCAGCCCCGCCGCGATGCCGGCGGCCAGCTGGACGACGAGGTAGACCCAGATCGTCGACCAGCCGAACAGCCCTGCTGTGGCGCCGCCCAGCGCGACCGCGGGGTTGAACACACCGCCGGAGATGCCGCCGACGGCGAAGGCGCCGGCCGCGACGGTGAACCCGATCGCGAGCCCGTAGAACCCGTTGCCGGGCTGGTCCTTGCTGGTGGCCACGTTCAGCACGACGTAGCACAGCGCGAAGGTGACCAGCAGCTCGACCACGGCCGCGGCCGCCTCGGTGTGCCCGGACAGCGTCAGGGTCCTGACCGCCCCGGGGTTGACCACGGCGCGGGCGATGATCCCGGCGACAACGCCGGCGACCACCTGCGCGACCACGTACGCCGCCGCGTCCCGGGCCCCGATCCGGCGGCGGACCAGCGCCGCCATCGTCACCGCCGGGTTGTAGTGGCCGCCGGAGATGTGCCCGCCGGCGTAGACCATGACCATCAGGGTGGCGCCCGCCGCCAGCGGCACGAAGGTGCTGCCGCTCAAGGCGGCCACCGCGACCGCGAACGTCAGGAAGAACGCGCCGATGAACTCGGTGACGTATTTCCGCGCCGCCACCCCGTACTGCGGGAGAGGAACCGCATAGATGGGCGCTTCCTCTCGCGTGGTTGCTCCTGCCATGGTGGTGCTCCGTTTCCTGCTGTTCGGTTGGGCATCGTTGGCCGCACCCGTTCCGGTCCGGCCTGACCGACTCACTCAGCCTCGCGTCCGCCCTGGTGAACCGGCATCACATGGTTCTGGTGGTTTTCGCACTGAATGTCCGGATCGCGAGCCGACCCGCCCACCGGCGAAAGCGACGACGCAAGCCCTGGCGACGGGGCCGACAGCCGACCGGCCCTTGGTGAGGCGCGACTCACGTGAACTTGGTGAACCCTGGAGCACGCCTTCACGCGCGAGCTGCCGGGCTAAGACACCCGGGGCACCCTGCACGACACTGACCCGTTGGCCCGCCACGGCGGCGCGGATGGCGTTCGGCCTCATCGGTCAACGGCGCAGGGGGGCGAGGCGGCGATCCTGTTCGTGGCCACGACGGGCTGCACCTGGCGGCAACTGCCGCCGGTCTTCGGTCCGTCCGCGCCGACCGCGCACCGCCGGTTCACCGAGTGGAGCCGGGCCAGGGTGTGGGGCAAGCTCCACTGCCTGGTCCTGGACGAGCTCGGCGCCCACGGGGAGTTGGACTGGTCGCGGCGCGCGATCGACTCGGTGAACATGCGGGCCCTCAAAGGGGGGACCTTAAGGGTCCGAATCCCGTAGATCGCGGCAAGAAGGGATCAAAGATCCACTTGACCACCGAGCGGTCCGGCCTACCCCTCTGAATCGGGATCTCCGCCGCGAACACTCACGACAGCCAGGGAATCGAACCCCTCGTACGCAGCATCCCGCCCATCGGACCGCGTCGACGACGACCCGCCAAACTCCATGGCGACAAGGGGTACGACTACCACCACGTGCCGCAGTGGCTGCGCTCCCGGAACATCACCCCGCGCATCGCCCGCGAGGGCATCGAGCCCTCACAGCGCCTGGGCCGCCACCGCTGGACCGTGGAGAGGACGGTGGCCTGGCTTGCCGGGTACCGCCGTCTGCACCGGCGCTACGAGCGCAAGGCCGAACACTTCCTCGCCTTCGCCGGCATCGCCGCCATCCTCATCCGCTACCGGCGTCTGGGTGGGTGAACCAGTTCATACGACTCCGAGAAACCCCGGATCGGCGCCGTCGAACTGAAGGCACGAGTTGCGGCTCAGGCTCAGGAGTTCCGCCATGGGGACCGCGCGACGGCTGGTCGCCGGCAGGTCCTGGCGGGCCTCGGCCGACCACAACGGCGGGAAGAACGACAGCCCCTGCCGGCCGTTCAGCACAGAGACTTCGTCGCGCCAGCCGTCCCACCGCAGGCCCTCATAGAACTCCTGGAGCCCTCCGGAGAGAATCCAGGACAGCCATGCCGAGTGGCCGGCGCCCAGGGCCTGCCAGCCAAGGGCATCGGGGGCGAAGTAGAGGATCTCACCCGGCTCGCCGGGCCGACCGGCCTGACGGGGGTTGCCCCCGTTGAGGGTGAAGACCCCGCCCAGCACATCGTGCGCGACCACGAGTCCTGCACCTGACGGCCATGCGGGATCGAATGTCGCAGGCATCGCGTTGATCTCGGCCAGGCCGGGCATTCCTTCGGCGTCGGCACCACTGGGGCTTCCGAAGATCCGCAACCATCCGCTGTCCACGAGCAGACCGCCGCAGTTCAGTACGATGCCGCCCAAATGTGATCGGGCGGAGACCTGGAGTTGCAGCAGCGAGGCGCGGCCCGTCTCGGGATCGCCGGGCAGCACCTCAACTGGTACGCCGGTGCCGGACAGCTCCTGAAGGAGGAGCGGCCAGGCTGGATCGTCGACGTTGATCAGCTCATTGACGTCGCGCATCACCGCATCGTCGCACCACCACCCCATGGCTAAGTCCGCCGGGTCGCCCGCGCCTCGATCCACCAATCGAGATGACCTCTTAGACGATGTCCTATGTGGTGATCGCTCGTTGGTCTGTTCATGGGGCGGGGTACGTGGAGTTGGATTGTTCCGGACGGCTTGTGGGAGCTCGC
>NZ_JBEZKI010000057.1:0-34577 GCF_040651615.1 Streptomyces sp. NPDC048417 | reverse complement strand
AGGGCACGGACGCGATCGTCGCCCTCGCCACCGAGGGGCCCGGTGCCGGCACCGGACGCTTCATCGACCGCCATGGCGAGATCGCCTGGTCCTGAGACCGGCGGTGCCGGGTCACCGGCCCTGAAGAACAGAACGGGCAGAACATCGAGACCGGTCCCGGACAGGAGAACCGCCGCCGCTATTGGCGTCGGCGGAACCTCCGGCCGAGGTGATCAGGACGTACGAGCCGGGGCCCGGCACGTCGAGACGGTAGCCGCCGTCGGGCCCGGTGACCGCGCTCGTCCGGACGGCGTTCCACATCTCCGCCGCCTTCTTGGTGGTCGCCGCCCTCGTCGCCGCGTTTGTACTCAAGCAGAAGGGCTGGGAGAGCGTCGCCGAGGCAGATGCCGCCGTCGGGATGGCGGAAGGACGACGATGCTGCGGCAGCTCGGGTTCCTGACCGGAACTACTGCGCGACGCACTGGACTTGCGAGTGAGCACGGAGACCACCTGCGCCACCCACCTCCTGCGCGCCCTGCTCGTCCTGACGAATCTTGAAGTCAACCGCTGACAGACGATCTACCCCGGAGACTGCCGCCTCCGACCAGCGTGAGAACCTCGGGAGACCGTCACGCCAGCCCTTTGACCCGTGCCTTCAAGTTGGCGGAGGCTCCTTGCGATGCACCGCACCGGACGCCGCGAGCTTCCGGCAGACCTTTCCGGGCACAGCACTAGTCTGCCCAGGTCCACTTCGTCTGGCTGAACAGCTCGCCCTTGCCGAAGCCGAGGACCTTGCGGGGCCGTACCGCGAAGACCAGGGCCCGGCCGGGCCCGTGCTGGAAGCAGCCGTCGGCCACCTCGTAGTGCCAGACGGGGCCGTACTTCGCCTCCCAGGCCGCCGCCAGCTCGCGCAGCCGGCCCTCGTCGGTGACCCGCACCGCCCCGCCCTCGACGGTCAGGTCGTACCCCTCGGCCCAGCTGTTGGTGCCGGTGGTCAGGACCACGTGCGGGTTCCCGGCGAGGTTGTGCGCCTTGTGTTCGCCGGGGCCGGTGCTGAAGTGCAGGGCGCCGTGGTGCCACACCGCGAGCAGCGGGGTGACATGCGGCCGCCCGTCCGGCCGAACCGTGGAGAGCCAGAACAGCTCGGCGCCGGTGAGCAGCTTCTCCGCCTCGGACCAGGCGTGCGCCCGGGCGCCGGGGCTGCTGTAGCGGTCGTCCAGCACACCCTCGGGTTCACGCATGATGCCTCCTTCGGTTTCCTGCCGGTGCGGACCCGGTACAGACCACGATCCCGCCGGAAACTCATCGGCGCCCGTGGCAGGGTCTGCGGTTAGGCTCTGGCGTGGACGACCTTGATCCGGTTCTCGATCCCTGGGGAGGCCGCGGATGACGCCGGGGCGCAGGAGCAGTACCTTCACGCGACTGCTGCGGCACGGCTTCACCGATGCCTCCGCCGCCGAGCGACTGCTGGACAGCCCCGAACTGGCGGCCGTACGCGACGACCCGGTCCTCCTGGAGGCACTGGGTGCCACCGCCGACCCGGATCTCGCCCTGCACGGCCTGGTACGGCTGCTGGAGGCCCAGCCCGGCCCCACCGCCCACCGCGAGCTGCTCGACACCCTGATAGCGGCCAAGCCGCTCCGGGACCGCCTGCTGGGCGTCCTCGGCGCCTCCGCGGCCCTCGCCGACCACCTGGCCCGGCATCCGCGCGACTGGGAGGCCCTGGTCACCTACGAGCCCCGGGACCTGCACCCCGGAGTGGCGGAGTTCGAGCGCGGCCTGGCCGAGGCCGACGACCCGGTCGGCCTCCGGGTCGCCTACCGGCGCTGCCTGCTGTCCATCGCCGCCCGGGACGTGTGCGGCACCACCGACGTCGCCGAGACCGCCGCCGAGCTCGCCGACCTCGCCACCGCGACCCTGCGCGCCGCCCTCGCCCTGGCCGAGCGCGCCGCGCCCGAGGACGCCGCAGACTGCCGGCTCGCGGTGATCGCCATGGGCAAGTGCGGCGGCCACGAGCTGAACTACGTCTCCGACGTCGACGTCATCTTCGTCGGCGAGGCCGCCGCCGGCGCCGACGAGGCCAAGGCCCTGCGCGCCGCCACCAAGCTCGCCTCGCACATGATGCGGATCTGCTCCGAGACCACGGTGGAGGGCTCGATCTGGCCGGTCGACGCCAATCTGCGTCCCGAGGGCAGGAACGGCCCGCTGGTGCGCACCCTCAGCAGCCACCTCGCCTACTACCAGCGCTGGGCCAAGACCTGGGAGTTCCAGGCCCTGCTCAAGGCCCGCCCGGTCGCCGGCGACCGCGAACTGGGGCAGGAGTACATCGACGCCCTGGAACCGCTGGTCTGGAAGGCCGCCGAGCGCGAGAACTTCGTCGCCGACGTGCAGCAGATGCGCCGCCGGGTGGTGGAGAACATCCCCGTCGCCCAGATCGACCGCGAGCTGAAGCTCGGCCCCGGCGGCCTGCGCGATGTCGAATTCGCCGTCCAGCTCCTCCAGTTGGTGCACGGACGGGCCGACGCCACCATCCGCTCCGGCACCACCCTCGTCGCCCTCCAGGCCCTCGCCGCCGGCGGCTACGTCGGCCGCGCCGACGCCACGCAACTCGACGACGCCTACCGCTTCCTGCGCTCCATGGAGCACCGCATCCAGCTCTACCGGCTGCGCCGCACCCACCTGGTGCCCGAGGACCAGGCCGACCTGCGCCGCCTCGGCCGCTCGCTCGGCCTGCGCACCGACCCGGAGACCGAGCTGATCCGCGAGTGGAAGCGGCACACGGGTGTCGTACGACGCCTGCACGAGAAGCTCTTCTACCGCCCGCTGCTCGACGCGGTCGCCCAACTCGCCACCGGCGAGGCCAGGCTGAGCCCGAAGGCGGCCCGGGAACGCCTGGAGGCGCTCGGCTACGCCGACCCGGCGGCCGCCCTGCGCCACCTGGAGGCCCTCGCCTCGGGCGTCACCCGCAAGGCCGCGATCCAGCGCACCCTGCTGCCCGTCCTGCTGGGCTGGTTCGCCGACTCCGCCGACCCGGACGCGGGCCTGCTGAACTTCCGCAAGGTCTCCGACGCCCTCGGCAAGACCCCCTGGTACCTCCGGCTGTTGCGGGACGAGGGCGCCGCCGCCGAGAACCTCGCCCGGGTGCTGTCGGCCGGCCGGCTCGCCCCCGACCTGCTGATGCGGGCCCCCGAGGCGGTCGCCCTGCTCGGCGACAGCGACGGTGCCCGGGATGGCGGCGGCCCCGGCGGCGGCCTCGAACCCCGCGAACACGCCCAGCTGGAAAGGGAGATCCTCGCCGCCGTCGGCCGCGCCGACAACGCCGAGGACGGGGTCCGGGCCGCGCGTGGCGTCCGCCGCCGCGAGCTGTTCCGTACGGCCGCCGCCGACATCGTCGACTCCTACGGCACCGAGACCAATCCCGCCGAGGCCGACCAGGGCGCCCTGGTGGACCGGGTCGGCGGCGCGGTCTCCGACCTCACGGCGGCGACCCTGGCCGGGACCCTGCGGGCGGTGGTCCGCGACGGCTGGGGCGACACCCTGCCGACCCGGTTCACGATCATCGGCATGGGCCGGTTCGGCGGGCACGAGCTGGGCTACGGCTCCGACGCGGACGTGCTGTTCGTGCACGAGCCGTGGGAGGGCGTGGCCGAGCGGGAGGCCGCCGACGCGGCGAACAAGGTCGTCTCCGAGATGCGGCGGCTGCTCCAGATCCCCAGCGCCGATCCGCCGTTGCTGATCGACGCCGACCTGCGGCCCGAGGGCAAGTCCGGACCGCTGGTGCGTACGTTCAAGTCCTACGAGGCGTACTACCGCCGGTGGTCCCTGGTGTGGGAGTCGCAGGCCCTGCTGCGGGCCGAACCGGTGGCCGGGGACGAGGAGCTGGGTCGCCGGTTCATCGAGCTGGTCGATCCGCTGCGGTATCCGGCGGAGGGGCTCGGTGAGGACGCGGTACGCGAGATCCGGCGGCTGAAGGCCCGTATGGAGTCCGAGCGGCTGCCGCGCGGGGCCGACCCCAAGCTGCACACCAAGCTCGGGCCGGGCGGGCTGTCCGACGTCGAGTGGACCGTGCAGCTGCTGCAGCTGCGACACGGCTGGGCCGAGCCGGGGCTGCGGACCACCCGGACCCGCGAGGCGCTGGCCGCGGCGTGCGCGGCGGGGCTGCTGGGGGCCGAGGAGGCCTCGATACTGGATGAGGCGTGGGTGCTGGCCACGCGGGTGCGGAACGCGGTGATGCTGGTGCGGGGGCGGGCCGGCGACACGTTTCCTCCGGAGAGCCGGGAGTTGGCCGCGGTGGGCCGGTATCTGGGGTACGGAGACGGGCATGCGGGGGACATGCTGGATGCGTACCGGCGGACCGCGCGGCGGGCGCGGGTGGTTGTGGAGGAGCTCTTTTACGGGGCGTAGGAGTTTGATCCGGGCGTGTTCGGCCGTGTTTCGGGTGCGGGTGCGTGGGGGCTGATCGCGCTCCGCGGCGGAGCCGCTGATGTATACGGCCCCGCGCCCCTTGTGGGGCGCTCCAGTTGGCGGCGTGTGAGAGCCACTCCTCCCAGGACCACCGCCATGCCCGCCAGAACTCGTAGACCGATGTGTTCGTCCAGGACCAGGGCGCCCAGGGCCACCGACACCACCGGCAGCAGGTAGCCGACGGTTGCCGCGCTGGTCGCGCCCTCGTCGGCTATCAGGCGGTAGTTGAGGTAGAAGGTGACGCCCGTCGACAGGACGCCGAGCGCGGTGACCGCCAGGACGCCGGTCAGGTCCGCGCTCGCCGGGCCCGCCCACGGCAGCCCCAGCGTGCTCCATGCCGTCGCCATCAGGAGTTGGGCGGCCGAGACCGCCAACGGGGCGCCCCGGCCGGTGAGATGGCGGGCCATGTACGCGAACGCCACCGCGTAGCTCGCCGCCGCCCCGAGCAGGGACAGCGCGCCCCAGCTCAGCAGGCCCGAGCGGTGCCAGGGCGCGAAGATCAGGACCGTACCGGCGAAGCCCGCGAGGAGGCCGGTCAGGCGGGTGCCGGACAGGCCGCGGTCGGTGCCGACGGCGAGGCCGATGAGCAGGGACCACAGCGGAGTCGTGGCGTTCAGGACGCCCGCGACACCCGAGTCGACCGACCGCTCGCCCAGCGCGAACAGGGCGAAGGGGATGGCGTTGCAGAACAGGGCGGCCACCGCCAAGTGGCCCCAGAGGGCGCGGGAGTTCGGGAGGTGCTGGGCGGCCCTGCGGGCCAGGAGGGCCAGCACGGCGGTGCCCAGGGCGCAGCGGACGATCGTGATCTGGGCGGGGGACAGGCCGTGGTTCAGGGCGAGTTTGATCCAGAGGAAACCGGAGCCCCAGAGCAGGGCCAGGGCGGCCATCCGGACGGTCGAGGCGAGAGGCATGGCTCCACCGTGCCCGCCCCGACTCATCAGGACAAGTGAAAGGTTGTGCACACACTGTTAAGCTGTGCTGCATGCTGGATGTGCGACGGATGCAGATGCTCCGGGCCGTGGTGGCCGACGGATCGGTGACCGGCGCGGCGGCCACCCTCGGCTACACGCCCTCCGCGGTGAGCCAGCAGATCGCCGCGCTGGAGAAGGAGGCCGGGGCCGCGCTCCTGGAGCGGGTCGGGCGCGGGGTGCGGCCCACCGCCGCCGGGCTGCTGCTCACCGAGTACGCCGACACCGTGGCCCGGCAGGTCGCCGAGGCCGAGACCGCCCTGGCCGACCTGCTCGCGGGGCGCACCGGGCGGCTGTCGGTGCGGTACTTCGCCACGGCGGGGGCGGCCCTGGTCGCCCCGGCGGTCGCCCGGCTGCGCGCGGAACACCCCGGGGTGCGGCTCGAACTGCGGCTGTCCCGCGACTCCGAGGAGCCGCTGGCCGACGTGAAGGAGGGCCGGGCGGACCTGGCGCTCCTGGTGCGGGCCGAGGGCCGGCCGGAGAGCGGCGTACGGCTGGTACGGCTGCTCGACGACCCCTATCTCGCCGTGCTGCCGCGCGGGCACCGGCTCGCCGGCCGGCGCAGCGTGCGGCTGACGGAGCTGGCGGACGAGGCGTTCGTCGGCAGCGAGTGGCCCGGCCCCTGTCTGGACGCACAGCTCGACGCCTGCGAGACCGCCGGGTTCCGGCCCCGGTTCGTCGTGGACAGCGAGGACTACGTCACCGCGCAGGGGTTCGTGGCCGCCGGGCTCGGGGTGAGCCTGGTGCCCCGGCTGGGGCTCGGCAGCAGACATCCGGGCGTGGTCGTACGGGAAGTGCGCGACCCCGTGCCGGTGCGCGCCATCCATGTGGCGGTACGGGAGACCGCGCCGCCGCAGCCCGCGCGGGAGGCGTTCCTCGACGCGCTGCGGGCGGCGGTCGCTGACCGAGCATGACCCGCGCGTGGTTCATGAGCCCCGCCAGACCACCTCGGAGGCCCGGTCCGCCCCCGCGGCCAGGACCTCGGTCGGCCGCGGGTCGGGGCCTGCGTGGGGGACGCGGCGGTACGGCATGTCCTGGACGTGGTGGCGGGGCTGCGGGAGCACGCGGACGGCCACCGGCACCGGTCGGATCGAAACGGCGGTCACAGCCCCGGCGGACGAGCTGACGCAATCACCGGTACGGCTGACGGTGACCGGGGGGTACGTGACACACCGGAAGGAGTGAACCGCGGACCGGCCGTGCGTGCCCCGGCCGCCCGCCGGGCTACGCCTGTTTCGGCAATGCGTGGGGCAGCGTGCCGTACCACAGGCCTGCCAGGGTGAGGCCGAAGGTCAGGCAGAGCATGCCGCCCGCCGCGTCGAGCCAGAAGTGGTTGGCCGTGGCGACGATGACCAGCAGGGTCACCGTCGGGTAGAGGAGGCCCAGGACGCGTGCCCACGGCACCGATGCCAGGGCGAAGACGGTCAGGCCGCACCACAGGGACCAGCCGATGTGCATGGACGGCATCGCCGCGTACTGGTTGGACATGTGCTTGAGGTCGCCGGAGGCCATCGAACCCCAGGTGTGGTGGAGCATCACCGTGTCGACGAAGCCGCCGCCGTACATCAGCCGCGGCGGGGCGAGCGGGAACAGGTAGTAGCCGAGGAGGGCCACGCCCGTCGTGGCGAAGAGGGCGAGGCGGGCCGCCGCGTAGCGGCCGGGATGGCTGCGGTAGAGCCACACGAGCACACCCAGCGTCACCACGAAGTGCAGTGTCGCGTAGTAGTAGTTCATCCCGATGATCAGCCAAGTCACCGAGTTCACGGCGTGGTTGACCGAGTTCTCGACGGCGATCCCCAGATGGTGCTCGGCGCTCCAGATCCAGTCCGCGTTGCGCAGCGCCTGCGCCTTCTGCTCCGGGACCGCGTTGCGGATGAGCGAGTAGGTCCAGTAACTCACCGCGATCAGCAGGATCTCGAACCAGAGCCGGGGCCGGCGCGGCGTGCGCAGCCGGCGCAGGAGCCCCCGTTCTCCTTCGCCCGTGACGGTCCGCGGAAGGGTCTGTGGTGCGCGACCTTCCGGCTCTGTCACGGTCGAGTCACTCATAGGCACAGAGTCTGCCAGAAAAGACATCTTCGACAGATCATCCCAAGGTCGGGTTCGCCGCGCATGTCCTACCGCGGGGCGACTACTTCGCAGGTACTGCTGACGTAGAACCGCGTACCACGAGTTCCGGCATGAAAACAAACTCGCTGTGCGGAGCCGGCGTCCCCCCGATCTCCTCCAGCAGGGTGCGCACCGCGGCCTGCCCCATCGCCGGGACCGGCTTGCGGATCGTGGTGAGCGGCGGGTCGGTGAAGGCGATCAGCGGGGAGTCGTCGAAACCGACCACCGAGATGTCCTTGGGGACGTCCAGCCCCCGCTGCCGGGCCGCCCGTATCGCGCCGAGGGCCATCATGTCGCTGGCGCAGACGATCGCCGTGCAGTCGCGGTCGATCAGCGCGGTGGTCGCCGCCTGACCGCCCTCCAGGGTGTAGAGGGAGTGCTGGACCAGCTCGGTCTCGATCACCGTGGCCGGCAGCCCCAACTGGTCCTGCACGGCCCGTACGAAGCCCTCGATCTTGCGCTGCACGGGGACGAAGCGTTTCGGGCCGAGGGCGAGGCCGATCCTGGTGTGCCCCAGGGACGCCAGATGCGTGACCGCCAGGGTCATCGCCGCCCGGTCGTCGGGGGAGATGAACGGCGCCTGCACCTTGGGCGAGAAGCCGTCCACGAGGACGTACGGCACGCCCTGCGCCCGCAGCCGCTCGTAGCGCTGCATGTCGGCGGTCGTGTCGGCGTGCAGGCCGGAGACGTAGATGATGCCCGCGACCCCGCGGTCCACCAGCATCTCGGTCAGCTCGTCCTCCGTGGAACCGCCGGGGGTCTGGGTGGCGAGCACGGGGGTGTAGCCCTGCCGGGTCAGCGCCTGCCCGATGACCTGCGCCAGCGCCGGGAATATCGGGTTCTCCAGCTCGGGGGTGATCAGCCCCACCAGGCCCTCGCTGCGCTGTCGCAGCCGTACCGGACGCTCGTAGCCGAGTACGTCCAGCGCGGCGAGCACGGACTGGCGGGTGGTGGCGGCGACGCCCGGCTTCCCGTTGAGGACCCGGCTGACGGTCGCCTCGCTCACCCCCGCCTGCGCTGCGATGTCGGCAAGCCGTGTGGTCACGGCACTGGACTGTACCGGCCGTATGTCCCCTTGCACACCGATCGGGCGCCTGATGCGGCCTGGGGGGCGGCCCCGTGCGGGCTGCTGCGTCATCGCACTCCCTCGTGAAACGTGATGGCAAGAGCTTGCAGAGTCTTGCACAAGTGGCCCTCGTAGCGCTCTACCGCCGTAAACAAGCAGCAAGCAAGCGTCTCACGACGGTCGCCGAGAGGTCACGCCCGGATAACTTCGGAGATCTCTTGCACTTTTTTGCTGCAAGGTCTTTCGTCGCGCTTACATCGCTGTTACGTTCCCTGACGCCCGGCCGCCGCAACGGCGCTGTCGGCACGACGGCGAGGACGGCGGACGGGGCCGCCTCGCATCACTCGGGCTTTTCACCCTCAAGGAGAACTCATGCGGCGTGGCATAGCGGCCTCCGCGCTGGTGGCGTCCCTCGCCCTCACGGCGACGGCGTGCGGCGGGAGCGACAGCGACAGCAAGTCGGACGGCCCGGTCACCATCACCTGGTGGGACACCTCCAACGCCACCAATGAGGCACCGACGTACAAGGCCTTGGTCAAGGAGTTCGAAGCCGCGAACAAGGACATCAAGGTCAACTACGTCGACGTCCAGTTCGACCAGGCGCAGAACAAGTTCGACACGGCCGCCCAGTCCGGCAAGGGCGCCCCCGACGTGCTGCGCTCCGAGGTCGGCTGGACCCCCGCCTTCGCCAAGGCCGGCTACTTCCTGCCGCTGGACGGCACCAGCGCGCTCGCGGACAAGGACAAGTTCCAGTCCAGCCTGATCACCCAGGCCCAGTACGAGGGCAAGACCTACGGCGTTCCGCTGGTCACCGACACCCTCGCGCTCGTCTACAACAAGGCCCTGCTGAAGAAGGCCGGCGTCACCGAGGCCCCCAAGACCTGGGACGAGGTGAAGGCCGACGCCGCCAAGATCCAGGCCAAGGCCAAGGCCACCGGCTACTGGGGCCCCGAGGCCGCGTACTACACGCAGCCCTTCCTCTACGGCGAGGGCACCGACATGGTCGACGCCTCCGCCAAGAAGATCACCCTCACCTCGGCGGCGGCCAAGAAGGGCTACCAGACCTGGCTGGACCTGTACTCCGGCAAGGGCCTGCACAAGGCGGACACCACCGCCGACGCCTACGCCCACCGCCAGGACGCCTTCGTCAACGGCAAGGTCGCCATGACCATCGAGGGCCCCTGGGAGATCACCAACTTCTACAAGGGCTCCGCGTTCAGCGACAAGTCCAACCTCGGCATCACCACCGTCCCGGCCGGCTCCACCGGCAAGGCGGGCGCCCCGACCGGCGGCCACAACCTCTCCATCTACGCCGGCATCGACAAGGCCCACCAGGAAGCCGCCGAGAAGTTCGTCGCCTTCATGACCTCCGCGAAGTCCCAGACGGAGATCGCCCTGAAGAACTCCACCCTGCCGACCCGCTCCGACGCCTACACCGCCGAGGTCAAGGCCGACCCGGGTATCGCCGGCTACCAGGCCGTCCTCTCCTCCGCGCAGCCGCGCCCGGCGCTCGCCGAGTACTCCTCGCTGTGGGGTCCGGTCGGCACCGAGCTGACCAAGATCGCCGGCGGTAAGGAGTCCCTCGACAAGGGCCTGGGCACCGCCGAACTCGGGGTCGAGAAGCTCGTCCCCGACTTCAGCAAGTAAGCCCCGAGTGGCCGTCGGATCCCCCTGAGACATGGGGGGAGGGATCCGGCGGCCACCGGCCTGTGCCCAGCCCGATCCCGGAAAACCCAGAAGGTGTCGAACCATGACAGTCGCCATCGACCGCGCGACCGGCAAGCGCCACGGCGACCGCGCGCCCCGCCCCGGG
Organism: Streptomyces sp. NPDC048417; assembly: GCF_040651615.1. Classification (NCBI taxonomy): domain Bacteria; kingdom Bacillati; phylum Actinomycetota; class Actinomycetes; order Kitasatosporales; family Streptomycetaceae; genus Streptomyces; species Streptomyces sp. NPDC048417. The sequence goes on along the minus strand of NZ_JBEZKI010000057.1, from coordinate 24,181 downwards.
CTGGGCCAGCGGATCCGTACCAATTACCAGAAATACTGGTACGCCTACGCGATGATCGCCCCCGTGGCCGTCGTCCTCGGGGCGCTCGTCATCTACCCGTTGGTATACGGCTTCTACCTGACGTTGACGGACGCCAACAGCCTCAACACCGCCCGCACCATCGGCGTCAACCACATCGACGCCACCTACAAGTTCATCGGCCTGGACAACTACAAGGACATCCTGTTCGGCCCGACGTCCTACGACCGCTTCTGGTCGCACTTCGTCTGGACGATCGTCTGGACCGCGCTCTGCGTCACCCTGCACTACACCATCGGCCTGGGCCTCGCCCTGCTGCTCAACGAGAAGTTCCGCGGCCGCACCTTCTACCGCATGGTCCTGGTGCTGCCCTGGGCGGTGCCCACCTTCGTCACCGTCTTCGGCTGGCGGTTCATGCTCGCCGACGGCGGCATCATCAACGCGACCCTCCACTTCCTCCATCTGCCGCAACCCGACTGGCTGGAGGACACCTTCTGGCAGCGGGCCGCGGCGATCCTCGTCAACACCTGGTGCGGTGTGCCGTTCATGATGCTCTCGCTGCTCGGCGGCCTCCAGGCCATCGACGGCACGCTCTACGAGGCCGCCGAGATGGACGGTGCCGGCGCCTGGCAGCGCTTCCGGTACGTCACCCTGCCGGGGCTGCGGTCGGTCAGCTCCACGGTCGTCCTGCTCGGCATCATCTGGACGTTCAACCAGTTCGCCGTCATCTTCCTGCTCTTCGGCAACACCGCCCCCGACGCGCAGATCCTGGTCACCTGGGCCTACTTCCTCGGCTTCGGACAGCAGCCGCGTGACTTCGCCCAGTCCGCCGCCTACGGCATGCTGCTGCTGGCCGTCCTGATCGTCTTCACCTCCTTCTACCGCCGCTGGCTCAACCGCAACGACCAGCAGCTCGCGATCTGAGGCAGGAGTTCCCATGAGTACGACCACTGTCGAGACCTCCGCCCAGGTCGCCGAGGAGGCCCCTGTGACCAGCAGTCCGCGCCGTGTCCGCCGCCGGGACGAGCGCGGCCCGCTCGGCACCGCCGTCACCCACGGCATCCTGGGCGTCGCCTGCCTGATCGCGTTCTTCCCGGTGGGCTGGCTGATCTTCCTCTCCCTCGGCCCGGACAAGGACGACTACCTCCATCCGAGCGGCATCTGGCACAAGATGACGCTGGACAACTACTCCTTCGTCCTCCAGCACACCGGCTTCTGGGACTGGTTCAAGACCACGATGATCGTCGTCGGCGGCACCACGGTCATCGGGCTGATCCTCGCCTCGACCACCGGCTACGCGGTGTCCCGGATGCGCTTTCCCGGCTACCGGAAGTTCATGTGGCTGCTGCTGGTCACCCAGATGTTCCCGATCGCCGTGCTGATCGTGCCGATGTACCAGATCCTGTCGAACCTCGGCCTCATCGACAGCTACCTCGGCCTGATCCTGGTCTACTGCACCACGGTCGTCCCCTACACGGCCTGGCTGCTCAAGGGCTACTTCGACACGATCCCCTTCGAGATCGACGAGGCCGGCCGGGTCGACGGGCTCTCGCCCTTCGGCACCTTCTTCCGGCTGATCCTGCCCCTTGCCAAGCCGGGCCTCGCGGTCGCCGCGTTCTACAACTTCCTCACCGCCTTCGGGGAGGTCGCCTTCGCCTCCACGTTCATGCTCAGCGACGACAAGTACACCTTCGCCGTGGGGCTGCAGAGCTTCATCAGCGAGCACGACGCGCAGCGCAACCTGATGACCGCGACGGCGGTGCTGATCGCGATACCGGTGGCCGTGTTCTTCTACCTCGTGCAGAAGAACCTGGTGACCGGCCTCACCGCCGGCGGGACAAAGGGCTGACGCCCGCTGCCGGAAAGCCGCTTCGGCCGTCGTTCGTCTGCGGCTTCGTTGTGGCTGGTCGCGCAGTTCCTCCCCCAGCCTTCGGCCGGGGGTACCCCGAGCGCCCCTTGCGGGGCGCCAAGACTCCCGCGTGCCCGAACGCGCGGGTAGGCGGCCGTGGTCTCCATCCGACCCCGCTGTGACCACGGCCGCCTCAACACCCACCTCCGACCCGATGACCCTGTTACGACGCATCAAGGACGCCATGAGCCAGCAGCAATCCGCCGCACCGGCCCCCGCCATCGTCACCGTCGCCCGTCGCCGCGACTGGTGGCGGGACGCGGTGATCTACCAGGTCTATCCGCGCAGCTTCGCCGACAGCAACGGCGACGGGATGGGTGATCTGGAGGGCGTGCGTGCCAGACTCCCGTACCTGCGTGACCTCGGTGTCGACGCCGTGTGGCTCAGCCCGTTCTACGCCTCGCCGCAGGCCGACGCCGGCTACGACGTCGCCGACTACCGGGCCGTGGACCCCATGTTCGGCAACCTGCTGGACGCGGACGCGCTGATCCGTGACGCGCACGGGCTGGGGCTGCGGATCATCGTCGACCTGGTGCCCAACCACTCCTCCGACCAGCACGAGTGGTTCAAGCGGGCGCTGACCGAGGGCCCCGGCTCGCCGTCGCGCGACCGCTACCACTTCCGTCCGGGCAAGGGCGAGAGCGGCGAACTCCCGCCCAACGACTGGGAGTCCATCTTCGGCGGACCGGCCTGGACGAGGGTCGCGGACGGCGAGTGGTACCTGCACCTCTTCGCCCCCGAGCAGCCCGACTTCAACTGGGAACACCCGGCCGTCGGCGACGAGTTCCGCTCCATCCTGCGCTTCTGGCTGGACATGGGCGTGGACGGCTTCCGTATCGACGTGGCGCACGGCCTGGTGAAGGCGGAGGGCCTCCCGGACCTCGGCGGCGGCGACCAGCTGAAGCTGCTGGGCAACGATGTCATGCCGTTCTTCGACCAGGACGGTGTGCACGAGATCTACCGGCAGTGGCGGCACGTCCTCGACGAGTACGCCGAAAATGAGTGGGGGCCCGAAGGGCCTTCCGCAGAAGGGCGGTGGTGGGCGACGGGCGGGCGCATCTTCGTCGCCGAGGCCTGGACGCCGACCGTGGAGCGCACCGCCAACTACGTCCGTCCGGACGAGCTGCACCAGGCCTTCAACTTCCAGTACCTGAGCACCGACTGGGACGCGAAGGAACTGCGTACGGTCATCGACCGCACCCTGGAGGCGATGCGCCCGGTCGGCGCCCCCGCCACCTGGGTCCTCTCCAACCACGACGTCACCCGGCACGCCACCCGCTTCGCCAACCCGCCGGGACTGGGCACCCAGATCCGCACGGCGGGGGACCGGGCGCTCGGCCTGCGCCGGGCCAGGGCGGCCACCCTCCTCATGCTCGCGCTGCCCGGCTCCGTCTACATCTACCAGGGCGAGGAGCTGGGCCTCCCGGACGTCGTGGACCTGCCCGACGAGGTCCGCCAGGACCCCGCGTACTTCCGCGGCGCCGGCCAGGACGGTTTCCGCGACGGCTGCCGGGTGCCGATCCCGTGGACGCGGGAGGGGTCGTCGTACGGCTTCGGCAGCGGGGGCAGTTGGCTGCCGCAGCCCGCGGACTGGGGCGAGCTGAGCGTTCAGGCGCAGACCGGGGCGGCCGGTTCGACCCTGGAGCTGTACCGCACCGCGCTGGACATCCGCCGGGCGCAGCCCGACCTGGGCGCCGGGGACGCGGTCGAGTGGCTGCGCGCGCCGGAGGGCGTACTCGCCTTCCGGCGCGGGGAGTTCGTGTGCGTCGCGAACACGACCGGCGAGTCCGTCACCACGCCGGCGTACGGCCGGGTGCTGCTCGGCAGCGGTGAGGTGACCGAGGCGGACGGCGGGACCAAGGTGCCGGCCGACACGACCGTGTGGTTCACGACGGCCTGACCCCCGGCTGAAAGTTCTTGCATCAACTTCACACGGCCCGCTGCCATTTCAGGCAGCGGGCCTTTAACATCTGCGTCACCGCAAGTTTGCTGCAATATTTCAGCAAGCGCCTTCAACGGTGAAGGAGCCCCCACATGGCACGCAGAGCCCTCTCCTGGGCCGTCGCTCTCGCGGCGTTCGTCCTTGTCATGACCCCGTCCGTCGCGTCGGCCTCCCCGCCCGGCACCAAGGACGTCACCGCCGTCCTCTTCGAGTGGAAGTACGCCTCGGTCGCCAAGGAGTGCACCGCCACCCTCGGCCCCGCCGGCTACGGATACGTCCAGGTCTCCCCGCCCGCCGAGCACATACAGGGCTCGCAGTGGTGGACGTCGTACCAGCCGGTGTCCTACAAGATCGCGGGCCGGCTCGGCGACCGCACGGCCTTCCAGAACATGGTGAACACCTGCCACGCGGCCGGTGTGAAGGTGGTCGTCGACACGGTGATCAACCACATGTCGGCGGGCAGCGGCACCGGCACCGGCGGCTCGTCGTACACGAAGTACGACTACCCCGGCCTGTACTCCTCCTACGACTTCGACGACTGCACCTCCCCCGTCTCGAACTACTCCGACCGCTGGAACGTCCAGCACTGCGAACTGGTCGGCCTGGCCGACCTGGACACCGGCGAGGAGTACGTCCGCAAGACCATCGCGGGTTATATGAACGACCTGCTCAGCCTGGGCGCCGACGGCTTCCGCATCGACGCGGCCAAGCACATCCCGGCCGAGGACCTGGCCAACATCAAGACCCGGCTGACCAACCCGTCCGTGTACTGGAAGCAGGAGGTCATCTACGGCGCCGGCGAGGCCGTCCAGCCGACCGAGTACACCGGCAACGGGGACGTCCAGGAGTTCCGCTACGCCTACGACCTCAAGCGCGTCTTCAACAACGAGAACCTCGCCTACCTGAAGAACTACGGCGAGGGCTGGGGCTACATGAGCAGCTCGGTCGCCGGGGTCTTCGTCGACAACCACGACACCGAGCGCAACGGCAGCACCCTCAACTACAAGGACGGCGCCAACTACACCCTGGCCAACGTCTTCATGCTCGCCTACCCGTACGGCGCCCCGGACATCAACTCCGGCTACGAGTGGACCGACGCCGACGCGGGCCCGCCCAACGACGGTACCGTCAACGCCTGCTGGCAGGACGGCTGGAAGTGCCAGCACGCCTGGCCGGAGATCCTCCGCATGGTCGCCTTCCGCAACGCGGTACGCGGCGAGTCGGTGACGAACTGGTGGGACGACGGCGCCGACGCGATCGCCTTCGGGCGGGGCGCCAAGGGCTATGTCGCCATCAACCACGAGTCGGGCTCGCTGACCCGGACGTACCAGACGTCGCTGCCGGCGGGGACGTACTGCAACGTGCAGGCGAACGCCTCGGTGACGGTGGACGCGAGCGGCCAGCTCACCGCCACCCTGGCCTCGAACACCGCCCTGGCGGTCTACGCCGGGAAGTCGACCTGCTGATCCATCCGGTCGCCGACCCCGCCGCCTGGCCGCCCGACCGTGCCTCCTACGTGACCGGCACGGCACCGCGCGTGGACGGCGGGGGCGTGCGCCTGGACGCCGCCGGACCGCCGCCGGCCGCGCCGCGGCGTCAGGGCGTGACGTTGATGTGCCTGGCCAGCGCGGTGACCGAGAGGTCGCCGTGGTCGACCCACTGCGGGAAGGCCGGCGTCTTGTGCTGGGTGGCGGCGGGCGGGGTGATCTCCAGGTAGGAGGCGTGCACCGCGCCCGAGGTGCCGGTGTTGGCGTGCGTCCAGGCGACGACGGCCTCGGCGCTCTCGCCGTCCTTGAGGACCAGGGTCTTCTTGCCGGGGTCCTTGGCGTACCAGGTGCTGCCCCAGTGCGTGTGGGTCGTGAGCGTGTGGTGCGCGGAGTTCTCCAGTCCCAGGCCGGGGTAGCCGCGCAGGGCGCAGGTCCTGCCGCTGAGGTTGCGCAGCCTGATGACGACCCCCTGGTGGTTCATTCCGCCGCCGAGCTGCTGGCCGAAGGTGGCCTTGAGCGCGGCGGCGGAGCAGGTCGGCGTCGACTTCGCGGCGCTCGGGCTCGCGGCCTCGGCGGTGCCCGCCCAGGCGAGCCCCAGGCCGGCGACGGCGGCCACGGCGAGCACCGTGCGGCCGGTCCTGCGGTGGGTGCGGTGCCCGGCAGTGCCGGTCCGGTCGATGGTGTTCCGGTGATCGTTCACGGTGACGGTGCTCCACTCGTGCTCCGCGACGCGGTCGGCGGCGGTATCCGTACCCGCTCTCCGCGCCGTCCTCTGGTGACCTACACCAGGTTCGATGCGCGATGCAGCCGATTTGTTCACCGGAACCCCGAGGAATCTCCCACCCGCCGGTGCCGCGGGGCGCCCACCCCGCCGGAGCCCCGCCCGTCGCCGACGATCGGGGCTCCCGTGCGCTCGCTACTGCCAGGTGTCACTCGTTGTGGAGCCGGAGGAGCTGCCCGTGGTGTACGAGCGGTTAGTGCCCGACTCCCACGTCATGTTCCCGGAGCTGTCCTTCTTCACGTACTTGACGTACGGCGCCGCACCGGACGTCGTGGTGTTCAGCTTGGCGACGATGGCCGCCATGTCGGTGGCCGGGATGTGCTTGGCCGAGTCCACCCGGAAGCCGTCGACGCCCAGCGCGATCTGCTTGTTGAGGAAGGCGGCGAGACCCGAACGGACATTGTCCGCGCCGGTCTTGAGGTCCGGCAGGCCGAGCAGTTCGCAGTTCTGGACCTGGGTGAGGTCGGAGTGGTCCTGGATGGTCAGGTCGGAGGTGGGGCAGTCGGCGGAGGTGTGGTAGTCGCTCGGGTCCCAGTCGGGGGTCTCGTACTTGCTGGTGAGCGTGGTGCCGCCGTAGTCGGTGCCGGGCGTCCGTGTAGACCGTCACGCCCGCCGCGTGACAGGCGCTTGAGGGACTCTGAGGGCCAGGCGACCTGGACCGCGCCGTAGCCGGCCGGGCCGAGGACGTCGGTGCATTCGGACGCTATCGAGTTCCAGTTCCACTCCCACAGGTTGGCGATCACATCGCCCTTGGCGGTGGTGTCCGCCTTTGCGGGCGCGGCCGGGAGGGCGATCACGCCGGCCAGTGCGAGGGCGCCCGCGGCCAGCGCGCCCGCTGTGCGGCGGAGGACACCCGGGGGTCGGTGTCTGGTGGTCATCTGCGGCTCCGAAAGGCCCCGAAAGGCTCCGAAAGGAAGTGGGCAGGCTTCAACAACGCGTGAGAGTGCGGCAGTTGAGACACCGCGTCCATACGCTTCGTGAAAGTTCTTGCTGTGAATTGCAAGCCTCTTGCTGTAAGCCTTTCGGTGGCGGTACGGTCGCGCGGGGTCGGACCCAAGAGAGCCGCAATCGCTAGGAGTTCACACCGGTGATACATGTCAGACGGGTCGCGGCCGTCGCCGTCGCCGCCCTCGCCGCCGCGCTCGTGCAGCCCCTCGCCGCGCACGCCGCCGCGCCGCCCGCACCGCCCTCCGACGCGAAGCTCGCCGCCGAGCCCGCCCGGCACGACGACACCCGGGAGCAGTTCTACTTCGTCATGCCGGACCGTTTCGCCAACGGCGACACCGGCAACGACAAGGGCGGCCTCACCGGCTCCCGCCTCTCCACCGGGTACGACCCCACCGACAAGGGCTTCTACCAGGGCGGTGACCTCAAGGGCCTGACCAAGCGGCTCGACTACATCAAGGGGCTCGGCACCACCGCCCTCTGGATGGCCCCCATCTTCAAGAACAAGCCGGTGCAGGGCACGGGCAGCAACGCCTCGGCCGGCTACCACGGTTACTGGATCACCGACTTCACCCAGGTCGACCCGCACTTCGGGACCAACAAGGACCTTCAGACCCTGATCTCCAAGGCGCACGCCAAGGGGATGAAGGTCTTCTTCGACGTCATCACCAACCACACCGCCGACGTCGTCGACTACGAAGAGAAGTCGTACGACTACCTCTCCAAGGGCGCCTTCCCCTACCTGACCAAGGACGGGCAGCCCTTCGACGACGCCGACTACGCGGCTGGGAAGAAGAAGTTCCCGGCCGTCTCCGCCGCCTCCTTCCCGCGCACGCCGACCGTGGCCGACGACAGCAAGGTGCCGTCCTGGCTCAACGACCCGACGATGTACCACAACCGGGGCGACTCGACCTTCGCCGGCGAGTCCGCCACCTACGGCGACTTCTCCGGCCTCGACGACCTGTGGACCGAGCGCCCCGAGGTCGTCAGCGGCATGGAGAAGATCTACGAGCGGTGGGTGCGGGACTACGACATCGACGGCTTCCGGATCGACACCGTGAAGAACGTCAACATGGAGTTCTGGACCCAGTGGGCGACCGCGCTCGACAAGTACGCGGCCCGGCACGGCCGTAAGAACTTCTTCATGTTCGGCGAGACCTACTCCGCCGACACGTCCGTCACCTCACCGTACGTCACCCAGGGGCGGTTGGACGCGACCCTCGACTTCCCCTTCCAGGACGCGGCCCGCGCCTACGCCTCCCAGGGCGGCAGCGCGCAGAAGCTCGCCTCGGTCTTCGGCGACGACTACAAGTACACGACCGACAAGGCCAACGCCTACGAGCAGGTCACCTTCCTCGGCAACCACGACATGGGGCGGGTCGGGTACTTCCTGGAGCAGGACAACCCGAAGGCCACGGACGCCCAGCTGCTGGCCAAGGACCGGCTCGCCAACGAGCTGATGTTCCTCAGCCGGGGCAACCCGGTCGTCTACTACGGCGACGAGCAGGGCTTCACCGGCTCGGGCGGGGACAAGGACGCCCGGCAGACGATGTTCGCGTCGAAGGTCGCCGACTACCTGGACGACGACGAGATCGGCACCGAGCGCACGCACGCGAGCGACGCCTATGACACCGGTGCGCCGCTCTACCGGCAGATCAGTGCTCTCTCCAAGCTGCGCGCGGCCAACCTGGCCCTCGCCGACGGCGTGCAGACCGAGCGCTACGCGGCCGACGGCGCCGGCGTCTACGCGTTCACCCGGACGGACGCGAAGACCGGCCAGGAGTACGTCGTCGCCCTCAACAACGCCGAGGCGCCGAAGACCGCGACCTTCACCACCGGCTCCGCCGACATGCGCTACCGCGCGATCTACGGCACCGGCACCACCCTGACCTCCGACGGCGCGGACCGGCTGACCGTCACCGTCCCGGCCGGATCCGCCGTCGTCTACAAGGCCACCGGCCCCCTCGACAAGCCGGCCACGAGCCCGGAGCTCATCCTCACCGCCCCGGCCGCCGGCGCCACCGGCACCGTCGACCTCACCGCGAACGTCACCGGCGGACAGCTCGACCGGGTCGTCTTCGCCGCCCAGGTCGGCACCGGCAGGTGGACCACCCTCGGCTCCGCCGACCACGCCCCCTACCAGGTCACCCAGACCCTCGCCGCGGACGTCCCGGCCGGCACCGCCCTGCGCTACAAGGCGGTCGTCGTCGACTCGGCGGGCCACCGCGCCGCCGCCACGGCCGAGAGCACCTCCGGCACCCCGCCCGTCCCCGAGACCCCCACCGCCTCCTCCCGCGACTACGCGATCGTCCACTACAAGCGCACCGACGGCGACTACGCCGACTGGGGCCTGTACGCCTGGGGCGACATCGCCGACGGCGAGGCGACCACCTGGCCCGCCGGTCACCCGTTCGTCGGCCGCGACGCGTACGGCGCCTTCGCCTACGTCAAGCTGAAGTCCGGTGCCTCGAACATCGGCTTCGTCGTCGTCGACAAGGACGGCGACAAGGACGTCTCCGCCGACCGCTCCATCGACGTCACCAGCACGGGCGAGGTCTGGATCGAGCAGGGGAAGGCGGACGTACTGACGAAGAGACCCGAGTACCCCGCCCAGGACACCACCAAGGCGGTCATCCACTACCACCGCGCCGACGGGAACTACGACGGCTGGGGCCTGCACGTGTGGACGGGCGCCGCGAACCCCACCGACTGGTCGAGCCCCCTGAAGCCGGTGCGGACCGACACCTACGGCGCGGTCTTCGAGGTACCGCTCACCGAGGGCGCCACCAGCCTCAGCTACATCATCCACAACGGCGACGAGAAGGACCTCTCCGCCGACCGGTCCCTGGACCTCACCTCCAGCGGCCACGAGGTGTGGCTGGTGAACGGCCAGGAGAAGTACCTGCTCCCGCAGCCCGCCGGCAGCGCGGCCGCCCTCGACCTGACCACCTCCAAGGCGATCTGGATCGACCGGGACACGGTCGCCTGGGACGGCGTCGACGGCGCCGCCTCCACCCAGCTCCGCTACTCCCACGACGGTTCGATCGCCGTCGCGGACGGGACGCTGACCAGCGACGACGAGCGGTGGCTGCGGCTGACGAAGACCACCCTCACCGACGCCCAGAAGGCGAAGTTCCCGCACCTGAAGGACTACACGGCCTGGTCGGTCGACCCGCGCGACCAGGGCCGGGTGCGCGAGGCGCTCGACGGACAGCTCGTCGCCTCCCAACTGGCCGCGAACGGGGCGGTGCTGGCCGCGACCGGCGTACAGATCGCCGGGGTGCTCGACGACGTGTACGCCAGGGCGACGACGGCGAGTCTCGGTCCGGTCTTCCACGGCGGGAAGCCGACCCTCTCCGTCTGGGCGCCGACCGCGCAGAGCGTGGGCCTCGAACTCGACGGCTCCACCGTGGCCATGAAACGGAACCCGGCCACCGGCGTCTGGTCCGTCACCGGCCCCGGGTCCTGGAAGAACAAGCCCTACCGCTACGTCGTGAAGGTCTGGGCGCCCAGTGTCCGGAAACTGGTGACCAACAAGGTCACCGACCCCTACTCGGTCGCTCTGTCCGCGAACTCCGAGCGCAGTCTCGTCGTCGACCTGGCCGACAGGTCCCTCACCCCGGGCGGCTGGTCGACCTACACCAAGCCCGCGGCCGTACCGCTGAAGGACGCCCAGATCCAGGAGCTGCACGTCCGGGACTACTCGGTGGCGGACTCCACGGTCCCGGCCGCCGACCGGGGCACGTACCTGGCCTTCACCGACAAGGGCAGCGACGGCTCCAAGCACCTGCGCGCACTCGCCAAGTCCGGGACGTCGTACGTCCATCTCCTGCCGGCCTTCGACTTCGCCACCGTGCCCGAGAAGAAGGCGGACCGGGCGAGCCCCGGCTGCGATCTCGCCTCCTACCCGGCCGACTCCGACCAGCAGCAGGAGTGCGTCGCCGCGACCGCCGCCAAGGACGCCTACAACTGGGGGTACGACCCGTACCACTTCACGGTCCCCGAGGGCTCGTACGCCACCGACCCCGACGGCACCGCCCGCACGGTCCAGTTCCGGCAGATGGTCAAGTCGCTGAACGAGGACGGCCTGCGGGTCGTCATGGACGTCGTCTACAACCACACGGCGGCCGGCGGGCAGGCGGACACGTCCGTCCTCGACAAGATCGTGCCCGGCTACTACCAGCGGCTGCTCGCCGACGGCTCGGTGGCGAACAGCACCTGCTGCGCCAACACCGCGCCCGAGAACGCCATGATGGGCAAGCTGGTGGTCGACTCGATCGTCACCTGGGCCAAGGAGTACAAGGTCGACGGCTTCCGCTTCGACCTGATGGGCCACCACCCGAAGGCCAACATCCTGGCGGTCCGCAAGGCCCTGGACGCGCTGACCCCGAAGAAGGACGGCGTCGACGGCAAGAAGATCATCCTCTACGGCGAGGGCTGGAACTTCGGGGAGGTCGCCGACGACGCCCGGTTCGTACAGGCCACCCAGGCCAACATGGCCGGCACCGGCATCGCCACCTTCTCCGACCGCGCCCGGGACGCTGTACGCGGCGGCAGCCCCTTCGACGCGGACCCCGGCGTCCAGGGCTTCGCGTCCGGGCTCTACACCGACCCCAACGCGTCCACGGCCAACGGCACCGAGGCCGAGCAGAAGGTCCGCCTGCTGCACTACCAGGACCTGATCAAGGTCGGCCTGAGCGGCAACCTCGCCAAGTACCGGTTCACCGACACCGACGGCAAGGAGGTCACCGGAGCCGAGATCGACTACAACGGCTCGCCCGCCGGTTACGCGGACGCGCCCGGCGACGCCCTCGCCTACGTCGACGCGCACGACAACGAATCGCTGTTCGACGCACTGACGTACAAACTGCCGGCCACCACCAGCGCCTCCGATCGGGCCCGGATGCAGGTCCTCGCGATGGCCACGGCAGCCCTGTCGCAGGGCCCGTCGCTCTCCCAGGCGGGTACGGACCTGCTCCGCTCCAAGTCCCTGGACCGCAACTCCTTCGACAGCGGCGACTGGTTCAACGCCATCCACTGGAACTGCTCCGACGGCAACGGCTTCGGGCGCGGGCTGCCCATGGCCGCCGACAACGCCTCCAAGTGGCCGTACGCCAAGCCGCTGCTGAGCTCGGTGCGGGTCGGCTGCGCGGAGATCGACGGGGCCTCGGCCGCCTACCGCGATCTGCTGAGAATCCGTACGACCGACAGCGTGTTCTCGCTGGACACGGCTGGACAGGTGCAGTCGAAGCTGTCGTTCCCGCTGTCCGGGAAGGACGAGACGCCCGGCGTGATCACCATGGAACTCGGTGACCTGGTCGTCGTGTTCAACGCGACGCCGCAGCGGCAGGAACAGCGGGTGGGCGCGCTGGCCGGTACCGGTTACCGACTGCACCCGGTGCAGGCGGCGGGCGCGGATTCCGTCGTCAAGTCCGCATCGTACGACCGGGAAGCGGGTACGTTCATCGTTCCGGGACGCACTGTGGCGGTGTTCTCCCGGACCGCATGACATCCGCACTACTTTGGTGGGGCAGGCCCAGAACCGGGTGCTGCCCCACCGGCGTTGTCCAGGGGCTGGTAAATGGACGTCAACGGCAAGCTGACAGACACCATCGTGCTGCTCGTGGACGACGAGGCCGCGAGCCGGTACGCGATGGGCACCGTGCTGCGCCGGGCCGGACACGAGGTCGTCCCGGTCGCCTGCGGCCAGGAGGCGCTCAGCGAACTCGACGTACGGCTGCGCAAGGGCCGGCTGCCGGACGTGGCCCTCATCGACGTGCAGCTGCCGGACATGAGCGGCTTCGAACTGTGCCACCGGCTCAGGGAGCGGCCGCACATGGGCGGTCTGCCCGTCGTGCACTTCTCGGCGCTCTCCGCCGTCCCGGCGGACCGCTGCCCGGGGCTGGAGATGGGCGCCGAGGCGTATCTGACCGTGCCCGCCGAGCCGGAGGACATCGAGGCGGCGGTCCGCACCGCGGTCCGCGCCGCCCGGCTGCGCGCCGGCGACCAGGCGCTGGTACGGCGGCTCAGGCAGCTTTCGGAGACGATCGTCACCATCCAGTCGGCGCGCTCGCTGCACGAACTGGCCGACGCGGCGGCGGACGGCGCCGCCCGGCTGCTCGGCTGCCCCGCCGCCGTCTTCGTCCTCGACCAGGACGACGAGCTGTACCGGGGTCTGTACCGGGCGCGCACCTCCCTCGTGCTGCCCGACGAGGGCGCCCACCAGACCGTGCGCGACCTGCTGCGGCGGCTCACCCGAGGGCAGTCCGGGGTGCAGATCACCACCGTGCCGTCGCCGCTGTGGCCCGCCGGGTTCTTCCGGCCCGGAGTGGAGCACGACGCCCGGCTGGCGCTGGTCCTCACCCAGGACGGCAAGGCGCCGGTCTGTCTGGCCGCGCCCACCCGCGGGCTGCGCCGGGTCGGCCCCGAGGGCGAGGCGCTGCTGGCCCAGCTGGCCCAGGCCACCGCGCTGGCCGCCGAGCCCCTGCTCATGTACCAGGTGGAGCAACATGTCGCGCTCACCCTCCAGCACAGCTTCCTGCCCCGCCCGCACCAGCTGCCCGAACTGCCGGGCGTCGACATAGCGGTGCGGTACGAACCCGCCTCCCGGGAGACGGAGATCGGCGGTGACTTCTATGTCGCGCTGCGGGTCGGCGACGGCGTGCTCACCGCGGTGGGGGACGTCGTCGGGCACTCGCTGGACGCGGCCACCGTCATGGTCGAGCTGCGGCACGCGCTGCGCGCCTACTGCCTCGCGGAGAGCGACCCGGCCGCGCTCGCCGAGCGGCTAGACCGGCTGCTCCAGCACTACCACACCGAGGTCACGGCCACCGTGTGCCTGGCCCTGATCGACCCCGAAACCGGGCGCACCCGGATCGCCAACGCCGGTCACATCCCGCCGCTGATACTCGGCGACGACGGCAGCGCCGAGTACGTCAAGGCGTCCGGTCCGCTGCTCGGCGTGGGCCTGCCGCACCCGCCGCCCACCGAGCTGGTCCTCGAACCCACCGACCGGCTCCTCATGGTCACCGACGGCCTGATCGAGACCCGGGGCACCGACCTCACGGTCTCCATGGAACACCTCCGCGCCGCCGCCGTGGGCGCCCTGCCCGGCGTGGAGGCCCTGTGCGACACCCTCCTGGCCTGCTTCGGCCGCGACCGGGAGGACGACGTGGCCCTGCTGGCGCTGAGCCTGGCGGACTAGGCTGGGCGCCAGTTCCACGTTGACCAGGAGGGTTCATGCCGCAGATCACCGTCGACCACTCCGCCGCCGCGGAGGGCTTCTTCGACCGGGAGGGCTTCGCCAGGGCCCTGCACACCGCCGTCGTCGAGATCGCGGCCGCCAAGCCCGAGGCCTGCAAGACGCTCTTCCGCGCCGCCGACGCGACCGCCTTCGGCTATGACCCCGACGGGGCACATGTCATCGTGCACGTGACCTTCGGCCTGCTCGCCGGCCGCACCGACGAGACGAAGGCGAAGCTGACCGAGACGACCCTGGAACTGCTGCGGGAGCATCTGAAGCCGGAGGGGTTCGTGCTGCACGCGTCGGCCGAGGTCCGCGACCTGGACCCGTCGTACCGGAAGTACGAAGGCTAGGGCCTGTCTGACAATTCCCGTCGTCGCCCGGAGGGCGGCCTCGCGGCGTCAGGTGCGTGCTCTCGCCGTGCCGGGCGTAGGCCCTCGTACTGGACGTACTTGGGGCTGCGCCCGGTGCGGCGAGAGTGCGTGCATGGCGTCGTGGGGCAGACGGGAATTGTCAGACAGGCCCTAGCCTCAGCGCCCCGTGAGGGGCGCGGGGCTGTGCCGATACGCGGCTCCGCCGCGTGGGCGCGACCGGCCACGACGGCGCCGCAGATGCCCCGCGGCCCCACCGCCGGGCGCTCAGCCCGCCAACGCCAGCAGCCGGACGGCCAGGTCCGCGAACGGGCCGTCGCCCGGCTCGTCCTTGACCATCCGCTTCAGCAGGGTGCTCATCTCCTCGTCCTGGGCGGCGCTGACCGCGGCCAGCGCCGCGAAGTCGTGGACGAGCTGGACCTCCAGTTCGGCGCGGGGGATGCGCCGGCCGTCCAGCCAGATCAGCGCGGTCGACTCGGCGAGGGAGATCCAGGAGCGGACGACCAGTTCGAGGCGGGCCGGTGCCTCGGTGACGTCGAGGTGCGCGAGGATCTGCTCGTAGGCGGCCTGCCGGACGGAGTCGATGAGCGCGTTGGTCGCGGACACGTGGCTCATTGAGGGGGCTCCGCCCACGGAGACCGCCGGTCCGCCGCGCATCAAGGCGGAGAAACCGGGCCCGTGTTCGTCGACGAAGTCGAAGAAACGCCGCATCACCCGCAGCAGCCGCGCCCCGAGCGGGCCCTCCTGCGGCTCGGCGAAGCGACCCGCGAGATCCTCCGAGGCACGCTTCAACGCGGCCTCGTACAGGCTGAGTTTGCCGGGGAAGTAGTGGTAGACGAGGGGCCGCGAAATGCCTGCGGCCGACGCTATCTCGTCGATGGAGACCTCGTCGGGCGATCGACGGCTGAACAGTTCGAGGGCGACGCCGATCAACTGCTGCCGCCGCTCCTCGACTCCCAATCTGCGGCGTACCCCGGTACTCATACGAACACCTTACCGATCGGATCCGGCCTCCAACGGACCTGACCCGTCATGGGCGTTCACAGATCCAGCACAAGTCTCCCCCCACGCGCCCGGGATACGCAGATCAGCATCGAGTCGGCACGCTCCGTGTCCGTCAGCAGCTCGTCCCGGTGCTCCACCTCCCCGGCCAGCACCCGCTGCCGGCAGGTCCCGCAGAACCCCTGTGCGCAGGAGTACGCCGCGTCGGGGAGTTCCGCCCGCACCGCGGCCAGCACGGTCGAGTCGGCCGACACCGTCAACGTCCGTCCGCTGCGCCGCAGTTCCAGCTCGAACTCCCGGTTGCCCGCGCTGCCGGTGCCCGGCGCGAAGCGTTCCAGCCGGACGGCGGGGAACCGGTCCTCCACCGCCGCCATCAGTCCCTGCGGACCGCAGCAGTACACCAGCGCGCCCTCGGGGACCGCCAGCGCGTCGAGGTCCGGGCTGCCGTCCTCGTCCTCCGCGACGACCGTGACCCGGTCGTCCCCGGCCAGCTCTGCCAGGAACGGCATCGACGCCCGGCTCCGCCCGCAGTACAGCAGCCACCACTCCGCACCCGCCGGCACGGCCCGCACCATCGACAGGATCGGGGTGATGCCGATGCCCCCCGCGACGAAGACATAGCGGTCGGCCCCGACGAGCGGGAAGCGGTTGCGCGGCCCGCGCACCTCCAGTTCCATGCCCTCGGCCACCTGCTCATGGACCTCCCGGGAGCCGCCCCGCCCGTCCGCGACCAGCCGCGTGGCGATCGTGTACGACGAGGTGTCCGCCGGGTCCCCGCACAGCGAGTACTGCCGGACCAGTCCCGACGGCAGCACCACGTCGAGATGCGCCCCCGGTTCCCAGCCCGGCAACCGCCCGCCTTCCAGGCGCAGTTGTACGACGCCGTCCGCGACCGTCCGGCGCGAGGCGACCCGCAACCGCAGCGACCGGGAGCGCGGCTGTCCGGAGGTCGGCGGGTCCAGGGCCGGCATCGGCCACAGCGGCGAGACCTCGATACGGCGTCTCATGGCCCGCTTGACGAGCAGCGCGGCGCCCGCGACGGCGACGACGGTCCGCAGCCTCGGCATCACGCGGCCCCCTTCTCGGCGTGCTCCGCGGCCAGCGCGGCGGGGGAGGAGGCGAGGTAGGCGACCGCCTGGGCGGTGGAGCCCTCCTGGGAGGGGTGGTAGCCGCGGCCCAGGTACCTCGGTATGGACCTGAGCATGTCGCCGGCGGCGGGCAGGGTGCCGCGTCGGCCGGCGAGATAGAAGTCCCGGAGCCGGGCCCGGCCTTCGAGGAGCGTCGGGTCGTTCGCCATGAAGAACCGGGCGCCGCGCTGCCACAGGAACACGATCGCCGTGAACGCCGTCGCCCAGGTCCGCACCCGCCGCCGGTAGCTGCCGTCGACGTGCTGGAACAGGTCGAAGGCGACCGACCGGTGCTCGACCTCCTCGGCGCCGTGCCAGCGCAGCAGGTCCAGCATGGTCGGGTCGGCGCCGCGCCGGTCGAGTTCGTCGGCGTTGAGCACCCAGTCGCCGAGGAAGGCGGTGTAGTGCTCGATGGCCGCGATCAGCGCGACCCGTTCGAGGAGCCACCAGCGCCGGGCCCGCCCGGGCGGCAGGGTCCGGTCGCCGAGCAGCTTCTCGAAGAACCAGTCGACCTGCGCGGTGTACGGCGCCGGGTCGAGCCCCAGCTCCCTGAGGTGGGGCAGCACCTCGTCATGGGCCTGGGAGTGCATCGCCTCCTGCCCGATGAACCCGACGACGTCCGCGCGCAGCCGCTCGTCGCGGATCAGGGGCAGCACCTGCTTGTAGACATGCACGAACCAGCGCTCGCCGGCGGGCAGCAGCAGATGCAGCACGTTGATGGTGTGCGTGGCGAGCGGGTCGCCGGGCACCCAGTGCAGCGGGGTGTCCTGCCAGGCGAAGGACACGTTGCGGGCCGTGAGCGCGATGTGCTCGGCCTCCACCGGTTGCGGCTGCTTGTTGGACATGGCGTCAATGTACTGACGGGTAGGCAGCCGTGAGAAGACCTGTGGCAGGGCTTGTTTACGGAAGTGTCAGCAAGGTTCGGCCGCGGGCGGAGGCCTCACCGCAGGCCGCTGATCCCGGTCCCGTCCTCCAGCGTTCCCGTCAGGTCGGCCTGCGCACCCTGTTTCGCCTTGGCCGCCAGCAGCGTCCCCTGAGCCGACGCGGTGACCCCGCCGGTCGCCCGGATCGACGCCGTGTCGCGGCTGCCCGCGGCCAGCAGATACCACTGCCCGGTCCCGGACTTCCACAACACACCGGCCAGCACCTGCGGATCACGCGGACCGCACGCCGTCACGTCGGACCCCTTCGCGGCCACCGCCCCGTACCGGCTGCCCGGCGTCCGGAACTGGGCCTGTGACACCGCGCCGTCGCCCCGCCAGGTCTCCGCGCGCGTGCACACCCACGACGCGGCGCCGCCGGCATCCGGCAGCGGCTGCTCGGCGAACGCCCAGGCGTTGACGCTGCGCACCCCGGCGGAGCGCTCCGCGGACAGCGAGCAGGCGAACGGCGCCCAGTCGCGCAGTGCCTTCGCGCCCGAGGCCTCGTCGGTGTACCCGGGCCGGCCCGAGGTGAGGCGGGCCGGCACCAGTTCGCCCAGGTCGGTCGAGAGGTGCGCGCCCTGTGCGTCGGTCAGCTGGAGCACGTTCCAGGACGTGCACGTCCCCTGCTGGAGGGCGGGGCTGGCCAGCGGACCGGTCACCCCGTCGGTCAGCCCGAGGTCCATCGCCCCCGCGGTCGGTTTCACCAGGTCCCGCTCCGCCGCCCTGGTCACCCAAGGAGCCGTCAGATAGCGGACGTTGCCGTCGGAGCGGCCCAGCACCATCGCCTCGGCCTCGACGCCGGACGCGCCGTCGGCACGGGCGAAGTCCAGGGCCGCGCCCTGGGTGCCGTCCTTCGGCTCGGCGTAGCGGGCGATGCGCAGACCGTCGTAGAAGATCGCCACCCGGGCGCTGTCGACGACGCCCGCGTACAGCAGCTGGGGCGGTCCCGCCGGGCCGCCGGTCTGGGTGCCGGGGGTCGCCGAGACGCGGACGGTTTCGCCGGGGCGGGCCCAGACGGCGAGGGCGCGGCGCAGCAGCGCGGTGTCGCCGGTGAGGGCGCCGCGCGCGGGCCAGACGGAGAAGTCGGTGCGGGCGGCGGTCTTCCAGGCGGTGGCCGGGGCCCTCGTCAGCTGGGCCGGGTCCAGGGCGGCCTGGGCGGCCGGGTTCTGCGCGTACACCGGCGCCGCCGCGCCGTCGGCGCCCCAGCCGCCGCCCGGCAGTGCGACCAGCGCCCCGCACACCGCGAGCGCGGCCGCGGCGGCCAGTGCGGCCTTGGTGTGCTGGCGGCGCCGCATCAGATCGGTGGGCCGGACCTGCAGGGAACAGGGGTCGAACTCGGGGGAGTCGAGCAGCGGGTACTCGGCCGGCACGCCGTTCGCGTCGGCGAGCGCGTTGTCCGGGTGCTCCACCCCGGCCGCCCGGAGGATCTTGCGGACGTCGCCGTCGGGGAGCTGCTCGAGACCGCGCAGGGCATAGGCGGCGCGGGCCGGCCCGGACAGGGTGGCGAGGCGCTGGTCCAGGGCGAGTTCGTCGGCGCCGCCGGAGCGCGGGAAGAGCCGCAGGCCCCACACCTGGGGGAGCAGCGGCGGCAGCTGCGCCCGCCTGGGCCACGCGGTCAGCCTGAGCGGCAGGCCCGCCTCCAGCGCCGTACGCACCACTTCGAGGCGGACCAGGGCGTACCCGGGGTCGGTGTTCCGGCCAGTGGACTGGGCCGGGATCACCGGGGCCTGCTTACGGCCCCGGGGCAGCGCCCGCTGGACCAGGGAGTGCGCGGTCAGGACGCGGCGGCCCCGGGACAGGCCCGGCGGCAGCACCAGATAGGCGAGCCGGACCAGCCGTGGGTAGTGCTCGACGAGCGCGGCTTCGGCCTGCTCGACATCGACGGCCGGACCCAGGGCTCCGGCGGAGGCTGCTGCGTGACGCTGGGCTACATCCTGTGACTGCACGTCCTGAAGAACGAGCGACCCGTTGGTAGGTCACCGCCACTCGGGTGACCACGGCATCCTGGACCCCTATTCGATTTGAGCGCCCCGCGCCCCGCAGCCGTATCGAAGGGGAGGGCCCCGCAGCCATTCCCGGGGCCGGCAACGCGACCGGAGGAACAGATGAGGTTGACCCGACCGATGCTCGCCGTGGCCGGCGCGGCGGCCGTACTGGCGCTGGCGGGCTGTGGATCCGGTGACAGCAGCGCGGAGGCGAAGATACCGGTCACCGCCACCGGCAGCCTGGAGAGTCTGGCCGCCAAGGTGAAGTGCACCCCGGACATGCAGATCGACTCCGACGAGGTCCGCCAGGCCATCTGCAAGAACGCGGCCGGCAAGTTCGTCTTCGCCACCTTCGCCACCGACCGCGGCCAGCGCGAGTGGATCAACGACGCCAAGGACTACGGCGGTTTCTACCTCGTCGGCCGCAAGTGGGTCGCCGTCGGCGACGACAAGGTGGTCAAGGCGCTCCAGACCACGCTGGGCGGCGAAGAGGAGATCGGGACCGACCACAGCAAGCACACCAGCTGAACCTCCCGGCACACACGAGAAGGCGGGCGGTGGGAGATTCCCACCGCCCGCCTTCTCGCTGTCTGCTAGGTGTTGCTCACTGGCACTTGCGGCCGGTGTTGATGCAGTTGGCGATCTTCGCCGCCAGGTTGTTCTTGGTGACGCTGATGAAGTCGTCGTGGTCGGTCGACGGCTTGTGCAGCTGCTCCGGGAAACCGTCCACGGCGTAGGCGTTCTTCACCTGGCCGTTCTGGAGGGCCGGCGGGGTGATCTTGTAGACCAGGCGCATCGTCAGCTGCGGAATGGCCTTGAAGCCGTTCCCGCAGACACCGCTCGCCGGGTCCGCGAAGGCCACGTGCGTACGGTGGTTGGCGCTGTCGATGTTGACGCCGTCCCAGCAGCTCTGGAAGGCGAACGTCCGGACCACGTTGCTGCCCTGCGGGCAGATCGGGTACTGCTCGGTCAGCTGGACCTTGTTCTCGAAGCCGGTGCAGCTCCAGTGCGCGTTGGCGTTGGCCAGACCGTTGGTCGTGGTCTTGGCGTCACCGGTGATGATGCGCAGGAACTGCGGCATCGCGACGACCTTGCTGGCCGGGCTGCCGACGTACTTGATCTCCGCCGACTGCGGGGTCAGGATCTTGCCGACGTTGCCTTCCTTGCCACCGCCGTCCGCGTTCTGGTCGAAGTCCTGCGAGCCGTCCTGGACACGCACGACCGGCCAGTAGTACGACGACAGGTCGCTCTGGTTCTGGCAGGAGCTCGGCGCCGCCAGCATCGAGTCGTTGGTGGCGAACGCGTTGACCTTCTGGTTGCCGACGTAGTCGTGCAGGTGGTGCGCGCCGTTGGTCACGCCGGGCGCCACGATGACGTTGTCGGTGTTGTGGTTCTTGTTCGCGTTCACACCGCAGCGGGTGGTGAAGGTGCCGGTCGAAGCGCTCTGCTGCTTCTGCGGCTTGGCCAGGACGTTCGGCGCGACCTTCGTGATGTCCACGAAGTCGGCCGCGACCGGGCCGTTGCCCGCCTGCCCGCCGATGTTGGCCGGGGCGCTGGCGCTGGCACTCGGGGCGGCCGTGGCCTGGCCGTTGTTCCCGTTGTTGTTCTGCCCGCCGTTGTTCTGGCCGTTGTTGTTGTTCTGACCACCGTTGTTGTTGCCACCGCCGGCGGTGGTCTGGTTGGCGGTCTGCGTGGTGCAGGCGGCGAGCTGGGCCAGCGAACTGTCGAACTGCCCGCCGACCCGGGTGATGTCGATCCGGATCCGGTCGATCGTGGCCGCCCGCTTCTCCTTCAGGGGGCCGACGATCGCGTTCTGCACGAAGTTCGCGTCGTTCGCCTGGGCCTGGCGCGTGGAGGCGAGACGGGCGTAGGCCTCGGTGATCTGCTTGTCGAGCTTCGCCAGTTCCGCCGCCACCCCCCACTTGGCCTTGGCGGGCACGTTCGTCAGCTTCTGGCCGACGTCCGGGCAGGAGATCGTCGCGACCGAGGCAGCGGCAGCCTTCGTGTAGTTCTGGGCTGAGTTGTTCGACTCATGCGCCGAAGCGTTCATCTGTGCCCAGAGCAGCCCGCCCCCGCCGAGCGCTAGGGCCGCCGATGCGGCTATGGCCTTGACGGCCAATGGCGAACGGCGCTTGCGTGTGTTGCGTCCCATGGAACTCCTCTGACTTCCTTGCGGGGCAGCATCGAGGCGCCCGACAGGAGTGAAGCGGCGTCCTTTCATACGCACCCCGCCTCAGACGTGTTCAGCTGCCTCACAAATTCATCAGAGATTTGTTACGCACTTGGGCCACAACTGCCGTTTGAGCAGGGCGATTTCTGGAAAATCAGCGGTCGCGGTCCAGATACGCGAGCACCGCCAGGACGCGCCGATTGTCATCGTCCGACACCTCGAGTCCCAGTTTGGTGAAGATGTTGGAGGTGTGTTTGGCGATGGCCCGTTCCGTGACGACGAGCTGCCCGGCGATCGCCGCGTTCGAGCGTCCCTGCGCCATCAGCTCCAGCACCTCCTTCTCGCGCGGTGTCAAGCCCTCCAGGGGCCGGTCGCCGGACCGCCGGGACAGCAGCTGCTGGATCACCTGCGGGTCCATGGCCGTACCGCCCGCCGCGACCCGCCGTACGGCGTCCACGAACTGCTCCGCGTCGAACACCCGGTCCTTCAGCAGATACCCCACCCCGCCGCTGCCGTCGGCCAGCAGCTCCCGCGCGTACAGCTGCTCCACGTGCTGGGAGAGGACCAGCACCGGCAGCCCCGGCCGGTCCTGCCGCGCCCTGAGCGCGCACTGCAGCCCCTCGTCGGTGTGCGTGGGCGGCAGCCGTACGTCCACCACCGCCACGTCCGGCTCCAACTCGGCCAGCGCACGGGTGAGTTCGGGGCCGGTCTCGACGGCGGCCGCGATCTCGAAGTCGTAGGCCTCCAGCAGCCGGACCAGCCCGTCGCGCAGCAGGAACAGGTCTTCGGCTAGGACAACGCGCACGGAATCTCCATGGTGACCATGGTGGGGCCGCCCGCGGGGCTGCTGACGGCCAGGACGCCGTCGAATGTACCGAGCCGCCGCTCGACTCCGGCGAGCCCCGACCCGGCGCCGATGACCGCGCCGCCCCTGCCGTGGTCGGTGACCGAGATCCGCAGCATGCCGGCGCCGTCCGGCACGTGATGCAGGTCCACCCAGATCCGGTCGGCGCCCGAGTGTTTGACCGCGTTGGTCAGCACCTCGCTCACCGCGAAGTACGCGGCCGACTCCACCGGCGCGTCCGCCCGGCCCGGCAGGTCCACGGTCACCTCGGTGGGCACCGGCAGCCGCAGCGCCAACGCCCGTACGGCGTCGCCGAGTCCGCGCTCGGCGAGCACCGGGGGATGGATGCCCCGCACCAGGTCGCGCAGCTCGCCCAGGGCCTCCACGGACGCCTGCCGGGCCTGCGCGAGCAACTGCTTCGCCTTCTCCGGATCCTTGTCCAGGAGCATCTCGATGGTCCCCAGGTCCATGCCCATGGCGACCAGCCGGGCCTGGGCCCCGTCGTGCAGATCCCGTTCGATCCGGCGCAGCTCGGCCGCCGAGGTGTCCACCGCGTCCTTCCGGGTCTCGGTCAACACCCGCACGCGCTCAACGAGTTCGCCCTGACCGGGGTCGAGGACGGCGCGGGTGAGCTGGAAGTGGGCGGTCAGCGCGGCGGGGGCGTAGCGGGAGGCCGCGACGAGGATGACGGCGCCGAGCCCGGCGGCGGCGAACGCCGTGGCCTGCCCGCTGACCGGCACGAAGCCGTACCAGTACGGCCCGTACTTCCCGTACGGTCCGCCCGTCATGGTCCGCCACAGGCCCGCACCCAGCGCGAATCCCTCGAACGGATAGAACACGAGCACCGCCGGCAGCAGCGCGGTCACGAACCCGGCCGTCATGTCCACCGGCAGCCACAGCAGGTCCCGGCCGACCTGCGGGTCCCGCAGCATCGCGAAGGTCCGGGTCCACGGGTTGGCGCCCGGCGGCAGCGGCCGGTACGCCGAGCGGATCCGCACCCCACACCATTCGTACGCGAGCCGCCGCCGCACGTCCGCCACGTTCCGTACGCCACCCAGGATCCAGGGGGTCGTCATGATGCCGACGCCGATCGGGATCAGCGCGACGGAGACCGCGGTCAGGACAGAGCAGAGGATCGAGATCGCCGGTATCACCAGCGCCAGTACCAGCCCCCGCACGGCGGCCAGCAGCACCTCACGCGCCCTGCCGCGGAAGCCACCGCTGTTCGTGTTCGTCGTCATGCGGTCAGTCTGTCCGACCGGATGCGCGGAGGCACTGGGCCGAACCCCCATGTCAGGGGGTGGTGCTATGTACACCCCGGGGCGGGGGGGGGGGGGGCCGGGGGGGGGGGGGGCGCCCCCCGGGGGGGGGGGCCCCCCCGCGCGGGCGGGCGACGCCACCGCCCCGGCCCGGGAAGGCGAGCAACCAGCCCGC
>NZ_JBEZKI010000056.1:0-34754 GCF_040651615.1 Streptomyces sp. NPDC048417 | reverse complement strand
ATCAGCGGGGGTGTCGACCGTTCGCGGCGCCCTCGCAGACGCCCGGGGGGCCGCCGGTCGGTTCCCCGACCGGAGCGAAGGCCAGGTGCAGATGCGATCCCCCACTCGGCGGGAGCGGACTTCAGCGGCGGGGCAGCGGACGTACGAGGGCATGCGCCGCTGCATATACTCGAGCAGGAGGTGCTGTCGTGCGGCGTGAAAGTGGCGAAGCAGGGGGTCCGGTGACCCGGACCGAGGAGACCGCCGAAGTACCCGGTGTCCTTCCGGAAGAGCTGACCAGCTTCATCGGTTACCTGCTGCGCCGGGTGTACGCACAGTTCTCCGCGAACGGGAACGGCGGCGACAGCGACTCGCGTGACTTCCTGGTCCTCGACGCGCTCACCGGCCGGGACTGGGAGTCCCAGCTCGACCTCGCGGAGCGGCTCGGCATCAACCGCACCATCATGGTGGCGGTGATCGACCGTCTGGAGGCCCGCGGGGAGGTCCAGCGCACCCGCAACCCGGACAACCGGCGCCAGTACGTCCTGTCCCTGACCGACCTGGGTCGGGAGGGCGTGGAGGCCAGGCGCCGGGCGGTGGCCGAGCGGGGCGCGCGGCTGACCTCCGTACTGACCCCGGAGGAGGCCGCGCGGCTCGACGAGCTGCTGGCCCGGCTGCTGCCCGAGTCGGCGCAGCCCCTGGTGCAGGGCACCGAGTACCTGGTGGCCCAGGCCCATCACCGGCTGCGCAAGCACGGCGACGACAAGCTGGCCGGGACCGGACTGCGCGTGCGTCACTACGGCCCGCTGTCCGCCCTGGACGTGTTCGGGCCCATCGCACAGCAGAGGCTCGCCGACATGCTCGCCATCACCGGACCCGCCGCCTCCCAACTGGTGGACGAACTCGTGAGGTCGGGCCTGGTGAGCCGCGGCCGTGACCCGCACGACCGGCGCCGCTACGCGCTCGAGGTGACCGAACTCGGCCGCGAGAGCCTCGCTGTCGTCGCCGGCGCCGTGGCCGGACTCGCCGCGGACGTCTCCGCCATGCTCGGGCCGGGTGGCGAAGACGAATTGCGGACGCTGCTGCTGAAACTCCTGGCCCCGACGCATTCTGGCCCCGCATTCTCCGAGAACGCCAAGTCATCTGTTTCTGCCAGGGGTTGACCCTCTGGCCAAGGAATGTCACGCTTGATTCAGCGGTTCAACCGCGCCGTTTTCCGGGCTCTTCGCATGCGCGAGGGGCCTTTTTTCATGCGGATTTCCCGTCGTGCACCGCACCTCGACGCCTTCGACGAAGGAGACAGCTCATGGTCGCGAAAAAGACCGACGGCTCGCCGGAAACGGCGCGCATACCCGAGGACATGACCTTCGACGTCGTCATCCTCGGCTCGGGACTCGCCGGTTCCGTGACCGGCGCGATCCTGGCCAGGCACGGCGCCAAGGTGCTGCTGGTCGACGCGGCCGCGCACCCGCGCTTCGCCATCGGCGAATCCATGACCCCGCAGCTCGTGGAATGGATCCACATCCTTTCCGAGCGCCACGACATACCCGAGCTGAAGAGCCTGGCCAGTGTCCAGGCCTCCACCCGCGACATCGGTCCCACCTTCGGTACCAAGGCGCACTTCGGGTTCCTGAAGCACGAGGTCGGCCAGGAGCCCGATCCGCGTGAGGCCACCCAGCTCGCGCTGCCGAAGATCTTCCATCAGAACAGCCACATGTTCCGTCAGGACAGCGACGCCTTCATGTTCCACGTGGCGGTCAAGTACGGCTGCACGCCCCGGCAGAACTGGCGGGCCGGCGAGGTCGAGTTCGACGACGACGGCGTGACCGTGGTCGGCAGGAGTGCCGCCCCGGGCGCGCAGCCCGAGCTGTACCGGGCGAAGTACCTGGTGGACGCCTCCGGCTTCCGCTCCCCCCTGGCCGACAAGTTCGATCTGCGGGACAAGCCGGCCAGGTTCAAGCACCACTCCCGGTCCATGTTCACCCACTACGTCGGCATCAAGCGGTTCGACGACGTCAGCGGGCACCCGCAGGACCTGCGCCCGCCGGCCGACTGGCACACCGGCACGATGCACCACCTCATCGAGCGCGGCTGGTTCTGGATCATCCCGTTCGACAACCACGAGAAGTCCCGCAACCCGCTGTGCAGCGTCGGCCTGACCATGGACGAGCGCACCTACCCCAAGCCCGAGGACCTCACCCCCGAGCAGGAGTTCCAGCTCTTCCTCGACAGGTATCCGGCGGTCAAGCGGCAGTTCGACGGCGCCACCCGGGTGCGCGAGTGGATCTCCACCGACCGGCTGCAGTACTCCTCCAAGCAGACCATCGGTGATCGCTGGTGCCTGATGTCGCACGCGGCCGGCTTCCTCGACCCGCTGTTCTCCCGTGGCCTGTCGAACACCATGGAGGTGGTCGACGCGCTGACCTCGCGGTTGGTGGTCGCCCTCAAGGACGGTGACTTCTCCGCCGAGCGCTTCGAGTACGTCGAGCGGGTGGAGCAGGGGCTGCTCCAGTACAACGACGACCTGGTCAACAGTTCTTTCATCGCCTTTTCGCACTTCCGGCTGTGGAACGCGGTCTTCCGGATCTGGGGTTCCTTCATCACCCCGGGCACCATGCGGCTGACCCGGGCCCGCCTCAGGCACTTCCGTGACCAAGACAAGCGGCACTTCGACGAGCTGGAGAACGTCGCCCACCCGGGCCTGTGGTGGCCGCAGAGCGACTCGTTCAAGAGGCTGCTGGAAGCCACCGCGGAGACCTGCGAGAAGTACGAGGCGGGCTCGCTGACCGGTGACGAGGCCGCCGACATCGTCTTCGGGCTGATCCAGGAGTCGCCCGTCGTCAACCCGGTCTTCGGCTGGAAGGACGAGAGGCGGCGCTTCATCTACCCTTCAACGCTGACGATGGCCCGCTTCCTGTACTGGGCCTCGGTCCAGGCCCCGGCCGAGATGAACAGCGTCGGCCGCGACTTCCTGCTCGGGATCGTCAAGGCCGGGGCGAAGGTCCGCAAGCTCCTCTGACCCGGGCGGCGCTCTGGCACGCGGCTGCGTCGTGGTGGGCCGCCGGCTGCCTCCGCTCGGCTTCCCTTGCGTCGCCGCGGCTTTGAACCGTTCCCTTGCCGACCGCGCCTGTGCCATGGCGTTTTCCACGGGCGCGGTGGGCGGCGACGACCTGCGGTGTTCCAGCGAGGCGTCGACGTGGCCGGGGTGGTCTCGGCAGCCGTGTGCGCCACCTCCCGGCCGTCGCCGTGGAGGAGTACAGCTGCGGCCCGACCCGTGGGCCGGGTTCGTGCCCGCGGGTTCCCTTTGTCGTTCTACGGAGGTAGCAGGTGAAAGGCGTCATCCTGGCCGGAGGAAGTGGGACGCGCCTGCATCCCATTACTCTGGGCGTTTCCAAGCAGTTGCTTCCTGTCTATGACAAACCCATGATCTATTACCCCCTCTCGGTGCTGATGCTGGGCGGGATCACTGACATCCTGCTGATTTCGGCGCCTGACGATCTGCCGGGATTCAAACGGCTGTTGGGGGATGGATCCGATCTCGGTCTGCGCCTTACGTACGCGGAGCAGGATGAACCGCGCGGGCTCGCGGATGCGTTTGTGATCGGCGCCGACCATATCGGTGACGATGATGTGGCTCTCATCCTGGGAGACAACATCTTTTACGGGCCGGGTTTCGGCGGCCTGCTCAAGGCCAAGGTGCAGCGGCACAGGCAGGGCTGTGTCCTCTTCGGCTACCCGGTGCGTGATCCCCATCGTTACGGAGTGGGGGAGGTGGACGCCTCCGGGCGGCTGGTGTCGATCGAGGAGAAGCCGCAGCGGCCGAAGTCCAATCTCGCGATCACCGGGCTGTACCTGTACGACAACGACGTCGTGGACATCGCCAAGAACCTGCACCCGTCCGCCCGTGGTGAACTGGAGATCTCCGACGTCAACAACGAGTACCTGCGGCGCGGCACGGCCGAATGCGTCTCCCTGGGGCGAGGTTTCGCCTGGCTGGACACCGGAACGCATGACTCGCTCATCGAGGCTTCCCAGTACGTGCAGATCCTGGAGCGGCGTCAGGGGGTGCGGATCGCCTGTGTGGAGGAGATCGCCTGGCGCCAGGGCTTCATCGACCGGGAGAGCTGCCGGCGGCTGGGCAGCCGGCTCGCGAAAACCCCCTACGGTCAGTACGTGATGGACATCGCGGACGCGAGCTGAACATTCGCACAACGTCGATCAGGGCGCTCAAAAGCCTCTGGAAAATAGGCTGTTGACGTTCTCGGTTCGTATGTGTCACGCTAATCGAGACGGATTTGTGCTGCCCTGAAACGGGCCGCTGGTCCCCTTCTTCCATCCCTTCCTGTTTCCTCTTTCCCCCGCTTTCTTCGCTGTTGAACGCCGGCCGGGGTCGCGTCGTCCGTGTATGCGCCCAAGGGGCGGGCTCTGCCCGCGCCTTGGGCGCGCGGTGTTGTCCGGACCCGACGCCAGAGGAACCAGGATTCGGTCAGCGACAGTTCGTAATCGGCCAAGAAGGGCCGGCCCCCAGTCCGGCGGAGCACGCCGAAAGCTCATCTGACCTGCGCTTCAGTCATTCAATGGAAGATTGATGGTTGGGTGCCTGCTAGTTAAGTACGTTGATAGATGGATGCGTTGACGATACTCTCGTGGTCTGGCAACGCGCACCGAGGGAGACAGTGATGAGCCAGGAGTTCAAGAACCACGACATGACGATGATGTTCACGATCCACGCCGCCCTGCGGCGGGAGGTGGAGCGGATCGCCCGGATCACGGCCCGGGTCGACGAGGACCCCCGTCATGTGCTGAGCACCGCGGTCGGCTGGGAACTGTTCAAGAAGTTCCTGACGATCCACCACACCGCCGAGGACGTCACCGTGTGGCCGGTGATGCAGAAGGCGCTGGCCGACAGGCCCGACGAGCTGGCCCTGTTGGCGGACATGGAGGCGGAGCACGCTGTCATCGACCCGCTGCTCGCGGACATCGACGCGGCCCTCGCCGACCGGGACTCCGGCCTGGAGCGCCTGGGCGGTCTGACCGACGCCCTGCACACACAGCTCAACGCCCACCTGGACCACGAGGAGGGCGACGCTCTCAAGCTCATGGACATCACCATGAGCAAGGAGGAATGGGCGGTGTTCGCCGTCGCGGGGCGCGATGCCATCGGCGAAGACGCCCGCCGCTACCTGCCCTGGCTGCTCGACGGCATGCCCGCCGACGAGCTGGCCGTATTCGTCTCGAACATGCCCGACGCTCTCCGTATCCCCTACGAGAGCGACTGGCGCCCCGCCTACGAGGAGCTGGACATCTGGCACGCCAGGTCCGGTTCCGCCAACCGCTGACGCGGCCCCAGGCGCCGCCGTGAGCTGCGCTGATCCCGCTCGCTGAGGGCCGGATCAGCGCCCGGCCGCCGAACGGCCGCGCGAGGTGCCTGCCGACCTGGGACGACGGTCCGGCGGGAGTGTCCGCCGCGTTCGACGAACCGCCGGCGCGACGCGCGGGGAGCGGTACGGCGGTCTTCCCGGCTCGGCCGAACGCGGTTCTGACGGTCGGCCTCGGACCTGTGGGGCGGCCCTTTTCGAGCATGGCACATCACTGACGTACGGATGAAAAGGAACTGCTATGCGTGTTCTGATCGCGGTCGCGCCATTGACAGCCCATCTGTACCCCAGCGTTCCGCTGGCGTGGGCGCTGCAGAGTGCCGGGCACGAGGTGCGGCTGGCCAGCGGCACGGAACTGGCCGAGCAGATCTCCGCGGCCGGCCTCACCGCGGTGCGGCTCGGCGGCGATCCTGCTTCGCCGATGCCGCACGTCTCCGAGGCGGAGTTGGACCGGTTCAGTGAGGCGCTCGGGTTCGAGCCCGGCTCCGACTACGGTCGGCTCTGGCAGGCGATCCGCTACTACCTGGTGGCGAACGTCGCGCGCTACTACCCGGACGCCGAGGGGCAGCAGCCGCTCGCCGACAACCTGGTCGAGTTCGCCCGGGACTGGCGGCCGGACCTGGTGATCTGGGACGTGGCCAATCCCGTGGGATCGGTCGCGGCCCGGGAGAGCGGGGCCGCGTCCGCCCGGCTGCTGTGGGGTGCCGACTACTTCGGCTGGATCCACGGGCGGCTGACCGAACGCGCTGCGCAGCGCGGCGCACAGGCGAACCCGCTGGCCGAGACCATGGCGCCGGTATTCGGGCGATACGGCTACGACTACTCGCAGCAGATGGTCCTGGGCGACTTCACCATCGACCCGCTCCCCACGCACACGCAACTGCCCCGCTCGCCGGGGCAACGCGTCGTTCCCATGCGCTTCGTGCCGTACACCGGGGCGGTCCCGGTGCCGGAGTGGCTGTTGCGGGCGCCGTCGCGGCCCCGAGTGTGCCTGTCGCTCGGCGTCACCAAGCGCAAGGTCACTTCCAGCCGGGACGAGCGGCTCGCGGCCGTGTTCGAGGCGGTGGCCGGAATGGACGTGGAGGTGGTGGCCACGGTCAATGCCGATCAACTGGGCGAGGGGCAGAAGGTGCCCGACAACGTGCGGATGGTCGACTACCTCCCGCTCACCCAGGTGACACCGACCTGCTCGGCGATCATCCACCACGGCGGCTTCGGCACGTTCTTCGCCGCAGCCGAGCACCGGGTGCCCCATATGATCATCACGGAGGAGCTGGGTACCGGGCTGTCCAGCAGCCGCTACCTGGAGGCCAGGGGAGCGGGAGTCGCCCTCCACAGCGATGATCTGACCGCGGCACAGGTGGCCCGTGAGCTTTCCAGGCTGCTGACCGAGCCGTCGTTCCAGCAGGGGGCCGCGGCCGTGTACGCGGACATGGTCGCCGCGCCCAGCCCCGCCGAGATCGTTCCGATCCTGGAGCGGATGGCCGCGCAGCACCGGACCGGGGGCTGATCGGCCGTGGACGTGGTCGAGACCCGGGTACCCGGCGCGTTCGTCTTCACACCGAAGCAGATCCGCGACGAACGCGGCGCGTTCGCCGAAGTACTGCGCTGCGACCGGGTCGAGGAGGTCACCGGGCGTCCGTTCCGGCCCGCGCAGATCAATTGCTCGGTGTCCCGGCGGAACACCCTCCGCGGTGTCCACTCGGTGATCACGCCGCCGGGGCAGGCGAAGTACGTCACCTGCGTGCGCGGAGCGGTCCGCGACATCATCGTCGACCTGCGGGTGGGCTCGCCCGCCTTCGGTGTGCACCACGTGGTCCTCCTCGACGCCGACGCCGGGCGGTGCCTGTATGTGCCGGAGGGGGTCGGGCACGGGTTCCTGGCGCTCACCGACGACGCCTGTGTCTGCTACGCGGTCTCCACGCAGTACGTGCCGGGGACCCAGATCGAGATCGACCCCCTCGATCCGGAACTGGCGCTCCCCTGGGGACACACCGAACCGCCGGTGATGTCGGCGAAGGACGCGCAGGCACAGGGAGTGCGCGCGGCGCTCGACGCGGGGCTGCTGGCGGACTGGCGGGATGTCGCGACGGCGATTCCCGTCGGCCGGCAATGACACGGAGATCCGGCGTACGGCTTCGTCCCCCCGGGGCCGACAGGGTCCTGACGCTCCATCAACTGCCTTGACCTTAAGCGCAGTTGAGGTTCTACGGTTCCGTCATTGAGCGTCGTCAACGACAAGGCGAGGAGATTTGCGTTGAGTACCGACATCGGTCCGGCGGCAGCACCGCGGGCGACCCGAAAGGAATGGCTGGGGCTGCTGGTCCTCGGGCTTCCGACCATGCTCATGGCCATGGACCTGACCGTCCTGCATCTGGCCCTGCCCGCACTCACCGAGGATCTGCGGCCCAGCAACACCGAGTTGCTGTGGATCGTGGACATCTACGGGTTCCTCACCGCAGGTCTCCTGATCACCATGGGCTCGATCGGGGACAGAATCGGCCGTCGGCGGCTGCTGCTGATCGGCGCGGCCGTGTTCGGGGTGGCGTCGGTGCTCTCCGGATTCGCGGTCAATCCGGCGATGCTCATCGCCTCCCGGGCGCTCCTGGGCATCGCGGGCTCCACGTTGATGCCCTCCACCCTCTCCCTGATCCGGGTCATGTTCCAGGATCCCAAGCAGCAGGGTGCTGCGATCGGTGCCTGGACCGGCTTCTTCGGCCTCGGTACGGTGATCGGCCCGCTGGTCGGCGGCACGTTCCTGCAGCTGTTCTGGTGGGGATCGGTCTTCCTGATCGGCGTCCCCGTCATGCTGCTGCTGATCGTGTGCGGCCCGATCCTGCTGCCGGAGTACCGGGACGAGTCGGTCCGCCGCCCGGACTTCCTGAGCGCGGTCCTGTCCATCGTCGGGATTCTCGGCCTGATCTACGGTCTCAAGCGGATCACCGCCGACGGTCTGAGCCTGGAGTCGGGCGGCGCCATCGTCATCGGCCTGGTGATGGGGGCACTCTTCATCTCCCGCCAGCGCCGGCTTGAGCAACCACTGGTCGAGCTCTCCTTGTTCCGCAGCAAACTGTTCGGCAGCGCCCTCGGCATGCTCCTCCTCGCGACCCTGCTCAACTCGGCCGCGCAGTTCTTCGTCATGCAGTACCTGCAGTTGGCGCACGGGCTGTCCGCGATCCATGCCGGACTCTGGTCGCTGCCCACCACCCTTGCGGTCATGGTCGGCGCCATGGCGGCCCCTGCCCTCGCGAGCCGAATGAAGCTGAGCACACTGCTCGCCGGCGGCCTGGCGGTCACCGCGGTCGGCATGCTGCTGCTGGCCCAGGTCAGTGATCCCTCCGACCTGTATGTCGTGGTGGTGGGGGCGGCCGTCATCGGACTCGGGCTAGGACCGATGATCTCGCTGGGCACCGGACTGATCGTGGGAGCCGCACCGCCCGAGCGGGCCGGTGCCGCCTCCGCGATGGCGGCGACCGGTACCGACCTCGGCGCGTCGCTGGGCATCGCCGTGATCGGCAGCGTCGGCTTCGCGGTGTACCGGACCAACCTGGCAGACAACCTTCCCAATGGACTGCCGACCGGCGTCGCCGAGACGGCCAAGCAGACCCTCGCCGCCGCGGTCGACGTCGCCGGTACGCTGCCGGCCGCCGAGGGATCCCGGCTGCTGTCGGTGGCCCGGGAGGCCTTCGTGCACGGTCTCCAGACGACCGCGCTGGTCGGCGCGGTGATCGCCGCGCTGCTGGCCGTAGGGGCCGCCACCCTGCTGCGCAGCGCCCGGATGCCGGGCCCTCCGCCTGCCGCGGAAGCGGAGGTGGAGGTGGAGGACGCGGAGAAGTCCCCCGCGGCAGTGGACAACTGACGCGCTGCTGACAGGCTTCGCCGACCGGTCGGGTCGCCCGCTGGTACGAACCGACATCTCGACCGGGTTCCCAAGGGACCGCCCTCGCCGTACGGGCCGGCGTCGGCGGTCGTGGTTCCCGTGCCCCGCGCCGGCGCGCCGGCCGTGGTTGTCGACGGCGGAGGCGGTCGGCTGCGGTCCCGATGACGGGGTGACCGTGGTTGTCGGCCGGCCCCGTCGGCGCCCTGCCGCGGGCCGTGCCCGCGCCATGGGCTGTGCAGCCGCCTGCCCGGCGGGTCTGGCGGGGCGACGGATCGCCGCCCGCTCTCCCGGCGGGAAGACGCGGCCGGGACCGACGCCCGCGACGCGTTCGTCAACGCGGATGCGGATGCGGCCGGGCGAGGCCGCGCACCTTGCGCTCGGCCGAGCTCCACGACGGCTTCGTCTTGCGCTCGGCCGAGCTCCACGACGGCTTCGTCTTGCGGTCGGCCGAGCTCCACGACGGGTTCGTCTTGCGGTCGGCCGAGCTCCACGACGGGTTCGTCTTGCGGTCGGCCGAACTCCACGACGGCCTCGTCTCCGAGGCGAACCGGCTCTCCGACCGGCTGCGGTGCCCCTTCCCGCAGATACCCCGCACCTCGGACGCGGGCCGGGACCGCGTACGCGGCACCCCGCCGTCCTGGGCCTGCCCGACCGGTTCGGTCCCCGGGCCCGGGCGGCCGGGCAGGACGACGTCGGATCACCAACCTGATACGCCCCAGGGCCCGGGGACTCGCGAACGGCGAGCTGTCCGGCCTGTCCGGCCGGTGGAATCCTCACCCCGCTCGATGAGCAGAGCCGCCCCAGTACCCATGTGGCCACGCTGATCGTCCCAGGTATCGCCCGGTCCCTGAGGGGCCCGGCCTCGATGCCGGGCGTCGGCCAGGACCGCCTCCGCTCGCTTCCCCTCCGCTCGTCCGCCTGCGGTGAACAGAGGTCCGGGAGGGGAGCGAGCGGCTCGGCCTCGCCCCGATGCCGAGCCGACGTGCTCTTCGCGATGTTCCGCGACGGCACCTTCCAGCGATCACCACCCCCCCAGTCGTCTCCTGACCGGCGTCATGGAGGCCCCCCGGCTCGTACGCCGCCGGCACCCTGCCTGCGGCTCGGCCCGACGTCGGCCAGGGACGGCGGAAGGAGAGATGTAGTGAAGGCTTGCATCAGCCGCGAGGTGCCGGCGCCCCGGCGCCGCACACGCCTCGCGTGCATGGACCGGTCCCCGGCGATCACAGCGGAGGGCTGACATGCGCATCCTCGTGACCGGCGCCGCAGGCTTCATCGGATCGGCCTATGTGCGGGAGCTGCTCGCCGGTGCCTACCCGGCCTGGCAGGGCGCTCAGGTGACCGTGCTCGACCTGCTCACCTACGCGGGCAACCTCGCGAACCTGAACCCGGTGCAGGGGCAGTTCACCTTCGTGCACGGCGACATCGGCGACGCCGGCCTGTTGGACCGGGTGGTGCCGGGACACGACGTGGTGGTGAACTTCGCGGCCGAGTCCCATGTGGACCGCTCGATCGCGGAGGCCGCCGACTTCGTGCGTACCAATGTCCTCGGTGTGCAGAGGCTCTTCGACGCCTGTCTCAAGGCCGGGGTCAAGCGCGTCGTCCATGTCTCCACCGACGAGGTGTACGGCTCCATCGCGTCCGGCTCCTGGGACGAGACCGCGCCCCTGGCGCCGAACTCGCCGTACGCCGCCGCCAAGGCCGCCGGCGATCTGCTCGCGCGCGCCTATCACGTCACCCACGGGTTGCCCGTGGTCATCACCCGGTGCGGCAACAACTACGGCCCCTACCAGTACCCGGAGAAGGTCATCCCGCTCTTCGTGACCCGGCTGCTCACCGGGGGGACGGTGCCGCTCTACGGGGACGGCGCGAACGTACGGGACTGGATCCACGTCACCGACCACTGCCGGGGCATCCAAGTCGCCGCCGAGCACGGGGAAGCCGGCGAGGTCTACCACATCGCGGGCACCCGCGAGCTGACCAACGTCGACCTGACCGACCGGCTCCTGACCGCCTGCGGAGCGGGCTGGGACCGGGTGGAGAAGGTGCCGGACCGCCTGGGCCACGACCGGCGGTACTCGCTGACCGACGCGAAGCTGCGAAAGCTCGGTTACGCGCCCCGGGTCCCGTTCGAGCAAGGGCTGGCCGACACCGTGCGCTGGTACGCCGAGCACGCCGCCTGGTGGCAGGAGAGGCAACAGTGAGGAGCGAGTACGTGCACAGCGACGTCACGACTGGCCGGACAGCGGCTTCACCGTCGGCCGACGGCCGGTTCGGTGAGCCACGACCGGCCGTCGCGGTCCTGGGGGCGAACGGCTCCATCGGCAGGCACGTCGTCAAGGCTTTCGAGACAACGGGCTACCGTGTCCTCGCGGTTGCCAGGAAGCGGCCGCCGACGGCAGCAGGCAGCAGGTTCGTCGAACTGGATCTTTCCGTGACCTCGCCCGCCGAGATCGCCGAGGTCATGACGGCGGCGGGTGCCCGGCTGATGGTGAACGCCGTCGGAGGGTGGTCCGCGTCCACGGAGGACAACCAGCACGTTCACGTCGAGCTCGTCCAGCGCCTGCTGGACGCCGCCGGGCTGCTGCCCGCACCACCGCGGCTCTTGCAGATCGGTTCCGTCCACGAATACGGCCCGGTGCCGTACGGCACGGTGACGAGTGAGTCGTACGAGCCGAGACCACAGACGCCGTACGCACTCTCGAAGCTGGCCGGCACGGAAGCCGTGCTGCGGGCGACTCGGGCGGGCCGGGTGCAGGGGATCGTGCTGCGCGTGGTGAACGTGTTCGGCCCGGACGCGGCGGCCGGCAGCTTCCTCGGTTCGGTAGTGCGCAGGCTCCGCGCACTACCGGCCGGTGCCCGGCTGCGGCTCGAGGTGAGTCGGGACAAACGGGACTACGTCGACGTACGGGATCTGGCCGACGCGGTAGTACGGGCGGCGGAATCCACACTCGCCGGGCGGACCGTCAACATCGGGCGGGGCGAAGCGCTCGACATGCGCCGGATGCTCGAACTGCTCGTCGCCGAGGCCGGACAGGACCCCGACGTGCTCGATCTGACGTCCGGACCGGTGAACTCCAACGGAGGTGCCTGGACCCGGGCCGACATCCGCAGTGCGCGCCGACTGCTGGGCTGGGCGCCGAAGATCGACGTCCGGCGGTCGTTGCGGGACATGTGGGAGACCGCCGCCGCACTCTGACGGCTCAGTGCCACAGGCGTCCGCGCCCTCCGTGAACACCCCGCACGCCCTTGCCCGGGTACGCAGAGAGAGGACTCTCATGATCTTGGTCACCGGCTCCACCGGAAACGTCGGCCGCAACATCGTCCGCGAACTCCTCGCCGCGGGTGAGCAGGTGCGCGCGCTCACCCGGAACCCCACCGGCAGCGGCCTGCCGGCCGAGGCCGAAGTGGTCGAAGGGGATTTCACCCAGCCCGACACGCTGTCCGCCGCACTCGACGGGGTACAACGGGCCTTCCTCTTCCCGCTCTTCGGGGAACTCGAGGCCTTCCTCGGTCACGCACGCCGAAGCGGCCTCGACCGGATCGTGCTGCTCTCCTCCTCGGCGGCGGCCTTCCCCGTCCCGGGGTGGATCGGCGAAGCACACCAGAGCAACGAGGCGCAGGTGCGAGCCTCCGGGATCGACGCCACATTTGTGCGCCCCACCCTCTTCATGGCGAACGACCTCTCCTGGGCGGACCAGATCGCTTCGGCAGGAGTCGTCCGCGGTCCCTACGCCAAAGCCGCCACGGCACCCGTGGACGAGCGTGACATCGCCGCGGTGGCGTCCGCGGCCCTGACATCCGCCCGGCCCCTGGACCACGTCTCGTTCACCGGGCCCGAATCGCTGAACCCGTCGGAGCGTGTACGGATCATCGCCGAAGTGCTCGGCGTGACGGCGGAGTACGAGGAGATCCCGCGCTCCCAGGCGCACGCGCACCTGGTCCGGCAGATGCCGCCCCAGGCCGCCGACTTCCTGCTCGACCAGCTCGAGGACGCGGCCGACGGCAGGGCGGAGCCCGTCTCCACCGCTGAGCCCGCCATGGGCCGAGCGGCCCACACGTACGCGTCCTGGGTCGAGCACCGCAGCGCCGACTTCCGGCGATGAACCCTCCCGCCGGCAGGAGCGCCTGCGGGAACGCCCCCGCGGACTCGCCCCGGCTGGGCTCGGGATGTGAGGCCGGCTAACCGGCCCGGGGCCAGGACCCCATCGCCATCGACACCGCACCGCAGGCTCTCCGGCCCGTCGTGCGGTGTTCTTTCGTGCCGCGAAAGCGGCTCCTTGTCGACCATGCCATACGAAGGAGGGATCCATGGCCACCACCGAGTACCCCCAA
This sequence comes from Streptomyces sp. NPDC048417, assembly GCF_040651615.1. Classification (NCBI taxonomy): domain Bacteria; kingdom Bacillati; phylum Actinomycetota; class Actinomycetes; order Kitasatosporales; family Streptomycetaceae; genus Streptomyces; species Streptomyces sp. NPDC048417. The sequence continues at coordinate 21,185 of NZ_JBEZKI010000056.1, read as the reverse complement.
GCGGCCCCGCCCGGCCGATCCGGGCGGACACCATCGCTGACCTCGCTGCCGTCGCTGACAGGGCTCCGGTTCTATGCGGCGACGGCCGTGTTCGTCTGCCACGTCACCACCGCCAACATGGGCCTTTTCAGCGGCGAGACCGGGAAGGAGATCGCTCGGGTGTTCAATGTCGCGGGCGGCCTCGGAGTCTCGTTCTTCTTCATCCTCAGCGGATTCATCCTCACCTGGTCCGCCCGCCCCTCGGACACCCCGCTCCTGTTCATGCGCCGCCGCGTGGTCAAGCTGTTCCCCAACCACCTGGTCACCTTCGTGCTCGCACTGGTGGTCTTCGCCGGCGCGACCATCACCTCCTGGAAGCAGTGGCTGCCCAACCTGTTCCTCGTGCAGACCTGGTCCTGGGACCCGTTGGTGACGTTCAGCGTCAACCAGCCGAGCTGGTCGCTCGGTTGCGAGCTCGTCTTCTACCTGTGCTTCCCGCTGCTGTACCGCGCGGTGAACAAGATCTCCCCGGCACGGCTGTGGGCCTGGGCCGTGGCCCTCCTGGCCGCCATCGTCGCGGTACCCGTGTTCGCGTCCGCCGTGCTGCCCAGTGACGTGACCCTCCCCGGTTGGCAGACGAACGAGATCCAGAACTGGTTCATCTACAACCTTCCGCCGGTACGGATGCTGGAGTTCGTCCTCGGCATGCTGCTCGCCCGGATCGTGCTGACCGATCGGTGGGTGGGCGTGCGGATGTGGCAGGCGGTGGTGCTGACCGCCATCGCGTACTACGTGTCGCTCCAGATCCCTCTCCTGTACTCCCTCTGCGCGATCTGGGCGGCCCCGATCGGCCTGCTCATCGCCGCCACCGCGGTCGCCGACATCCGGGCAAAGCGCTCGCCGTTCCGCGGACGGGTGATGAAGTGGCTCGGCGAAGTCTCGTTCGCGGTCTACCTGATGCAGGCCACCGTGCTGATCGGAGCCGAGCGTCACATCCTCTCCAAGCACGGCCCCTACACCCTCGCCGAGGGAATCGGACTGGCACTGCTGCTCTGGGTCGTCACCACCGCGCTCGCCTACCTGCTGTACGCGCTGGTCGAGCGGCCGGCCATGAAGCGCTTCAGTCGGCCTCGCCGAAAGGACCTCGGGGTGCCCGCAACCGGGCCGCTGGAAAACGCCCGTTGACACGGTGAGCGTGCGAAGACCACGCTCACGGCCTGAGTCATTTTGTCATGAGAGTGAACGATTTGCGTAATCCAAACTCTCCGCTCCGTGCGGTCGTGCGCGGACTCCCCGCCCGAACTCTGCAACCCCTGACCAAGGATGTGTCGACATGACCGAGACCCGTACACCCGAACAGTTCCCGAACTCCGCGCGGATCATGGACTACTTCCTCGGCGGCTCCGAGAGCCTCCCCGTGGACCGTGCCGCGGCCGACGGCATCGTGAAGCTGCTGCCCGGCGGCCCGGTGGGGGCACGCGCCAACCGGCGCTTCCTCAACCGCGCGGTCCGCACCGCCACCCGGCGCGGCGTCAGCCAGTTCCTGGACCTCGGCAGCGGTATCCCGGCCGTCGGTGCCACCCACGAGATCGCGCCCGAGGCCAAGGTCGTCTACAACGACAACGACCCGGTCGTCGGGGACATCGCCCGCCGCATCCTGGGTGAGTCCTCGGACGGCCGCACGGCGTACGTCGAGGCGGACTTCCGCGATCCCGGCGCCGTGCTCTCGGCCCCGGCCACCAAGGAACTCCTCGACTTCTCCCAGCCGGTGGGGGTGTTGTTCGGCGCGCTCCTGCACTTCGCGGTCGCCGCCGACGACCCGTACGGCACCGTCGAGCGCTACAAGGAAGCGCTGGCGCCCGGCAGCTTCATCGTCATCACCCACTCCAGCCCCGACTACGTCTCCGCACCGGTGCGGACCGCGGTCGGCGAGCTGTACACCAAGCTCCAGGTCGACCTCGCCCAGCGTTCTCGCTCGGAGATCGGGCAGTTCGTCGACACCGAGGGCTGGACGGTGCTCGAACCCGGTGTGGTGTCCGTCAACGAGTGGGAGACGGAGGAGGAGCGAGCGGACGACGCGGACTACCAGACCAGCCGGGAGGACGCCGCCGGATTCGCCGCCGTCGCCGTGAAGAACTGATCAGTACCTCTGTCCGGCAACCCTGTTCGGCTCTCGGTCCGAGGCGTTGAGAAGGCGACGGCATTCCCGTCGACGTGCAGGTGAAGTGGTCGGGCGCAGACGCCGGATCGATCACACCCTGCCGGAGCCGGGACACCGGCGGGCCGCCCGTCTCGGCGCCACGGCGCCGACGGCCGGCCCGCTCACCCGCTTCGACAAGATGATCCACGAGCACGGGAACGAAGCCGAGCGGACGATCAACCGGCGTGAGAACTCCCGGTCGACGGCCACGAGGTACGACAGCAGGGCCCGCGTCCGCGAGACGGACGGCCCCCTGGCGCGCCGTCGGCCAACCGCCGCCCCAGACGGCTTGCGGGGTGGCTCTCCGGCGACCGGCTGCGGTACTCCGCGAACCGGACCGCCGCTGCGGTCTTCCGGGGCCGGGGTTCCTGCCTCACCGCTGGCACCGGGCGGCTGACCGGGCCTTGTGGTGCCGAAGCGTCGAGGCCGGGGCGAAGGTCCGCACGCTCCTGTGTCCGGCGCGACACCACTCCGACTCCACGAAAGGGATGCGCATGTCCGCATCAGCGCGATCGCTGACCCGTGCCCGAGAGACCGGGCCCATCGAGCCACTGAGTCTGCGCCGCGTGTGCGGCCTGTTCACGACCGGCGTCACGGTCATCACCACCGGCCCCGACGGCGACGCGGACGGCACCACCGTCAACTCGTTCACGTCCGTCTCGCTGGAACCCCCACTGGTGCTGTTCTGTCTGCACCAGCACTCCCGGCTGCACACGCTCCTGGAGCAGAGCGGCGGGTTCACCGTGAACTTCCTGTCCGGACGGCAGCAGCCGCTGGCCCGGCACTTCGCCGGGCGCCGGACCGACGCCACCGCCTTCGAGGGCGTCCCGCATCACTTCACCGAGGACGGGCTGCCCGTGCTCAGCGAGGCCCTCGCCCACCTGACGTGCACCACGGTCGACGTGCACACGGCCGGCGACCACGACATCGTCATCGGCGAGGTGGTGGAGCTGGGCGTCCCCGAGCACGGCCTGGAGCCGCTGATCTTCTTCGACGGCTCCCTGGGCCCGCTGGAGACCGGCGCGGACCGCTTCCAGCACACCCGGCAGGCGTCCTGACATGCGCAGGGTGCTCATCGCCAACCGTGGCGAGATAGCCGTACGCGTGGCCCGGGCCTGCCGGGACGCCGGGATCGCGAGCGTGGCCGTCTACGCGGACCCGGACCGGGACGCCCTCCACGTCCGGGTCGCCGACGCGGCCTTCGCCCTGGGCGGTGACACCCCGGCCACCAGCTACCTGGACATCGGGAAGGTCCTGCGGGCCGCCCGGGAGACCGGGGCGGACGCCGTCCACCCCGGCTACGGGTTCCTCTCCGAGAACGCCGAGTTCGCGCAGGCGGTCCTGGACGCGGGCCTGACCTGGATCGGGCCGCCGCCGCAGGCCATCCGCGACCTCGGCGACAAGGTGGCGGCCCGGCACATCGCCCAGCGGGCGGGCGCCCCCCTGGTCGCCGGCACGCCGGACCCGGTGGGCGGCGCCGACGAGGTCGTGGCCTTCGCGGAGGAACACGGGCTGCCGATCGCGATCAAGGCCGCGTTCGGCGGCGGCGGGCGCGGGCTGAAGGTCGCCCGGACGCTGGAGGAGGTGCCGGAACTCTATGAGTCGGCGGTGCGGGAGGCGGTGGCCGCCTTCGGACGCGGGGAGTGCTTCGTGGAGCGCTACCTGGACCGGCCACGGCACGTGGAGACGCAGTGCCTCGCGGACCGGTACGGCCACGTGGTCGTCGTATCGACGCGTGACTGCTCGTTGCAGCGTCGGCACCAGAAGCTGGTGGAGGAGGCTCCGGCACCGTTCCTGACGGCGGAACAGACCGCCGAGCTGTACCGCGCCTCGAAGGCGATCCTGCGGGAGGCCGGGTATGTCGGCGCGGGGACCTGCGAGTTCCTGGTCGGACAGGACGGCACGGTCTCCTTCCTGGAGGTCAACACCCGGCTCCAGGTCGAGCACCCGGTGACCGAGGAGGTCGCCGGCATCGACCTGGTGCGGGAGATGTTCCGGATCGCGGACGGCGAGGAACTCGGCTACGACGACCCCGAGTCGCGGGGCCATTCCGTCGAGTTCCGGATCAACGGCGAGGATCCGGGCCGGGGCTTCCTGCCCGCGCCGGGCACGGTGACGGTCTTCGAGCCGCCGTCGGGTCCGGGGGTACGGCTGGACGCCGGCGTGGAGTCGGGCAGCGTGATCGGCCCGGCCTGGGACTCGCTCCTGGCCAAGCTGATCGTCACCGGCCGCACCCGCACGGAGGCGCTGGAGCGGGCCGCGCGGGCGCTCGACGAGTTCCGCGTCGAGGGGATGGCCACGGCGCTCCCGTTCCACCGGGCGGTGGTGCGGGACCCGGCGTTCGCCCCGGCCGAGGGGCCGTTCACCGTCCACACCCGGTGGATCGAGACCGAGTTCGTCAACGACATCGAGGCCTTCATGGCGGCTCCGGCTGCCGGTCCCGAGGCGGACGGGGCCGGTCGCGAGACGGTCGTCGTCGAGGTCGGCGGACACCGGCTGGAGGTCTCGCTGCCGGCGGTTCTGGGCCGGGTCCCGGACCGTACGCTCGCGGGGGCCGCCGCCGCCCGGTCCCGCCGCCGCGGCGCCGGCGGTTCCGCGCCCGCCGCCTTCGGGGACACCCTCACCTCTCCCATGCAGGGCACCGTCGTCAAGGTCGCCGTCACCGAGGGGCAGACGGTCGAGACGGGCGACCTGGTCGTCGTACTTGAAGCCATGAAGATGGAGCAGCCGCTCACCGCGCACCGCTCCGGCACCGTGACCGGGATCTCCGCCGAGGTGGGGCAGGCCCTCGCAGCCGGCGTCGCGATCTGCGAGATCAAGGACTGATCGCCTTGGCAGCATTCACCTATACCGACGCCATGAACGGAGCGCTGGAACGGCTGCGTTCCGTGGGGTACGAGCACGGGCGCAGCTTCGTCAACCACGCCCCGATGGCCGCCGAGGCCCTGGCGCACATGGGATACGCCGACGAGGTGCCCGACTGGGTGGAGGGGCATCTGCGCAGCCACACCTTCCACGACGTGCCCGAGCGGCGGTTCACCATCGACCCGGCGGACGAGGCCGACTGGCGGCAGGCGCTCGGCGACTTCGGCCGGGTCGCCGACTGGACGGCCCTGTTCGAACGGGAGCTGGCCGAGGGCCGGTGGACCGACGTACTGGCCCGCTGGTGGCCCCGGCTGCTGCCCGGCATGTCCGGGGTGCTCACGCACGGGGTGATCCGTACCGCGCACGCGGTCCGGGCGGTGGTGACGGCCGGGCCCGACAGCCGCCTGCAACTGGCCGAGCTGGCCCAGGGGCTGGGGTACTGGGCGGCTCGGTACTCGGAGGGCGGGGTCGTCGTCGAGGAGGATGGTGGCGGCGGCGATGTCGTAGGGGCGCTGGACGAACTCGTCGCCGAGTTCTCCGGGATCTACGCCACGCTCTCCCTTCCGCACCCGATTCCACTGATCCATTCGGTCACCGGGCCGGCCGCCGTACGGCTGGTGGTGGAGCACCTGCCGGAGGACCAGCGGTGGCCGTCGTACCAGGTCGCGCGGGCCGTCAGCCGCACGATGCTCAACTGGTTCCACGCCGTACCCCGGCCCGCGGCCCCGCTGCCGGCCGCCCCCGACCCGGCCGGCCTGTTCGCCGAGGCCGTCCAGATCGGCGACGAGCACGCCATCAAGCTCGCCGAAGTGGCCGTACGGCACGAGGCGCTGAGGCCCGACCCGCGGCACGCGGCGGCCGCGCACGCGGCCAACCGGGCGATCGGGCGCCTGTACCGCTGACAGTTCGTCTTCGCCGACGGTCTCCCCGACGGGACCGTACGGAACCGTTCCCGAGGAGTGTCATGGACGCACAAGTCATCGTCGTGGGCGCCGGGCCGGCCGGCATGATGCTCGCGGGCGAGCTACGGCTCGCGGGCGCCGACGTCATCGTTCTGGAGAAGCTGCCCGCGCGCACCGGAGAGTCGCGCGGCCTCGGCTTCACCGCCCGCACCATGGAGGTCTTCGACCAGCGCGGACTGCTGCCCCGCTTCGGGGACATCGAGGTCAGCAACGTGGGCCACTTCGGCGGCCTGCCGGTCGACTTCGGTGTACTCGACGGCGCCCACCAGGCTGCCAAAACGATCCCTCAGTCGGTCACCGAGACCGTCCTGGAGGAGTGGGCCGGCCGGCTCGGCGCGGACATCCGGCGCCGGCACGAGGTGCTGTCCGTCAAGGAGAAGGAGGACAGCGTCGAGGTCGAGGTGCGCGGCCCCGAGGGCGTGCACCGGCTGCGCGCCGAGTACCTGGTCGGCTGCGACGGCGGCCGCTCCACCATCCGCAAGGCCGCCAGCTTCGACTTCCCGGGCACGCCGTCGACGCTGGAGATGTACCTCGCCGACGTCAAGGGCATCGAGCTGGAGCCCCGGATGATCGGCGAGACCCTGCCCGGCGGGATGGTCATGGTCGGGCCGCTGCCCGGCGGCATCACCCGGCTGATCATCTGCGAGCGCGGCACCCCGCCGCAGCGCCGCGACAAGCCGCCCACCTGGGCGGAGGCCGCGGCGGCCTGGCAGCGGCTGACCGGCGACGACATCTCGCACGCCGAAGCGGTGTGGATCTCGTCCTTCGGCGACGGGACGCGCCTGGTCACCGAGTACCGGCGCGGCCGGATCCTGCTCGCCGGGGACTCCGCGCACATCCATCTGCCGGCCGGCGGCCAGGGCATGAACACCAGCATCCAGGACGCCGTGAACCTGGGCTGGAAGCTGGGCGCGGTGGTGCGGGGCCGGGCCCCGGAGGCGCTGCTCGACACGTACCACGACGAACGGCACCCGGTCGGGCAGCGGCTGATGATGAACACCCGGGCGCAGGGCCTGCTGTTCCTGTCCGGCCCCGAGGTCCAGCCGCTGCGCGACGTGCTGAACGAGCTGATCCGCTATCCCGAGGTCAGCAAGCACCTGGCGGCGATGGTCTCCGGGCTTGAGATCCACTACGACCTCGACGGGGGCGGCCACGCGCTGCTCGGCCGACGCCTGCCGAACGTGCCGCTCGCCGGCCACAAGAGGGTGGCCTCCAGCACGGAGGCGCTGCGCGCCGGGCGGGGTGTCCTGCTCGACCTCGCCGACAACGCCAGGCTGCGGGAACGCGCCTGGGCCTGGCGGGACCGGGTGGACGTGGTGACGGCGGTGGCGGAGGTACCGGCCGACAGCCCGCTCGCGGGGACCACGGCCGTGCTGGTCAGGCCCGACGGCTATGTGGCCTGGGCGGCGCCGGGTAGTCACGCGGATCTGCCGATGGCTCTTGAGCGGTGGTTCGGGCCTGTGCGGTGAGTGTGCGGCGGAGTGCGCTGCTTCGTGCGCTGCCGTGAGTGCCGCGATCTGTCGTCGTGCGGCTGCCCCGCCGTTGTGGCTGGTCGCGCCCACGCGGCGGCAGCCGCAAATCAATTGCAGCCCCGCGCCCCTGTCGGGGCGCTTTTCCTTGGCCTCTTTGAGGAGTGAACCATGCACAGCACCCTGATCGTCGCCCGTATGGAGCCCGCTCACAGTCAGGAAGTCGCCCGGTTGTTCAAGGAGTTCGACGAGACCGAGATGCCGCATCTGATGGGCACCCGGCGGCGTGAGCTGTTCGCCTACCGCGGGCTGTACTTCCACCTCCAGCACTTCGACACCGACAACGGCGGTGAGCTGATCGAGTCGGCCAAGACCGACCCGCGGTTCGTGCGGATCAGCGAGGACCTCAAGCCGTTCATCGAGGCGTACGACCCCGCCACCTGGCGCTCGCCCGCCGACGCGGTCGCCACGCGCTTCTACGACTGGGAGGGCCGGGCGTGAACGCCAGGCGAGTGGTCATCACCGGGGTCGGCGTCATCGCCCCCGGCGGTGTCGGCACGAAGAACTTCTGGAACCTGCTCAGCGAGGGCCGCACCGCGACCCGCGGCATCACCTTCTTCGACCCCTCCTCCTTCCGGTCCCGGGTCGCCGCCGAGGTCGACTTCGACCCCGAGGACCACGGGCTCGGCCCGCAGGAGATACGCCGGATGGACCGCGCGGCCCAGCTGGCCGTCGTCAGCGCCCGCGAGGCACTCGCCGACAGCGGGCTCGACCTGTCCGGCGCCGACCCGCACCGGATCGGGGTCACCATCGGCAGCGCGGTCGGCGCGACCATGGGCCTCGACCAGGAGTACCGGGTGGTCAGCGACGGCGGCCGGCTCGAACTGGTCGACCACACCTACGCCGTCCCGCACCTCTACAACTACCTGGTGCCCAGCTCCTTCGCCGCCGAGGTGGCCTGGTCGGTGGGGGCCGAGGGCGCGGCCACCGTCGTGTCCACCGGCTGCACCTCGGGGCTGGACTCCGTCGGGCACGCCGTCGAGCTGATCCGGGAGGGTTCCGCCTGCGCGATGATCGCCGGCGCCACCGACGCCCCGATCTCCCCGATCACCCTGGCCTGCTTCGACGCCATCAAGGCCACCACCCCGCGCAACGACGACCCCGAGCACGCCTCCCGCCCCTTCGACGGCACCCGCAACGGGTTCGTGCTGGGCGAGGGGTCGGCTGTCTTCGTCCTCGAGGAGCTGGAGGCGGCGCGGAGCCGGGGGGCGCACATCTACGCCGAGATCGCCGGGTACGCCTCCCGCTGCAACGCCTTCCACATGACCGGACTGCGCCCGGACGGCGCGGAGATGGCCGAGGCGATCACGGTCGCGTTGGGCGAGGCCCGCCTCAACCCCGAGGCCATCGACTACATCAACGCGCACGGCTCGGGCACCAAGCAGAACGACCGGCACGAGACCGCCGCGTTCAAGAAGAGCCTCGGCGACCACGCGTACCGGACCCCGGTGTCCTCCATCAAGTCGATGGTCGGGCACTCGCTCGGCGCGATCGGCTCCATCGAGATCGCCGCGTCGGTCCTCGCCATGGAGCACAACGTGGTGCCCCCGACGGCGAACCTGCACACTCCCGACCCCGAGTGCGACCTGGACTACGTGCCGCTCACCGCCCGTGAGCACCGCACCGACGCGGTGCTCACCGTGGGCAGCGGGTTCGGCGGCTTCCAGAGCGCGATGGTGCTCGCCCGACCGGAGAGGAGCACGGCAGCATGAGCACGCGCACGGTTGTGACCGGGCTCGGCATCGCCGCACCCAACGGCCTCGGTACCGCCGACTACTGGGCGGCGGCCCGCGCCGGCAAGAGCGGGATCGCCCGGATCACCCGGTTCGACCCGTCCGGGTACCCGGCGAAACTGGCCGGCGAGGTCCCCGGGTTCACCGCCGCCGACCATCTCCCGAACCGGCTGCTCGCCCAGACCGACCACATGACCCGCCTCGCGCTCGTCGCGACGGACTGGGCGCTGGCCGACGCGGACGTCACCCCGGCCGACCTGCCCGCCTACGACATGGGCGTGGTCACCGCCAGCTCCTCCGGTGGTTTCGAGTTCGGCCAGGGCGAGCTGCAGAAGCTGTGGAGCCAGGGCAGCCAGTTCGTCTCGGCATACCAGTCGTTCGCCTGGTTCTACGCCGTCAACAGCGGCCAGATCTCCATCCGCAACGGGATGAAGGGGCCGAGCGGGGTCGTCGTCTCGGACCAGGCGGGCGGCCTTGAGGCGCTGGCCCACGCGCGCCGGCAGATCCGGAAGGGGACACGGCTCATCGTCTCCGGGGCGATCGACGCGTCCATCTGCCCGTGGGGGTGGGTGGCGCAGCTGGCCAGCGACCGGCTGTCCACGTCGGAGGAGCCCGAGCGGTCGTATCTGCCGTTCGACCCGGCCGCGGCCGGGCATGTGGCCGGTGAGGGTGGGGCGATCCTGATCCTGGAGGCCGAGGAGACGGCCGCGCGGCGGGACGCCCGGGTGTACGGGGAGATCGCCGGGTACGGCGCGACGTTCGATCCGGCGCCGGGGAGCGAGCGGCCGCCGGGGCTGCGCAAGGCCGTCGAACTGGCCCTCGCTGATGCGGGCGTGGACGCGGGCGACGTGGACGTCGTGTTCGCCGACGCGGCGGCCGTGCCGGAGCTGGACCGGGTGGAGGCGGACGCGTTGAACGCCGTGTTCGGGCCGCACGGGGTGCCGGTGACCGCGCCGAAGACGATGACCGGGCGGCTGTACTCGGGGGCGGCGCCGCTGGACGTGGCGACGGCGCTGCTCGCGATCAGGGACGGGGTCGTGCCGGCGACGGTGCATGTCTCGCCGGAGGCGGGTTATGACCTCGACCTGGTGGTGGGGGAGGCGCGGCTGACCGAGGTACGGACGGCGCTGGTGCTGGCGCGGGGCTACGCGGGGTTCAACTCGGCGATGGTCGTGCGGGCGTAGGCCGCCCGGGACCGCAGGGGCGGGTGTCGCGGTCCGGCCGCGGGCCGGTGGGGGCTGGTCGCGCAGTTCCCCGCGCCCCTTACGGGGCGCTGCCCAGCCGCGTCCTACCCAGCTGCGGGCAGTCGTGCCTCCCCCAGTGCCTCAAGGGCCTGGGAGGTGCCCCCAGGCGGCACGGGTGGGCGCAGCGGCACCCTGCAAGCGCCGGTAAGCGTCCCCCCAGCCCCCGCCGACCCCCGCCCCCTCAAGACACACCCGCCCTTCCGGTCCACCACTCTCTCCCACGCCGGGCCGGAAGGGCGGGTGTTCCCGTTCGTGGAAACGATTCGTAGAACCGAAAGGAAGATCACCGTGGCCACCCAGCCCTTCACCCTCGACGACCTCAAGCGGATCCTGCTGGAGGCCGCCGGTGCCGATGAGAGCGTCGATCTCGACGGGGACATCCTCGACACCGACTTCGAGGAGCTCAGCTACGAGTCGCTCGCCATCCTGGAGACCTGCGGACGCATCGAGCGGGAGTACGCCATCACGCTCGACGACACCGTCGTGACCGAGGCGAAGACCCCCCGCGAGCTGCTCGCCCTCGTCAACACGCAGCTCGGTGACGTCACCGCCACCGCGGCCTGACCTCTCTCCGTCCCTCCCCTCCGGCCGCCGGCGCCCGCCCCCGTTCGTTCCGGGCGCCGGCGGCATCCCCATGCCCGAAAGACCTGAACGCCCTGAAAGGGAGCGGCAGACATGTCCGAACAGCAGCAGAAGGTCGCCCTGGTCTCCGGCGCCACCAGCGGAATCGGCCTCGCCTCGGCGCGGCTGCTGGCCCAGCAGGGCCACCGCGTCTTCATCGGCTCCCGCGACGCCGCGAACGTGGAGCGGACCGTCAAGGAACTGCGCGCGGAGGGACTGGAGGTCGACGGGGCCACCCTCGACGTCCGGTCCGCGCTGTCCATCGCGAACTTCGTCCAGGCGGCCGTCGACCGCTACGGCACCGTCGACGTCCTGGTCAACAACGCCGGCCGGTCCGGCGGCGGAGTGACCGCCGACATCGACGACGAGCTCTGGTACGACGTCGTCGAGACCAACCTCAACAGCGTCTTCCGCCTCACCCGCGCCGCCCTCACCACCGGCGGCATGCGGGACAAGAGCCGGGGGCGGATCATCAACATCGCCTCGACGGCGGGCAAGCAGGGCGTGGTGCTGGGGGCGCCGTACTCCGCCTCCAAGCACGGGGTCGTCGGCTTCACCAAGGCCCTGGGCAACGAGCTGGCCCCCACCGGGATCACCGTCAACGCCGTCTGCCCGGGATACGTCGAGACCCCCATGGCCCAGCGCGTCCGCGCCGGCTACGCGTCGGCCTACGCCACCTCCGAGGACGCCATCCTCGACAAGTTCACGGCGAAGATCCCGCTCGGCCGCTACTCCACCCCCGAAGAGGTCGCCGGACTCGTCGGCTACCTCGCCTCCGACACCGCCGCCTCCATCACCGCCCAGGCCCTCAACGTCTGCGGCGGCCTCGGCAATTTCTGAAAACCCCGGCATCCTCTAGGAGTTCACCCATGTCCGAGCGCAAGGAAGTCGAGCACGAGATCACCGTCTCGGCGCCGGCCGCCGAGGTCTACCGGCTGATCGCCGACGTGGCCAACTGGCCGCGGATCTTCCCGCCGACCATCTACGTCGACCACCTGGAGCGCTCCGGCAACGAGGAGCTCATCGGGATCTGGGCCACCGCCAACGGCGATGCCAAGAACTGGACGTCGCGCCGGGTGCTGGACCCGGACGGACTGCGGATCACCTTCCGGCAGACCGTCTCCACGCCGCCCGTCGCGAGCATGGGCGGCGGCTGGATCATCGAGCCGCTCGGCGCCGGCACCGCCCGGATCCGGCTGCTGCACGACTACACCGCCGTCGACGACGACCCGGCCGGGCTCGCCTGGATCGACGAGGCCGTCGACCGCAACTCCCGTTCCGAGCTGGCCGCGCTGAAGACCAACGTCGAACTCGCCACCGCCTCCGAGGAGCTGACCTTCTCCTTCGAGGACACCGTCGAGGTCGACGGCTCCGCCAAGGACCTCTACGACTTCGTCAACGAGGCCGACCGCTGGTCCGAGCGGCTGCCGCACGTGGCGACCGTCCGCCTCACCGAGGACACCCCGGGGCTGCAGACCCTGGAGATGGACACCCGCGCCAAGGACGGCTCGACGCACACCACCAAGTCGTACCGGGTCTGCCTGGACGGCCGGAAGATCGCCTACAAGCAGACCACCCTGCCGGCTCTGATGAACCTGCACACCGGCTACTGGACCTTCCGCGAGACCGACGCGGGCACCTTCGCCTCCTCGCAGCACACCGTCGTGCTGCGGCCCGAGAACATCGAGAAGATCCTCGGTCCCGACGCGGGGGTCGCCGAGGCCCGCAGTTACGTCCAGGGCGCGCTCAGCACCAACAGCCGCGCCACCCTGAACCACGCCAAGGCGTACGCCGAAGCGAGGCGCTGACCCATGGCCGGTGCCGACGCTGTCGAGACGCACGTCGTGGTGGTCGGCGCCGGACCCGTCGGGCTGATGCTCGCCGGGGAGCTGCGGCTCGGCGGCGCCGAAGTGACCGTACTGGAACGGCTGGACGCCCCGACGACGGAGTCACGGGCGTCCACCCTGCACGCCCGCACCATGGAGCTGCTGCGGCAGCGCGGCCTGCTCGACGGGCCCGGCGGCTTCGGCGACCCCGAGCCGCCGCCCCACGAACCCCGCGGCCACTTCGGCGGCCTGCCGCTCGACCTCACCCTGCCCAGCAGCCACCCCGGGCAGTGGAAGGTCCCGCAGACCCGCACCGAGGAACTCCTCGGCGCCTGGGCGGAGCGGCTCGGGGCGCGGGTGCTGCGCGGCCACCAGGTCGTCGCCCTGCGGGAGGACGGTGACCGCGTCACCGTGGTGGCCGAACACCTGGGTCGGCGGGCGGAGTTCACGGCCCGTTACGTCGTCGGCTGCGACGGCGAGCACTCCGTCGTACGACGGCTCGCGGGCATCCCCTTCCCCGGCAACGACGCCGAACGGGAGCTGATCCGCGCCGACGTAGACGGCATCGACATCCCGAACCGGAGGTTCCAGCGGCTGCCGAACGGGCTCGCCATCGCCGCCCGGCGCGGTGACGGCGTCACCCGGGTGATGGTCCACCGGTTCGGCACCCCTCCCCGCGGCTCGGGCGAGGCGGAGTTCGCCGACATCGTGACCGCCTGGCGGGACGTCACCCGCGAGGACATCGCACACGGCACCCCGCTGTGGGTCAACTCCTTCGGCGACGCCTCCCGGCAGGCCGAGCGCTATCGCGCGGGCCGGGTGCTGCTCGCCGGCGACGCGGCCCACCAGCAGATGCCGATCGGCGGCCAGGCCCTCAACCTCGGCCTCCAGGACGCCGTCAACCTGGGCTGGAAGCTCGCGGCCACCGTCCTCGGCCGGGCCCCGGCGGGGCTGCTGGACACCTATCACGACGAACGGCACGCGGTCGGGCATCGCGTCCTGTCCAACATCCGCGCCCAGGCCCGGCTGCTGCTCGGCGGGCCCGAGGTGGACCCGGTCCGCTCGGTCGTCGGCGAACTCACCTCGTACGAGAAGGCCCGGGCGCACCTCGCCGGGATGATCAGCGGACTCGACGTGCGGTACGGCGGCGTGCCGTACGGCGACGAGCGGACCGGGCTCGTCGGCGCACGGCTGCCCGAGCTGCGGCTCGACTCGGGGGCGACCACCGCCGAACTGCTGCACTCGGCACGCGGGCTGCTGCTCGTGACGGACGAGTCGCTGGCCGGAGCGGCCGGCGACTGGTCGGCCTCCGTCGACACGGTCACCGCACGGCCCCTGGACACCGGCCCGCTCTCCTTCGGGGCCGTACTCGTACGACCCGACGGTTACGTCGCCTGGGCCGGCGGCTCGGCGGACGGGCTGCGCGAGGCCCTGGGCCGCTGGTTCGCGCCCACCGCGCGTGCCGCTGTCCGATCACCACAACTGACTGGCAGGAGAAGGAAGATGGGCAACCTGACCGGAAAGACCGCCCTTGTCACCGGCGCCAGCCGGGGCATGGGCCGGGCCACCGCCGAGCGGCTGGCCGCCGACGGCGCGCTGGTCGCCGTGCACTACGGCACCAGCGAGGATGCCGCCGCCGAGGTGGTCGCCGGGATCGAGAAGGACGGCGGCCGGGCGTTCACGGTCAAGGCGGAGCTGGGCACCCCCGGCGACGTCCACGAGCTGTTCCTCGCCCTGGAGGCGGGACTGAAGGAGCGCACCGGCGAGACCGAGCTGAACATCCTGGTCAACAACGCCGGTGTGATGGGCGGGGTCAAGGCCGAGGACACCACCCCGGAGCAGTTCGACCGGATCTTCGCGGTCAACGCCAGGGCACCGTTCTTCGTCATCCAGCGGGCGCTGGTGAACATGCCCGACGGCGGCCGGATCGTGAACATCTCCTCGGGGCTGACCCGGTTCGCCAACCCCGACGAGATCGCGTACGCCATGAGCAAGGGCGCGGTGGAACAACTCGCCCTGCACTACGCCAAGCTGCTGGGCCCGCGCGGTATCACCGTGAACAGCGTCGCCCCCGGCATCACCCGCAACGGCAACCCGGTGTTCGGCATCCCCGAGGCCGTCGAGGCCATGTCGGCGCTGTCCACCTTCAACCGGGTCGGCGAACCGCAGGACGTCGCCGACGTCATCGCCTTCCTCGTCTCCGACGACGCCCGCTGGGTCACCGGCTCCTTCGTCGACGCGAGCGGCGGCACCCTCCTCGGGTGACGCGGTGACCAGGACCCTTCCGTCACCGGTCGCGGCCGGCCCGGACGAGCGGTTCGGCCCCCGGCTGTGGGGCCTGCTGCTCGTCCTCGCCGGCAACATGCTCATCGACGCGCTGGAGGTGTCCGTGGCGGTGGTGGCACTGCCCGCCATCGGCACGGACCTGGGAGCGGCGCCGACCGTCACCCAGTGGGCGATGACCGGCTTCGCCGCCGGCTTCGGCGGACTGCTCCTCTTCGGCGCCCGCGTGGTGACCCTCCTCGGCCGCCGCCGCGTCTACCTGGCAGCCCTCCTCGCCTTCGCCGCCGCGTCCGTACTCAGCGCCCTCGCCCAGGACCCGTGGCTGCTCCTCGCCACCCGCCTGACCAAGGGCTTCTGCGCGGCCCTCACGGCCCCCACCGGCCTCGCCATCATCACCAGTACGTTCCCGGAGGGCCGCCCCCGATCCCGGGCAGTCTCGGTCTACACCCTCTTCGGCGCGGGCGGCTTCACGGCAGGCCTGATCCTCTCCGGCTGGCTGACGGAAGCGTCCTGGCGCTGGGCGTTCGCGTCACCGGCTCCGGTGGTGCTGCTGCTGTTCGGGTTCGGGCTGCGGCTGATCCCAGGAGAGAAGCGCGAAAGCGCTCCGCAGGGGACCGATGAGAGCGCTCCGCAGGGGACCGATGAGAGCGCTCCGCAGGGGACCGACGAGAGCGCTCCGAAGGAGGGACCGGGAAATACCCGGAGGGTGGACGCGGGGAACATCTCGGCCGGGGGCAACCGGAGCGCCCCGAAGACGGATGCGGGGGACATCTCGGCCGGGGGCAACCGGGGCGCCCCGAAGACGGATGCGGGGGACATCTCGGCCGGGGGCAACCGGGGCGCCCCGAAGGGGCGCGGGGCTGTATTGGATATGCGGCTACCGCCGCGCGGGCGTGACCAGCCCCCACCGCGCCGCACCCGAACGAGGACGGCACACCGTTACGACATCCCCGGCGCCCTCACCCTCCTGGCAGCCCTGCTCGCCCTGGTCCAGGGCATCACCCAACTCCCCGGCCACGGCTGGAGCGACCCGAGAGCCGTCGGGCCGCTCACCGCGGCCGGGTTGCTCCTACTGCTGCTCTGGCGAGTGGAGCGGCACGCACCGGCCCCCCTCCTGCACATCGGCCCCTCGCTGCGCGGCAACCCCGCCCTGCTCCGCTCCGCGGCCGGCGCCGCCTGTCTCAACGGCTCCTACCTGGGCCTCCTGTTCGTCCTGACGTACCAGACCCAGACCCTCGCCGGCTGGTCCCCCCTGCACGCCGCACTCGCCCTCACCCCGGCCGCCGCGCCCCCCGCGCTGACCGCGCTCGCCTCCGGCCGCCTGGTGGCCAAGTTCGGCGCCCCCCGTCTCATCGTGGCCGGCGCCGCCTGCGCCTTCGCGGGCTATCTGCTGCAACTACGCCCGGGGCCGTGGCCGTTGGACTATCCGGGCCGGATGCTGCCGACGCTCCTGCTGGTCGGCGCCGGCTTCGTGCTGTCCTTCGCCGCGCTGAACATGCAGGCGATGTCCCGCCTCGCGCCCGCCGACCGGCTCACCGGCAGCGGCCTGTACCAGACGGCCGTACAGCTCGCCGCCGTCGTCACGGTCGCGCTGGTCGCCGCCCTGCTCGCCGCGTACGCACCCGCCCCGGGCCCGGCCGCCGCGGCCGCCGCCTGCCGGCCCGCGCTGACCCTGGTCGCCGTGCTCGGCTTCCTGGGCCTGCTCGTCGGCCTCACCGGCCTGATCCGTACCCCACCCTCCTCACTCCACGACGGGGAATGACCATGGACCAGACAACGCAGACCTGGGTCTTCGACGACCTGGAGGACGAGTTCGGCGACCTGGACTACGAGTTCGAGCGCGACCAGATCGTCGAGGTGGTCCCTCCCAGCCTCGCGCACCTCGCCTCCGTCGGCCTCACCGAGCGCACCCGGATCATCGACGCGTACGTGCGCGGCGAACTCGCCCGGGTGCTGCGGGTGTCGCCCGAGAGCATCGACACCGCGGGCCGCCCGATGAACAGCCTGGGCATCGGGTCCATCAACGGCCTGGAGCTCCAGCGGCGGATGGAGGCCGCGCTGCACGTCGACGTCAACCTCAACCGGCTGCTGCGCGCCAACAGCGCGGCCGAGCTGGTCGAGTGCCTGGCCGGACAGCTCGGCCCGGAGGACAGCCCGCACAAGCACGCCGGGAAGGGCGAGTACCACCTCGTCGCGCACGACGTGCCGAGCCCGAGGTGATCGGGCGGATGCCGGTCCTGGAGTTCGGCGCGGCCACCCTCGCGGCCGAGCCCCGGCTGCCGGCGGCCGGGCAGCTGGACGTCTGGCTGATCCGCCGGGCACAGCTGGAGACCGCGGCCGAACTGCTCGACCTGACCGAGCTGAGCGAGGCGGAGCGCAGGCGGACCGCGTCCTTCGTCCGGCCCACGGACGGGGTGACGTACGCCTCCGCGCATGTCGCCCTGCGCCGGCTCCTCGGGGCCTACCTGGGGCTGGCCGCGCAGGACGTGCCGTTCGTGCGGGAGCCCTGCCCGGGCTGCGCCGAACCGCACGGCCGCCCCGCGGTCGCCCATCCCGACCCGCCCCTGCACTTCTCGCTGGCGCACAGCCACGGCATGGCCGTGGTCGCCGTCTCCCGTGCGGTCGTCGGCGCCGACGTGGAGCGGCTGCCGCGGGCCGAGACCGTCGAGGTGTGCACCCCGGCGCTGCACCCGGGGGAGCAGGCGGAGCTGGCGGCGCTCGACGACGCCGGGGCACGGCGCGCGGCCTTCGGGCGGTTGTGGACCCGCAAGGAGGCCTACCTGAAGGCGCTGGGCACCGGTCTGTCCCGCGACCCCGGCCACGACTACCTGGGTGCCGACCCGCGCCGTCGGCCGGCCGGCTGGACGCTGCTCGACCTGCCCTCGGGGCCCCGGCACAACGCGGCCGTCGCGGTGCACGGCGGGGCGCCGGAACAGGTCACCGTGCGCTGGGTGCCGCCCCTCGCGCTGTACGCGGGACAGGCGGTCGACCTGGACGCCGACGGGACCGTGGGCGTGCCTGTGCACCGGGGCGCCGAAGGCACGACCACCGGAGTATCCGACTGGGGAGCGTGACCCACCAATGTCACTCGAACAGAAAACCGGCCGCCCGAGCCTGCACGACCGTGAGCATCGCGGCCAGTGGAGCGCCGCCGAGCGGATCGAGGAGCTCGGCCTGATGAAGGAGGCCGCCCGGCACGGCGACCCGCTGGCCACCGAGCGCCAGCACGCCAAGGGCAAGCTCACCGCGTACGAACGTATCGAACTCCTGCTCGACGAGGGGTCGTTCAACGAGGTCGAGATGCTCCGCCGGCATCGGGCCACCGGCTTCGGCCTGGAGAAGAAGCGGCCGTACACCGACGGTGTGATCACCGGCTGGGGCACGGTCCACGGCCGTACCGTCTTCGTCTACGCGCACGACTTCCGTATCTTCGGCGGCGCCCTCGGCGAGGCCCATGCCCAGAAGATCCACAAGATCATGGACATGGCCGTCTCGGCGGGGGCCCCGCTGGTGTCCCTCAACGACGGGGCCGGCGCCCGGATCCAGGAGGGCGTCTCGGCCCTCGCCGGCTACGGCGGCATCTTCCAGCGCAACACCCGCGCCTCCGGGGTGATCCCGCAGATCAGCGTGATGCTCGGCCCGTGCGCGGGCGGCGCCGCCTACTCGCCGGCCCTGACCGACTTCGTCTTCATGGTCCGCGACATCTCCCAGATGTTCATCACCGGGCCGGACGTGGTCAAGGCGGTGACGGGCGAGGAGATCACCCAGAACGACCTCGGCGGCGCCGACGTCCACGCCACCGCCTCCGGCGTGGCCCACTTCGCCTACGACGACGTACGCAGCTGCATGGAGGACGTGCGGCACCTGCTGTCGCTGCTGCCGTCCAACAACCGCGACCTGCCGCCCCGGGCGCCGACCGAGGACCCCGCCGACCGGCGCACCGACCACCTCCTCGAGCTGGTCCCGGAGGATCCCGGCCGGATCTACGACGTCCGGGCCGTCATCGAGGAGATCGTCGACCACGGCGACTACTTCGAGATCCAGCCCGGCTGGGCGACCAACGTGGTGTGCGCGCTGTCCCGGCTGGACGGCGAGGTCGTCGGCATCGTCGCCAGCCAGCCCGCCTCCTTCGCCGGCGTCCTGGACATCGACGCCAGCGAGAAGGCCGCGCGGTTCGTGCAGTTCTGCGACGCCTTCAACATCCCGCTGGTCACCCTGATCGACGTACCGGGGTTCCTGCCGGGCGTCGACCAGGAGCACAACGGCATCATCCGGCGCGGCGCGAAGCTGCTCTACGCCTACTGCAACGCCACCGTGCCGCGCATCTCCCTGGTGCTGCGCAAGGCGTACGGCGGCGCGTACATCGTCATGGACTCCCGCTCCATCGGCACCGACCTGGCGCTGGCCTGGCCGTCCAACGAGATCGCCGTGATGGGCGCCGAGGGCGCGGCGAACGTCATCTTCCGCCGGGAGATCGCGGCCGCGGACGACCCCGAGTCCACCCGCGCCCAGAAGATCAAGGAGTACCAGGCGGAGCTGATGCACCCCTACTACGCGGCCGAACGCGGTCTGATCGACGACGTCATCGACCCGCGGCAGACCCGCTCCACCCTGATCCGCGCCCTTGCGATGCTGCGCGGCAAGCAGGCCGACCTGCCGTGCCGCAAGCACGGCAACCCGCCGCAGTGAGCGCGGCGGAGGACACAGGCGGCACAGGCGGCACGGACGGCGCCCTGGTCATCAGGGTCGTCAAGGGCGCGGCGAGCCCCGCCGAGCTGGCCGCGCTGACCACCGTCCTGCTCGCCCGCGCGGCCGCCCTGGCCGCGGTGGACCCGTGCCCGCTGGAGTCCCGCCCGGTGGCCGGCTGGCGCCGTCCGGAACGCCTCGCGGCGCACCGCGACCCCCGCGGCTGGCGTCTCGCGGGCAGTCCAGCGGCCTGACCGGTCCCCTCACCCGAATTGGAGCCACGGACCCCATGACGTCCCCGTCCCTCGACCGCGCCGGCACGGTCCTCGAACTGCGTGCCGAACTCGACGCCCTGCGCGCCGAGTTCGCCGTACTCGCGGACCGTGCGGCCGTCACCGAACTGATCGACCGCTACATCACCCTGCTCGACACCCAGGACGAACACGGATTCGACCCCGCCTGGCCTGCCACGGTCTTCACCCCGGACTGCCGGCTGGAGTTCCCGGTCGGCACGGTCGAGGGCCGCGACCAGGCCGCCGCCTTCCACTTCGACCGCAAGTCCCGCTTCGCGCGCACCCACCACCTGGCCGCCAACTACGGCATCCGGGTCGACGGGGACACCGCCCGGATCCATATCCACCTCATCGCGTCCCATGTGCACCACGACGACGGTCCGGACCCGGACGGCCGCTTCGACATCGGCGGCCACAGCGAGGGCGAGGCGGTCCGCACCCCGGACGGCTGGCGGCTCAGCCGCTGGCGCTTCCACCTGATGTGGTCCGACGGGGCCGGACCGCGCCCCGGCCCCGACCCCCGCGCACTGCGCAGTTCCCAGCCACGCCCACGCCACACGAAAGGACGATGAGACCGTGCCAGTCACCCCGACCACAGCGCTCGACCTCGGCGCTCTGCGCGAAACCCCCGGCGACGACCGCCGGCTCGCGTTCGAGACGTTCCTCTGCCGGAATCTGGCCCAGCACCTGGACATCCCTCCGGCCCACCGCATCGCCCGCGACCGCCCCCTCTACACCCAGGGCATCGACTCCCTCACGGCCCTGACCCTCCAGCGCACCCTGGAGTCGGCCCTGAACATCCCGGTGCCCGCCCACCACCTCCTGCGCGAACAGTCGGTGGGCGAACTGGCCGCGATCCTGAGCGACTTGGTCGACCGGACCTGAGCCTCCCCGGTGGCCGCCGAGGATGCCCCCGGATGCTCCTGTGCCGTTGAGCGCGAGATGCCCGGCATCACCCGCGGAC
>NZ_JBEZKI010000055.1:0-34879 GCF_040651615.1 Streptomyces sp. NPDC048417 | reverse complement strand
GCAGCACCGCGAAGTGCCGCAACTCGATACCGAGCGGACGGAGCGCCTCCGTCATCACCCCCGCCGCCCGCCAGTGCGCCCGCCGCAGCAACAGGGCGTGAGCGAAGGGCGAGGTGTCCCCGGGGCGGTCGGTCGCACGCGAACCGGCCGAGGGGGTGGCTCTGTGAGGAATGCGGGTGGTCACGAGGTCACATTACAGCCATATGTGTATTCGATACGGTTTCACTTAAAACCGATTCCGGGCTTCCGAAAAGGGGGTGGGCCACTCGGCAGTGGTGTCGTGTCCAACAGGCCCGACCCTCGCGAGGTGGGTCGGCCTCGGAGGCAGACGCCAGGCAGAGCGTTGAGGCGGTCGGGCTCGGCCCTCGACGAGCGGGTTCTCCATCGGGCGGTCGTGTGCGCAGCGCCAGAGGCGTGATCCGCCTGGGCCGTCCGCCAACGGTCACTTGACTGATGCATCAGGTCCCAGCCGGTCCCAGGCTCGTCATGACCCGATCTACCGGAGCAGGTGAGGACCTTCCGAACCAGCCGTTGGCCAATTCGCGGCTCTGTAGACGCCGATCAGTAGCCGTCGTGGCGGGAAGACGAGAGAGGACGAATCATGAGTGGGAAGGTCTTCGGCACCGATGATGAGCCCGGGTGTGCTCACAAAGATCGCAGGCGTCGGCATGACGACCGTGCAGAGTGGGACATCCAGCCCGATCCGGTGACATGTCGGACGGTCGTGGCTCTTCTCGAAGAGGAGGTGCCTCTGTCGGTCGTGACAGATCTCCGATTTGACAGCACAGAGCCATATTCAATAGTCATGGCATTTAATGCAGGCACTGATCTGGTCATTGAGTGGGAACTCGGTCGCGAGCTCCTGGATTCCGGTCGGCGGCGGCTCGCTGGTTTCGGTGATATTCAAATTTGGCCCACCGAAATCCGCGGTCACGAGTTGGTGTACATGTCGTTCCGGTCGGGTTGGGAAACGTTTGTCGTAGCCGCATCGGCGGTGGTGATCGACGAATTCCTGAACCGCACCTTCGAGGCCGTGCCTCTTGGGGAGGAGGGAAGTTTTCTGGATGTCGAAAGTTTCGTCAGTCAGTTTTCAGATGAAACATGACGCCTTCGAGCATGATCGAGTAATGTCTGGCTATTTGCTCCCGTCTGTCTGACGACGTCCCAGCGAGGGTGGCTCCCTCTCTCGCCGCAGGCCTGATCAGTTGTGGGCGCCGCTCTGGGCCGAGTGCTGGTCGGCCGGTGGTTTTGTTCCTGTGTGGCGCAGGAAAAAGTGGTTGCATGCCCAAAGCGGAAGGGTTGCGGCTGTAATCGCCGCCGCGCCGCCCGCGACGTTAACAATGCCACGACCTTCAGTAGGGTGTTCTGTCCGTCCCCAGAGAACCTCGCCGTAGGTTCGAGACGGTCATTCCCAACGTATCCACCGGACCGTCGGCCGGCGGTGCCGCGAATCCGCCGACGGAAAGCCCGGCGTAGGGCTGCTTGCCGATGTCCTTTCGACCTCAGGTTGGCTGGGCTCTTTCAGCGCGGCCACTGATCGGAACACGCATCGGCGTCCGGGGCGCACAAGGCTTCCGTGCCGCGAGGGAGACCTTCGGCGCGCCACGATTCTCATCGTCACCGGCGAGGATGCTCACGGGTGCAAGCCCGCGCCGCCCCCATGCGCCTGGTTGGCCTGGTCTCCCTACGGCGACAGGACACCCTGCTTGATGGCCGCGCCAATCTGGGCGCCGACCCCCGGATGACAACATCAGAGCGACGCCCGCCCGGGCGGCAGCCCGTCGCCGACCCGACCCGACGCGCGCCCGCCCGGGCGGCAGCCCGTCGCCGACCCGACGCACAGTCAACCGCGCTCTCTCGGCGGTTCAGGGCGCCCGTGGAGCAGGGGGCGGACCGCGTGAAGTCCGGGCCCATTTTCCATAGGGCCCTCCGGCTCGCATCGCATGTCGTCAACCACGGCGGCTGCCGTCGCCCTGAAGCGGCAACGCTGAAAGAGCTCACTGAACCTGCTGGTCATGGGCCCTGAGAGGGCACGGCCAGACCACCTTGCCCGTTCTTCGCCCGTCGGGATCATGCTCGGCAAAGTCGCCGTCCGCCCGGACTGGCCGGAGCCTCGCCGTTCGCTGTGTCGTTCCGAGAGTCGTTCGACTGATGGTTGGGCCTCACCGATAAGGGAGGACCCCCGACGAGTAGCATGATGGTCGGAACGACCCCTCGATGGAGAGAAGCTTCACGTGCTGTGCCCCATGCCCGCTGTGCCGACGAGTGAACGTCCGGCCCTGCTGGAGCATCCCGTCGGCACGGTCAACGGAAGCACCGCAGGCGGACACCGCCGGACGGCAGAGGGCTCCGTCTTCGCACGGCCTCCTCAGGTCCATAAGGTCACGGTGGGCGCACGCGTCGGGACGGGGCCGGCGGGGACCCCGCAGAAGGCGGGATCCGTACGGGTGTGATGATCGGGCGGGACAAGGAGCTGCGCACCCTGCGCGGCCTGCTCGCGGACGCTGCGGCTGGGCACGGCAGCGCGCTGCTCGTCCACGGTGCTGCCGGCGTCGGCAAGTCGGCTCTGCTGCGGACGGTCGGGGCCGAGGCCATCCAAAGCGGCTTCAAGGTGCTACGGACGTCTGGGGTGGAGCCCGAGCAATGGCTGCCGTTCGCCGCGCTGCAGATGCTGCTGCAACCGGTCGCCCGTGGCATGGAAGACCTGTCGACTCCGCACCGGTTGGCGCTGAGCGGCGCGTTCAGCGCCGCGGACACCGAGCCCGAGATATACCGGGTCGGACTGGCCGTGCTTGAACTGCTCGCCGACGCGGCCAATCGGCAGCCGCTCCTGCTGCTGGTCGACGACCTGCAGTGGATCGATTCCTCCAGTCGGGACGTGCTCAAGTTCGTTTCCCGGCGCACCCGCGACCACGCCATACAGGTGATCGCTGCCGCCCGGGTCCAGTACTCCGAGTCGTATGTGCTCCTGGACCTCCCCCTGGAGCCGCTCGGCCGACCGGCCGCCGCCGAACTGCTCGATGCCGGGACCCCCGATCTGCCGGCGCCGTTGCGGGCGCTCATCCTGGAGCGTGCCGCGGGTAATCCGCTGGCCCTGGTCGAGCTGCCCAAGGCCGTGCAGGGCGTGACCCCGCAGATGGACGACCTGCCGCTGACTCAGCGGCTGGAGGACGCGTTCTCCGCGCGTACCGATTCGGTGAGCCGGGAGTGTCGCACGCTGCTCCTGGTCCTTGCCGCCGAGCCGGCCGCGCCCCTCAACCTGCTGCTCGACGTGTCGAGTCACCTCTGTGGCTCGGCGGTCTCCGTCGATGCGGTGCAGGAGGCGGTCGACGCCGATCTGGTCAGCCTGGTCGGCTACAGTGCCGAGTTTCGCCATCCGCTGATGCGCACGGCGATCTACACCCACGCTACGCTCGCCGACCGCCTGGCCACTCACCGTGCCCTCGCATCGGTGATGGACGACACCCCCGAGCGTCAACTCGCTCACGAGGCAGCGGCCACGATCGGACCGGACGAGGAGCTGGCCGCCCGGCTCGAGCGTTTCGCCGATGCGTCGCAGGCGCGAGGGAAGGTGGCGGCTGCCGTCCCGGCGCTGTGTCAGGCGGCCGACCTTGTCCTCGATGCGCAGCGCCGGACCGGCATCCTGGTCCGGGCGGCCGAGCTGTCCAGCGAGATCAACCACCGCATCAGCGTCCAGATGCTGCTGGACCGCACCGACATGAGCGTGCTGGGCCGGGTCGAGCGGGCTCGCCTCATGGTGGTGTCCGACAATTGCGCAATCGAACCGGGCGCGCCGCAGCGACGGATCCAGGACATGGTCACCGCGGCGGCCGGAGCGTTCGACGCGGGAGCCGGAGACGTCGCGGAGAACCTGTTGTGGCGAGCCAGCGCACGCTGCTTCTTCCAGGACGGCGACGCACAGGTGCGTGCTGAGGCCGCAGCAGAACTGGATCGATGGAATCCTGATCCGGACGCCCCCCACGTGCTGGCGGTGCGGGCGTACACCGAGCCGTACCGGCACGGGGCTGACGTGATCGCGCGGCTCGACCGAATCAGAGCAGACCCTGAAGACGGCCGGATCCTGCATTTTCTCGGTAGCGGTGCCATGGTCATCGGCGACATCAGCCGCGCCGTTCAGTACCTTGCGCCGGCGGCCGCGGCGTGGCGGTCGCAGGGCCGACTCGGGCTGCTCGCCCGTTCGCTGGCCACCAGCTGGCCACAGGTGTACCTCGGTCGGCTCGAGCGAGCTCGCGAGGAGTCTGCCGAGGGGCTCGCCCTGGCCGAGGAGACCGGGGAGTGGATCGTCTGGCTGGGGCTGAAGGCCACGGCCGGCCTGGTGGCGGCGCTGCGTGGAGAAACCGAGCAGGCAACGCTGATGATCCGCGAACTACGCATGCACAGCCTGTTCCCGGGGATGCCGTTCGTCACCGTGATGGCGCAGCAGACCGACGGCCTGCTTGCTTTCTTCGACGGCCGCGCCGTGGCGGCGTACGACGTTCTCTCGCGCGCGTTCGATCCCATTGACCCGCACTACCACTCGGTGAGCCGCTGGCTGCTCGCGCCGGACCTGGCGGACGCCGCAGTCGCCGCGGGCACCGTGCAGCAGGCCCGGGAACTGCTGGCCGACCTTCCGGAGCTGGCCGGACGGCTCCCTTCGGAAATGATGGTGGTGGCCCACGCCTACACCGACGCGGTGCTGGCTCCGGACGACACCGCGGAGGAGCGCTACGCCGCGGCCCTTGCCGCACTGCCGGCCGACTGGACGCTGGCGCGTGCCCGGCTGCATCTGCACCAGGGCCGCTGGTTGCGCCGCCAGCGCCGCAACGTGGACGCTCGGCAGCCGCTTCGACTCGCCCGCGACGAGTTCGACCGGGTCGGCGCGCAGCCCTGGGCCGAGATGGCCCGCGAGCAACTACGTGCCACCGGCGAGTCGAGTGGCCGACGGCACGCGAACACCGGCGAGCAGTTGTCGGCCCAGGAAATGCAGATAGCCGTGCTGGCTTCACAGGGGCTGAGCAACCGGGAAATCGGCCAGCGCCTGTTCATCTCGCACCGCACCGTCGGAGCGCACCTGTACCGCATCTATCCACGCCTTGGCATCACCGGCCGGGGCAAGCTCGCCGCCGCACTGGCCGCACTTCACGATGAACAGCCCACGTCCGACGTCTCCAACGCCCCGGAGTGACCTTCTGGCTCGGAGAGCCGGTGCGGCCATGACGGTTTCGAATGGCATGGGAGCAGCCGACCGAGCGAAGAGGTGGTTTTTGCGGACACCGAGGTCCGTTGCCCCCAGCATCGTGGCGTGTTCACCGTGCACAGCCATACCCGCGGGAGCGACCACAGGAGTCCTCCGTAGCCGGAGGTCACCGTTGGTCCGGGCCTCGAGCAGCGGGAAGGTCGGGTAGTAGTCGGCCCATGCGACACCGTCGTCGACGTTGAAGGCGTAGACCGTATCGACGTATGCGACATTCTCTGGAGGCGAGTACCCCCGTTGGTGGTTACCGCCGCCGCTGTCCCAGCGCACCAGGCCGGCGGCGCTGATCGGGTCGTTGTAGACGCCTTCGTCGAAGTAGGCACTCCAGACATTGTTATCGTCTGATGCTCCGGTGCCATCGGATCTCGCCTTCGTGCCATTCGTCGGTGGGCGTGAGCCCGGCGGCGGTGGCGACGGCAGCGGATGCCCGATGTTCGGGATGGATGTGAGCGATGACGGTGTGCACCGGCTGCCGGCTGAGCCAGGCGACGAGTTCGCGGGCTGCTTCGGCGGCGATGCCTCTTCCCTGCCACGGGGTCCCCACCACCCAGGCGATCTCGGCGATGGGGCCGTGGCCGCAGGGGCTGACTGTCGCCTGGACTGTGCCCGTCAGGCATGACTCGTCACGGAGCCGGATCACCCAGTTCAGCCAGGAGATGGCCGGATCGGGGGAGCCTGCGGTCATGCGCTGGTAGCGCGAGCGCAGGGCTTGTGGGGTGTCCGGCGTGCCGCCGATGAAGGTGTGCAGGGCCGGATCGGACAGTACCGTGGCCATCTCCTCGGCGTGCTCGACGTGCAGTGGCAGCAGGTCGAGCCTGCTGGTGTGGATGGGCTGGGCGGCGAGGGTGCTCACGCTGCGACCGCCTCGGGGCGTTCGACGAGCCGGCCGCGTTCGAAGCGGGCTCCGGCGCGGGCGAGGGCGACGAGATGGGGTGCGTTTACGGCCCGCCACTGTTGCTGGGCGGACTCGCGCGTCAAGTCGGCCCAGGATTCGGCGGATTCGCGGTAGCCGTCCTTGAGCGCGACCAGTTCCTTGGAGCCGTCGGCAGGTACGCCGACCAGGACGAGCACGCAGGCCTTGGCCTCCTCCAGGCGGACGTTTAGGTGGATGCCGTCGGCCCTCACGTACACGTAGTCGACCTCCACGAGGTGGGCCCCAAGGGCGAACGACTCTGCCAGACAGCGCACGGGAGAAGCGTAAAGCGCGTCCGGGGACCCGCAGCGTGACGTCTCATGGCCGGCCCACGTCACTGCGTCGCCAGTTTCGCCAGCCATGGATGTCCGGGATGTATGCGCGTCAGCCACCCGCTGAGAATGCCGCGCCGCGCCTGGTTCAGCAGCGGCAGGACCCCGTCGAAGTCGGCGTGATCCTTGGGCCGTGGCTCCTTCGCTTTGAACAACAGCACCAGCTCTGGCACCAGGTAGGGAATGCCGTCCGCAGTCCGTTCGATGATCGCGTCGTACGGCAGCCGCAGGCTCTCGTCCCGCCGACAGATCCACGTCCCGCCCTCGTGCGGCTCGCGGAAGACGTCGAAGAGGAACTGACCGCTCGCCGGATCCCGCAGCCAGGTCTGGTGCGTGGCCGCGAGCGCCTCAGCTCCTGCCCCTGCCCAGATCCGTCCCGAGCCCACCGCATCCAACACGTATTCGGGGAAGCGGTCTCGAACCTCCGCGAACCCCGCCGCGGGCACGGCGATCTCCAGATCGCCGTGCGGCCGCGACTGCCCTCCGCGGAACAGATCCAGCGCCCACCCTGCCACGACGCACCAGGGCGCGCTGACCCCGCCCAACCGCTCCGCGACCTGTTCCGGCCGCCAGGCGTCCGCCCACCGAGCTTCCAGTTCGTCCGCATCAAGAACCGTGCCGCCCGGCAGCAGGGAATCGGTCATCGGAACAACTTACTGCCGCGAACCGACCGAGGCGCGGCTGTTCGGTCGGTTCCGGATCACTGCCTTCACCAGGCAGGCTGGTGATGAGAAGCGCAAGGAGCCTGCGGGAACCATCGGCGTGACGTCTCATAGCCGGGTGAGGATTCGGGTTCGGAAGAGTTCGAACGAGGCTCGGCCGTACCCGGCTCGCTTGGACCGACCGGCAAATGGATCACTCGAGGCGGCGGCTGGTGGGCCGGCCATCCAGCGGTAGCGGCTGCGTGCCTGCCAGATCAGCATGCGAAGTGCGACGAGGGGAGCGGCGAGGTAGAGGGAGAAGTCCACGACCCTGCCGTTTCTCTCGGTACAGCACCGAAGCCTGCCGTGGCCGTTCGTCGCCCAACGGGACGCCGCGGGCGTCGCAGGCGGCGGAGCGCTTCAGCCACGGGCGGCGGGTCGACCGACTCTGAGATCAGGGCAGGTTCACCACGGGAGGTTCCCGGAGCGGTCGATGAACTGTCCCGTCGGCCCGTCCGGGCCGATCGTCGCGAGGGCCACGATGGACTCCGCGCCGTCGGCGACGCTGTGTCCGAGGCCGCCGGTGAAGTCGGTCGCGGTCTGCCCGGGGTCCGCGGCGTTGACCTTCACGTCCTTCAGTTCCTTGGCGTACTGCGTCGTGAGCATCGTGACCGCGGCCTTCGAGGCGCAGTAGAGGGGCAGGGCATACCGCGACTCGATCCGCGCCGGGTCCTGGGTCATGCCGAAGGAGCCCATCCCGCTGGACACGTTGACGATGACGGGGTTCGGCGACTTGCGCAGCAGCGGGAGGAAGGCGTGCGTGACGCGCACGATCCCGACGACGTTCACGTCGAGCACGGCGCTCACGTCGGCCGCGGTGTACTCCTCGACGGGGCCGACCTTGCCGAGGACGCCGGCGTTGTTGACCAGGACGTCGATCGTTCCCTCATGCGCGGCGACATCCGCGGCCGCGGCCTGGACCGAGGAGTCGTCGGTCACGTCGATCGACACGAACCGGGCGCCGAGCGACTCGGCCGCGGCCCGACCGCGCTCACGGTGACGGGCACCGAGGAGGACGGTGTGCCCGGCCTCGACGAGGCGGCGAGCGGTTTCAAAGCCGAGGGACTTGTTGGCCCCGGTGATGAATGTGGTGGTCATGCTGGCTCCTCCTGGTCCCAACAGCACGGTCGTGCGCTGTTCACGCACTCCATGCTGGGTCCCCGGGAGGGTTGGCGGGAGCTACGGGACTTCCTGGTACGGCGCGTACCACCCAGCAGCCTGGTCCACCGGACGAGGCGGAACTCGGGCCTTCATTTCTGAGGGCCTTCATCCCTGAGGAGACATTCTCTGGACCCCGATGGCCGCAAGGAATTCGAGTTTGCTGCGGGCGTCGGTGCCTGGCTGCGGCGTGTACACCACGAGGCGGAGGTTCGTGTCCTGGGTGGTGAGGATGTCGGAGTTCATGGCGATGTCTCCGACATCCGGGTGCTGGACGACTTTGTGCGCACTCTGGTGACCGCCCACCGCTCGGCGGCTCCACAACTCGCGGAACCGTGGGCTGAGGTTCAGTCTCGATACCAACGCCGCGAGGTCGGGATCGTCGGGGTACCGGCTCGTCGTCGCGCGCAGGTCGGCGACGAGGGACTCCTCGAACGCCGCCCGCTCGGCCGCCGTCTGCCGGACCCGGGGCAGCTCACCCAGGAACTGCCAGACCAGGACGTTGCGGTCGCCCACACCGCGGACCGTGGGATCGCCGAACGTGGCCGCGAACAGCGGATTCCAGTGCAGCAACTGCCAGGTGGCGTCGTAGATCGCCAACGGGTTGCCGGCGAGCTGGTCCACGATCCGGTACAGGCTCCCTGGGATCATTCGCGGAACCCGGGTCGGATCCGCCGCGTGACCGGCCATGCGCAAAAGGTGGGCATGCTCGTCGTCGGACAGGTGCAGGGCGCGGGCCAGGGCCGAGCAGACCTGCGCCGAGGGCGTCGCCACCCGTCCCTGCTCCAGCCGGACCACGTACTCGACCGAGATACCGGCCAGCGTCGCCAGCTCCGCGCGTCGCAGGCCGGGGACCCGACGGGGTGAGCCGTGTGCGAAGCCCACCGTCGCGGGATCCAGCCGGTCCCGCCACGCCCGCAGCGCCGCACCGAGTTGATCCATGCACTCCATCCTCCCGCACACCCCGCCCCGCTGGGTGGTACGCGCTGTACCACGAAGCCTCGTAGCTCCCGCCGACGCTCCCCGGGGCTCAGTGTCGAGTCGTGATCGTCGTCCTCCGATGCTGAGCGGTTTCGAGCAGGAAGACGGCAGCGCGGGCACGGCCGTCCTTCGTGATCACTGAGCGCAGAGACTCCATGATCACGTGGACCCGTGCCTGCTCTGCATCCTCCCCCGCACCCGAACCGCTGGTCCGCGCCGGTGCCCGGACTGCCGGAAGCAAGCGAGACGTGTACACAGCACGTACCAACGCACCTTGGACGAGCGTCCGTTGGGACCTCGCCGGGTGGACGCCGCCTCCACCGCCGGACCAGCGGTGGACGCCGCCTCCACCACTAGGTGATCGATTCCAAGGCCTGTTCGACGCCCGCCGCATATGTTCGCGCTAGCGGCGCGAGTCGATCACCCGGTGATGGGCCAGCCGATGACCTCTTCCAGTTGGAGATCGCGGAGAACAGCTCTGTCGAGCTTGAGGTCGGTGGCATTCGTCAGCCCGTGGGGTGGGGCACCGGTGAGGACCCGGCCGAAACGGGCGCCGGTCAGATCCGCGGCGCGCAGGTCGGCGCCCGTCAGATCGCAGCCCGCCAGAGTGACCCCCCCGCATGGAGGCGCCACTCGGATTCGCCCCGCGAACATCGCATAGTTTGAAGCGGCAGCCGTCGAGAGTGGCCTGGCGGAGATCCGTCTCGCGAAGCGTGTACCGCGTGAACCACAACGGCCGCAAGCGCACCGTGGCGAGATCCGCACCGTCGAAGAACTCCCGCTGGAGAGCCGCGTACTGACGGCGGGATGCGAGGCTTTCCTTCGGCGTCACCAGTCGGCCCATGCTGGACATCGTGCCGGCTTGGAATGGGCTGTCGTTGCTGGGCAACCGGCACGGGCTGCTCTGATGGCTTGGGGGTGGGACAGACCTGCTCGCTGAGATCCCCCGCCCCGCCCGTCGCCGTCACGCGCACCCCCCTCCTGCGGTGCTGACCGGTGCGGCACAATCGCGGTCGACTGGACGGGCAACGGTGGGGTGGAGACGTGGGGCGTCTTGGCTGGCGAATCCGACGTAAGGGCATACCGAACGAGCCGGCGCTACTGGCTGCGGCTGCCGAGAATCCCGGTGGCAGCGTCGCCGAGATCGACCCGACGTACATCGACGATCCGAACGGCTACGTACCTCCCGAGGCGATCCGCGGCGCGTGGTTGGTGGACAGCAGCGGGAAACTGACAGGCGAGTACCAGGAGAATGACCATCACGGGGTGCCACAGGACGACTTCAGCAAGCTCACTGATCCTGATCACTGGCTTGGCTGGCTCGGTGACGATCCCGCGACCGCCGTCCGAAAGGGCATCGAAGAGTCCTTGCGGGCCCAGGTGGCGGACGCAGTGGTCGAGTGGGTCAAGATTCTTGAAACACCGCGATTTCTCACGGGTGGGCGTCGACCCTCCGGGGACAAACCGATCATGTTGGTCACCCGTGCGGCGCTCGCCGCGCCGTTTGCGTTGTCCGTGCGCACGACGCAGCACGGGCGTTCCATTCTTCTGGGGGTGTTCTCCTGGGCGGCGGTGAACCTCGCACCGCCTGAAGTCCGCAAGGATCGGCACTGGTTTGACCTGGGCGTCGAGCTGGACTGGGCCGGTGAACGGCTTCAAAGGCGGATCTACGAGATCGACGGTGAGGACCGCACCGCCGAGCGGTAGAACGGCAATGCCACTCCGCACGGTCAGAACCGCGGATACATGGCGTCTCGAGGAACTCATTGGGCCTTGAGGGCAATCCCCCTACTTCAAGTGCCCGCTCGGAGTCGTCAACCGCGGGCAAGGAGTCAGCCCGAGGGGGTGTTGTAGTTGACGATTCCGTCCACCATGAGGGCGACCGCGCCGGCCAGAGGGCTGGTCGTCCCCTTCGCCACGATGTCGGGTAGCCGGTGCGCCTCGCCCTCGCTGACCGCCACCATGCCCCAGAACGCGTTGAAGCCCGAAGGGTCCGCCGGCTTGTCGGCAGCCGCCCCCACGGTCAGGACGCCACCCGCCTCGGTCACCTCCAGCGCGCCCATCTGCTGCAGCGTGTCGGGATCCCGCTCTTCGGTGGCCACAACGCTCCAACCCGTCACCGCTATGTGCCGCAGTGCGGCGAGGAGCTTGCCGGCCGTGTCCGGGCCGGTAACAACGATGTCAGGAAGGACCAGGGCCACCGGCCCGTGCGTCATCGGCAGGGCAGACCGGATCGCTCCGTCCAGACCTGGTCCGAACGCCTCGTCCTGGAAGACGAAGACCATGTGAAAGGTCTCGGCGTAGCGTGCGAGATGACTCACCGTGTCCAGCTTGTGCGGCCCGAACACGACGACCAGACGCACATTGAGTCCGCTTTTGGCCAGTTCGACAACGGATTCCAGACTGCGGTCCAGCACGGTGACCCCAGGAGCCAGACAGTGCAGCTCCTTCGGGTAGGGCGCTCCGAAACGTGTGCCGAATCCAGCGCAGGGCAAGATGACCGACACATCAGGGACGGGAACGGACGAACTATGCATCGAGCAGCTCTCCGGTGGTGTTGACGATCGGGGACCTTGCGCACTTCGCCCGGCACGGGCAACCCCAAGCAAGCCGACGCGGCACCATCTGCGCCCAAGGCACGCTGGCGCTCACCGTAGTCACTGAGGACGGCCCCTAGGAGAGAAACGCGGCGTTGACTGACCAGAGCGTCCGCGACGTGACCCGGCGGACATGAATCGTTGCCCCCGAAGACACAAGTCCGCGCCGGAACAGCCCAGTTGAGCCGCCGCCGTGTCCAGCACCACGAGACCTACACTGCTGCCGCATACCCGTGACGACCGGCGCGTCGCGTCCAGGGGCAGCGCTCGAAGCCTGGGCGGGAACGGGCTGACACGGACGGAAGACACGACGAAGGAGGATGCGGAATGCGGGTGCTGTTGTCCACATACGGGACGCGTGGCGATGTCGAACCGCTGGTGGCACTCGCGGTGCGGTTACGGGCGCTCGGGGTGGAGGTGCGGATGTGCGCCCCGCCGGACGAGGAGTTCGCCGAGCGGCTTGCAGGGATCGGGGTGCACCTGGTGCCGGTCGGGCCACCGGTGCGGGAGTTGATGCGCGGGACGACGCTGCCGTCGGCGGCGGACCTGTCCCGGTACCGGACGGAGATGGTCGAGGCACAGTTCGACGTGTTCCCCGCGGCGGTCGAGGGATGCGACGCGCTGGTGGCGGCCGGCCTGGCGCAGGTCGCCGCGCGGTCCGTGGCCGAGGCCGCGGGCATCCGCTACGTGTACGCAAGCTATGCGGCGGTCCACCTGCCGTCGCCGCACCATGCGCCACCACCACGGCCGGGCTGGCCGGAGCCGGAGGCGAACGACAACCGGACCCTGTGGGCGCTGGACGCCCACCACGTGAACGCGCAGTTCGGCGAGGTGCTCAACGGCCGCCGGGCGGCGATCGGCCTGCCACCGGTGGACGACGTCCGCGACCACGTCCTCACCGACCGGCCGTGGCTGGCGGCGGACCCGGTCCTGGGGCCGTGGCGGGAGACCCCGGGCCTCGACGTCGTACAGACAGGGGCCTGGACCCTGCCGGACGAACGCCCGCTCCCGGCCGACCTGGTGGCGTTCCTCGACGCGGGCGCGCCGCCGGTCTACGTGGGCTTCGGCAGCATGCGCCCGTCGCCGGACATCGGCCGTATGGCCGTCGAGGCGATCCGCGCACAGGGACACCGCGTGCTCGTCTCCCGCGGCTGGGCGGACCTGGATCTGGTCGACGAGCGAGACGACTGCTTCGCCGTCGGCGAGGCCAACCATCAGCGCCTGTTCGGCAGGGTGGCCGCCGTGGTGCACCACGGCGGTGCGGGCACGACATTGACAGCAGCCCGGGCGGGCACGCCCCAAGTGGTGATACCTCTCCAGCTGTCGGACAACCCGTACTGGGCCGGCCGGGTGGCGGACCTGGACATCGGTGCGGCACTCGATGGTCCGCCTCCGACCGTCGAATCCCTGGGCGTCGCGTTCAAGACGGCCCTGTCACCCGAGACCCGGACGCGGGCAAAGGCGCTGGGAGGCCGCCTCCGCACCGACGGAGCGGAGGTGGCCGCGAGCCTGCTGGTCGAAGCGCTCCGGTAAGCGAGGCCGGCCCGGCGGGAAGAGGCCTCGGTCGAGGCGGGGGGAATCCGGCCGGGGCTTCGACAGGTGCTGAACATCGCCCTGTTTCAGGGGTGCTGATCGCGCCGCGACCGACGCGGTGGTCGACTGCTAGCGTTCGGGCGCATGGAAGACGGCGTGTACGTGGGCAATGCGGGCAAAGACGCGACGGTGGACCGGGGATGGCTGCTCGGGCACTTCAAGGAGCACGGCGATCCTCGCCACAGCCACGCCGTCGAGGTCAAATGGGGTGTCCACCCACGTGGTGAGCGACGGGTTCAGTGGGTGAAGGGCGAGGTACGGACAGCTCTCCTGGTTCTCATCTCAGGCCGCTTCCGTATGGAGTTCCCCGGTCGCAGCGTGCTGCTGGAAGAACAGGGCGACTACGTCGTCTGGGGCCAGGGAGTGGACCACTCTTGGGCCGCTGAGGACGACTCCGTGGTACTGACCCTGCGATGGCCTTCTGTGCCCGGATACGCCGCACCGTAGGAGGTCCGCAGAACCGTTCACACTCGCGTACGGTGGCAGCGGGCCGGCATTCCGTCAAAAGCCTCACTCCTGAACAAACGTTTGTGAAACCGAGGGCTGACGCCTGATCGGGCATCGATGATACCCGAATTCTTATCGATAGCGTATTGTAATCGGCTATTTCCGGGCAGGACCTTGATGTCGGCCGTCGACCGAATATGGCGCCCCGCCGTCGAAACGGTGTGGCGCGGGTCACTGTTGACCATCTAATCGGTAACCATTTAATATCGGCGGAAATGAGCCGCCGCACGGGTGGCCGGAAAAACCGACACTTCCTCAACCACTCCTCCGTATGCATCTGACGCGATTTCATGGAGTTCTGGCAAAGGAAAGGCGATACCCAGAAGCCCGCGCGAAGCGCCGCTGAACCCGTGAGGATATCGGTCCGAGAGCCGGCGTGGCCCGCCGCACCGTTCGTAAACCGGCTCCGTAAGAGAATTGACCACGCCGATCGCGGATCGCCCTGTTGCGATCCCGTCGAAGGGCCTCTGCCGGGCGCATTGCCCCCAAAGTGCACATTCCAGAAGTCGGGCCATTGATCCTTCGGGAACGCAGGATCCGATTTCCGCCGCGCTCTCTTCTCGTGAAGGGTAATCCGTGTCTTCCTCACGAATCACCGTCACCCATCACTCGGACCAAGGGACATCTCCAGCGCCCCTGTCGCTGGCGCAGGAGCGACTGTGGGTCATGGCGCGCATGGACGGAGACGCCAGCGCCGCCTACAACGAGCCGATGCCCTTCGACATCCGGGGGCCGCTGGACCGGGATCTGCTCATCCAGGCGCTGCACCTGCTCGCGGCCCGACACGAGGCCCTGCGCACCCGGCTGGTGCCCTCCGGCGGGTCGGCGCTCCAGGTCGTCGATCCGCCGGAGACCGGGTTCCCGGTGACCATCGAGGATCTGACGGGACAGCCCGACGCGGCCGAGCGGTTCGCGCGGACACGGCAGGAGGTGGAAGGTGCGCCGTTCCGCCTGGGTGAGGATCCCATGGTGCGCGGCTGCCTGGTGGCGCTCGAACCGGACTACCACGTACTGCTTCTGACCGCCCATCACATCATCTTCGACGGCTGGTCCCGCTCCCTCCTGCTGCGCGAGCTGGGCCTGGTGTACACCGCGCTCCAGCAGGGGCGGGACGCGTCGCTGCCGGAACTGACATGGCAGTACAGCGACTACACCCGCTGGCAGTGGGACTGGATGTCGGGGGAAGAGCCCGCCGTGCACGCCGACTACTGGGCCGCCGCGTTGGCCGACGTCCCGGCCGTGCTCTCCCTGCCCACCGACCGGCCTCGCCCGCCCGAGCAGGTTTTCCACGGCGACCGGCTGCCCGTGACCGTGGACGAGGACCTGACGCAGGCCCTGCGCGCACTCGCCGCCGACAACGATGTCTCCCTGTACGCGACCGTTCTGACCGGCTGGTCGGTGCTGTTGTCCCTGCTCTCCGGGCAGGACGACATCGTCGTCGGCGCCCCTACCTCGAACCGCCGCCGCGGCGACGTCGAGAGCCTGATCGGCTTCTTCGTCAACACCCTCGCCCTGCGCGCGGACCTGTCCGGCTCGCCCAGCGTCGGCGACGCCCTGAAGCGGGTGAACCAGCGGATCCGCGACGCCCTCACCCACGTCGACCTGCCCTTCGAGCGGGTCGTGGAACTGGTCAACCCGCCACGGAGCCCTGCCTACACGGCACTGTTCCAGACCATGTTCGCCTGGGTCCCCTCCATGCGCAGGGAACTCGAACTCCCGTACCTGAAGGTCGAGTTACGAGAGGACGCCGCCCACGTCCCCGCGAAGTTCGATCTGGTCCTGGCCCTGGCCGACGAGGGCCGACAGCTCACCGGGGAGATCGACTACGCGGTGGCGCTCTTCGACCGGGCGACCGGCGAACGGTACGTACGCCAGTTCCTCCGCGTGCTGCGCCTCATGACCGAGCGGCCCCAGGCCGAGATCGCCGACCTCACGTTGCTGGACGAGGACGAACAGCGCCAACTCCTCGCCACCTTCAGCGCCGGGCTCGCCGCGGCCGTACCGGCACCGACGGGCCTGCTGGAGCGGTTCGCGGCGCAGGTGCGCGAACGGCCACGGCAGGCCGCAGTGGTGGCCGATGACGCGGAACTGGACTACGCGACGCTGGACCGCAGGGCCAACCGGCTCGCCGGCGCACTGATCGCCCGCGGTGCCGGGCCCGACCGCGTGGTGGGCCTGCACGCCGGACGCACGGCCGAACTCGTCGTCGGTGTGCTCGGCATCCTCAAGGCCGGGGCCGCCTACCTGCCCCTCGACCCCGGACAGCCTTCGGAACGGCTCACCGCCATGGTGAGCGACGCCGCACCGGTAGTGGTGCTCACCGACCAGGCGGACACCGCGGGCGGCGACCGGCCGCTGTGGGAGAACCTGGCGAAGGTGGAGGCCGAGGGAACGTACGACGAGGCGCCGGGCATCGACGCGGACCCCACCCGGCTCGCCTACGTCATCTACACCTCGGGATCGACCGGCCGCCCCAAGGGCGTCGCGGTGACGCACGGCAGCGTCGTCAATCTCTTCGACCACTGGCGTGAACTCATGGGAGACGCCCCCGGCGAGGCGTCATCGGCCTGGTCGAGCATCGGCTTCGACGCGTCGGTCCACGAGCTCCTCATGCCGTTGACCACCGGGGCGGTGCTCCACCTGGTTCCCGACGAGCTTCGGGGCGACCCGGGAGCACTGCTGGGCTGGCTGCGCGAACGACAGGTCACCCAGGCGTTCCTGCCTCCCTCCTACGTCCTGTGGATCGACGAGGATCCGGCCACGCGACTGGCCGGGCTGAGCCTACGTCAGCTCCTCACCGGAGTGGAGTCCCTGCCCGAGAGCGCCCTGCACCGCATGCGCGAGCTGCTGCCAGGCCTGCGCGTCTGCTTCGGCTACGGCCCGACCGAGGCGACGCTCTACTCCACCGCCTACACCGACCCGCGGCCGTACGAGCGGTCGTGCCCCATCGGGCGGCCGCTGCGCGGCACACGCCTGTACCTGCTCGACGACCGCATGCGCCCGGTACCGGTGGGGATTCCCGGTGAGGTCTACATCGGCGGAGCGTGCCTGGCCCGCGGATACCTGAACCGGCCCGACCTCACCGACGAGCGCTTCCTGCCCGACCCGTTCGTGCCCGGCGAACGCGTCTACCGCACCGGCGACCTGGCACGCTGGCTGCCGGACGGCAACGCCGAGTACGTCGGCCGCCGGGACGACCAGCTCAAGCTGCGCGGCTTCCGCATCGAACCCGGCGAGGTCGAGGCAGCGCTGCTGGCGGTGCCCGGGGTGCGGGAGGCCGTGGTGCTGGCCGACCGCGACACACCGGGCGGCCCGCACCTGGTCGCCGGCGTGGGATGTGACGCCGAGGCCACGCGGACCGCGTACGAGTGGCGCGCGGCCCTCCAAGACCGCCTGCCGGACTACATGATCCCCGTCGCGGTGGCCGAGTTCCCGCGGCTGCCGTTGAACCGCAACGGCAAGGTGGACCGGACGGAAGTGCTGCGCGCCGCGGCAGGAGCCCGCTCGGGGCGGGTCAACACGGCCGCGCCCCGCGACCACGTCGAGATGGCGCTCTACCGGATCTGGCGGCGGGTGCTGCTGCACCCGGACGTCGGAATCGGTGACAACTTCTTCGAGCTCGGCGGCACGTCGATCTCGGCGATCAAGATGGCATCCGCCGTCCAGGAACAACTCGGCGTGCCGCTGCCGGTCCGGGACGTCATGCTGCACCCCACCATCGAGGCGCTCGCCGAGCGGGTGCGCGGCAACGGCGCCGAGGCGTCGCCGTCCGTCGAGCCCAGCAGCCTGGTGGAGTTCCGCGCCGGCAGCGGCGGACAGCGCGTGGTGTGCGTGCATCCCGCCGGCGGCACCGCGTTCTGCTACCTGCCGCTGTCCACGGAACTGCCCGACGACGTCGGTGTGGTGGGACTTCAGGCGCCCGGCATCAACCCCGGCGAGTCCACCCTGCCCGGCGTCGAGGCGATGGCTCAGGAGTACCTGCGGCTCGTCGGTCCCCACCCGGACGAGGCACTGGTGCTGTGCGGGCTCTCCTACGGCGGCCTGATCGCGTACGAGATGGGCCGCCACCTGGTGGCGGCCGGACACGAGCGGGTGAGCGTGGTCCTGCTCGACACGCATGGCGCGGAGGACGCGGGGCAGCGCGCCGCGATCGCGCCGGTCGGCATGGCGGAGTTCCGGGAGAAGCTGGTGCGCTTCAACGGCATGTACCCGGGCATCGACGACGACCAGGTGGCCCGGTACCTGACCGTCTACAACCACCACCGCGAGACGGCGCGCGACTACGCCGTACCCGAATCGCCGGCCCGTGTCGTGCTGATGCAGGCGACCGCCGTGGAGGACGAGGACGGTGAGAACGCGGCCGTCCGCCTGCGCGCGTTCTGGCGGCGCCGCGTCAGCGGTCACTTCGTGGTCGAGCCGGTGGCCTGTGGTCACTGGGACATGTTGGAGAGCGACGAACTGCCACGCGTCGCCGCCGTCCTCGCCGCCGAACTGGACCGGCTGGCGGCCGCCCCGGGTGGGGCCGGGACGGAGCGCACGATACTTTCCGGTACGTCGGAGGCATGATGAAACCGCGCGTCGAACCTTCACCCGCCGACGTGGCCGAGGACCTGGGCGATCCGGCCGGGCTCGCCCTCGCGATACACCGCCAGGCCCTGCGCTCTCCACAGGCGGACGCGGTCACCGACGGCGACGTACGGCTCGACTACGAGACGTTGAACGCCGTGGCCGCCGCCGTGGCCCAGGCGCTGGGCCGGCAGGGCGTCACTCCCGGGCAGGCCGTGGCGGTGGCGCTGCCGCGCTCGTGGCGGCTGGTCTGCGTGATGCTGGGCATTCTGCGGCTGGGCGCCCGAGTGGTGCCGCTGGACACACAGAGCCCCGCCGAACGCCGCCTCTTCATCCAGCGGGATTCCGGAGCGGCCGCCCTGGTGTACGCCGCCCCCGAGAGCGGCACCGAGCTTCCGCACGGCGTCAAGGCGCTCGCCGTGGACACCCTGCTGCCCGAACTCCCGTACGCCGCGGCCACCGTGCGGGCGCCGGCCGCCGCCGGCGAGGTGTCCTTCCTGTTCTACACCT
Organism: Streptomyces sp. NPDC048417; assembly: GCF_040651615.1. NCBI lineage: Bacteria > Bacillati > Actinomycetota > Actinomycetes > Kitasatosporales > Streptomycetaceae > Streptomyces > Streptomyces sp. NPDC048417. The sequence continues at coordinate 15,767 of NZ_JBEZKI010000055.1, read as the reverse complement.
CCGGAACGACCGGACGGCCCAAGGGCGTCGAGGTCCGCGACGCCGGAGTCATGCGGCTGGCTCGACCCGGCTACATCCGGGTCGGGCCGGGCGTGCGCTATGCCTGTCTGGCGAATCCGGCGTTCGACGCGCTGAGCTTCGAGGTCTGGGCACCCCTGCTGACCGGTGGTTGCTGCGTGGTCCTGCGCGACGGGGACGTACAGAGCCCCGAGCGGCTCGCCGCGGCGCTGCGGCGTGAGCGCGTGGACACCGTCTTCATCACCACCGCGCTGTTCAACGCGACGGTCACGGCGGTGCCGGACTGCTTCGCCGCGGCCGGTGAGGTTCTCGTGGGCGGTGAGCAGCTCAACCCCCGGGTGATGCGCCGCTGGTACCGGGACAACGCCGACAGCGGCACCCGGCTGTTCAACATCTACGGGCCGACGGAGTCCAGCACCTTCGCCCTGTGCCATCCGATCCCGCGGGACTTCGACGGTGACGTGGTGCCGATCGGCCGGCCCCTGCCGGGGACCGGTGCCGTCCTGGTCGTGCCGGGCCAGGAGAGGGTCGCCGCGCCCGGTGAGGTCGCCGAACTCCTGCTGAGCGGCGCCGGACTCGCGGTCGGATACCGCAACCTCCCCGAGGAGACCGAGCGGCGCTTCGTACGGCTCGCCTGGCTCGACGGCGGCAAGGAGCGGTACTACCGGACCGGTGACCTCGTACGGGCCGACGACGAGGACCGGGTGGAGTACGTCGGACGAACCGACCGCCAGGTCAAGGTCCGTGGCTTCCGGATCGAGCCCGGCGAGGTGGAACGGCACGTCCTCGCCCACCCGGCGGTCCGGCGGGCCCACGTGTGCACACGCCGCGCGGGCCAGGAGGGGCCGAACGAACTGCTGGCGTTCGTCGTCCTGCAACAGGAGCTGTCCTACGAGGAGTTCGACCGCCACCTCGCGGTCCACCTGCCCGCCTACATGCGCCCGCACCAGATCCATCTCGTGGCGGAGCTGCCGCTCAACGCCAACGGCAAGGTCGACCAGGCCGCGCTGCTGCAGCAGGCCGACCGGCCCTGGCGGCCGGCCGCCTCCGGCGGACCGGCCCCGACGGAGACGGAGCGCGAGGTCATCGAGCTGGCCGAGGAGATCCTGGGCACCACCGGCCTCGGGCCCGGTGACCGGTGGATCGCCGGCGGCGGCGACTCGTTGAAGGCGCTGCGGTTCTGTTTCGCCGTCCGGCAGCGGTGGGGCCGCGACCTGACGCAGGCGGCCGTCCTGCACGGCGACCTGGCCGCCATCGCCCAGGCCGTCACCACGGCCGGCACCGGCGGGGAAGGCGCCTGTCCGGCACCGGTGGTCGCCGGTGCCCGTTCGGCGCCCGCCACGAGCGAGCAGCAGCGGCTGTGGCTTCTGCAGCGCCGCGCACCGGGCTCCCGGGCGTACTCCGTCCACCAGGCCTTCCGCGTCGACGGGCCCGTCGACACCGCTGCCCTCCGGCGGGCGCTCCGGACGGCGGTGGCACGCCACGCGGCACTGCGGACCGGCTTCGCCCCCGGGCAGCAGGGACTCCGGCAGACAGTCGGTGAACCGTACGACCCCTGGCACGAGCCGGGCACACGGCAGGCATGGGACGAGGAAGAAGCGCAGCGCTTCGCCGACGCCTTCTTCGCCGAGCCCTTCGACCTCGCCGTCCCCCGTATGCTCCGGGCCTGCTGGCTGCCCCGTGCCGGCGGCGGCACACTTCTGCTGCACCTGCACCACATCGCCGTCGACGGCTGGTCGCTGAGCATCCTGCTGCGGGACCTGTCCACCGACTACACCGGGGCCATCGAGGCCGAAGCCGAAGCCAACGCCGAAGCCAACGCCGAAGCCGATCCCGGTGCTGGTGCTGGTGCTGGTGCTGGTGCCGAAGCCGACGCCGAAACCGGCCGGAACACGGCCCCGGCTCCGAACCCCCTGGACTTCGCCGCCTGGCAGAGCGACTGGTTCGCGAGTGCGGCCTACCGGGCACAGCGCGACGAACTCCTGGCGTACTACCAGGGCCTGGAGGAGCCCCGGGAACCGCTGCCCGCCCAGGACGCGGATCCGGCACCGCGGGCGCGACTGCTGCACACGTCGCTCGACGTGGTACGCCGGGCCCGGGTGGACCAGCTCTGCGCCGAGTTCGGGCTGACCCGCTTCCAGGTGCTGCTGTGCGTGTTCTCCTGGAGCCTGTACGGCGTGACCGGCGTGGTCCGCCCGCGCATCGCCGCCCCGGTCGCGGGCCGCCCGGTACGCGAGTTCGCGGACAGCGTGGGCATGATGGCCAACACCGTGCTGCTGCCCGTGGCCGTGGTGCCCGGTGAGGACCTGCGCTCGCACCTCGCCCGCGCCAGGACCGGCACGGGGCAGGTGCTGCGACGCCAGGACGTCGCGCTCGCGGACGTCCTGACCGGCTGGGCGGCCGTCGGCGACGACACTCCCTTCGATCTCCTGTTCGTCCTGGAGAACACCGACTTCGGGGCGCTGCGGCTGCCCGGCTGCGTCCAGCGCCCCCTGTGGTGGGCCGCGCCGGAGGCCAAGTGCCCGCTGACGGTCTCCGTGGTCGAGCATCCCGACGGACTCGACCTGCTGTGGGAGTACGCCGAGGACCGGTTCACCGGCGAGGCCGTCGAGGCGATGGCCGAGCTGTTCCGGCGGGGCGTGGACGCGCTCGCGTCCGGTGGCCGCTCCACCGCGCGGGAGCTGGTCGCGCTGTACCGGCGGTCCCTGCCGGAGCACGGTCGCGGGGCCGCCCCAAAACCGGGCTTCACCACGATCGCCGAGGGCTTCGCACAGCAGGTCGCCCGCACCCCGGACGCCCCCGCCGTGATCACGGCCGACGGAAGCGCGCTGAGCTACGCGGCGCTCGACGCCCTCGCCGCACGCCTCGCCGCGGAACTGGCCGACCGCTACCCGATCCCTGCCGACGGCAGCCCCTGCCGGGCGGCCCTGTACCTGAACCCGTCCGTCGAGCACGTGGTGGCCCTGCTGGCGCTGGCGCGGCTGAACGTCACCGCCGTCCCCCTCGACCCGTCCTACCCGGTCGAAGTGCTGCGCCGCGTCCTGGAGCGGGTCGACCCGCTGTGCGTCCTGGTCACGCCCGACGGCACGGCGGCGCTGGAGACGCTGCGCCCGGACGGCGTGGTGTCCCACCTCGTCGCCCTGGTGGACCCGGCGCCGGGGGAGGGTAGCGGCGCGGGCGGGCCGTACGACGGCCGCGCGCACGACGGCGCCCGACCGCTGTACACCCTGTTCACCTCCGGCTCCACCGGCGTCCCCAAGGGTGTCCAGATCTCCGACCGCACGCTGTGCGACCTGATCCGGTGGCAGTCCGGCCCCGGCGGCCTGACCGCCCCGGCGGCCACCCAGCAGTTCTCGATGCTGGCGTTCGACGTGTCCTTCCAGGAGATCTTCGGGACGCTGTGCACCGGTGGCAGCCTCCAGCTCGTACGCCCCGAGTGGCGCCAGGACGTCCCCGCGCTGCTGGAGCGCCTGGAGTCCGCGGGCACCGAGCGCATCTTCATGCCCTACGTGGCTCTGCAACTGCTCGCCGAGTACGCGGTCCGTCTGGGCAGGTTCCCCTCCCGGCTGCGCGAGGTGGTCACCGCGGGCGAGCAGCTGGTGTGCACCGACACCATCCGCCGCTGGTTCGCCGGACTGCCCGGCGCCCGCCTGTTCAACCACTACGGGCCGACCGAGACGCACGTGGTCAGTGCCCTGTGCCTGGAGGGCGACCCGGGGCAGTGGCCCGAGCGGCCGGCCATCGGACGCCCGGTGGCCGGCGCCGACCTGCGCGTGGTGGACGCCCAGGGTGACCCGGTTCCGTCCCGCTGCACCGGCGAGCTGCTGATCGGCGGCACCATGGCCACCCGCTGCTACCTCGACGAGCCCGCTCTCGATCACGCCCGCTTCGTCGAGGTGCCCGGTGCGGGCCTGTTCTACCGCAGTGGCGACCGGGCGTGGTTCGACGGCGAAGGCCTGCTGCACTACGCGGGCCGCGACGACCAGCAGATCAAGGTGAGCGGGCACCGGCTGGAACTCGGCTCCGTCGAAGCGGCCCTGCTGCGCCATCCGGCGGTTCTCAACGCCGTCGTCGGGCGTGACGGCGCCCGGCTGACGGCCTGTCTGGAGCTCCGTGGCGAGTCGCCGTCCGCCGACGACCTGAGCGCGCACCTTTCCGTAGCGCTGCCCTCCTACGTCCGTGTGGACCGCTTCCGGAGAATGCGGACGCTGCCGCGCACCCCCAGCGGCAAACTGGACCGGCAGGCGGCGCTGCGGGCACCGGGGGAGGAGATACGCCGTTCGGCCCGCGCCCGCACCGGGCTGTCGGCCGAGGAGGAGCGGCTCACCGCGGTCTTCGAGGAGGTCACCGGGGCGACGATCGAACCGGACCAGACCTTCTTCGAGGCGGGTGCCTCCAGTCTCGCCCTCATGCGCTTCCATCTGCGCTGCAGCACGGAACTCGGGTTACGCTTCGGCGTCGCGGACCTGTTCGAGCACGTCACGGTCCGCTCCCTGGCCCGCCACCTCGCCGCCGGCGACCTCCCCGGCCCCCGGACACCTGCCGCGCCGGCCGGGAAAGACGGCGGATCCCCGGAGCCTGGCGAACCGATCGCGGTCGTCGGCATGGCGGTGCGGGTGCCCGGCGCCCCGGACCTGGCGGCCTTCTGGGACCTGGTGGTCTCCGGCGGCACCGGTATCCGCCGTGTCGACGCCCCGGAGGGCGTCATCGGCGCGCACAGCACGCTCGACGGGATGCTCGACTTCGACCCGGGCCACTTCGGCATCAGCCCCCAGGAAGCGCGCCTGATGGACCCCCAGCAGCGCCACCTGCTGATGGCCTGTGTGCAGGCGCTGGCACACGCCGGGGTCGCGGACACGTCGGCCGCGCGCGTCGGCCTGGTGGCCGGTGCGGGGGAGAGCACCTACTTCCAGTCCCTGCTGCGCGAGGCGGACCCCGCCCGGCTGCCCGACGGCTTCGAGCTCGCCCTGCACCACGAGAAGGACTTCCTGGCCACCAAGGTGGCCTACCACCTCGGGCTGACCGGTCCTGCCTTCAGCGCCCAGACGGCGTGCTCCAGTTCCCTGGTCGCCGTGCACCTCGCGGCCGGCCTGCTGCGGCAGGGCGAGGCGGAGGTGATGCTCGCCGGGGGAGTGCTCGTCGACCCCGGGCTGACCGGCGGCTACCGCTACCGCCCGCAGCACATCTTCTCCGCGGACGGCGACTGCCGCCCCTTCAGCGACGACGCGACCGGGACGGTCGGCGCGAGCGGCGTCGGCGTCGTGGTCCTCAAGCCGCTGCGGCTGGCACGGCGCGACGGCGACACCGTCTACGCCCTCGTCACCGGCTCGGCGATCAACAACGACGGCGCGGCGAAGATGAGTTACACCGCGCCGTCCCTGGCCGGGCAGCGCGAGGTGATCCGGACCGCCCTGGCCCGCGCCGGCCGCACGGGTGCCGACCTCGGCTACCTGGAGGCGCACGGAACCGGTACCCGGCTGGGCGACCCGATCGAAGTGGCCGCGCTCCGCCAGGCGTTCGACGTGAGCGAGTCCGGCCGCTGTGCGCTCGGCTCCGTCAAGAGCCAGCTCGGTCACATGGGCGCGGCCGCCGGTGTGGTGGGCCTCGTACGCGCCGTCCTCGCCGTGCACCACGGGAGCGTCCCGCCCCACCTCAACTTCCGCGCCTTCAACCCGGAGATCGGCCCCGACCCCACCCCCTTCTACGTTCCGGCCCGGGCCACGCCCTGGCCCGGGGGACGCGAACGGGTGGCCGCGGTGAGCAGCTTCGGGATCGGCGGCACCAACGCCCACGTCATCGTGGAGCAGGACACCGGGACCGGGACCGGCACCGCCGCGACCGGCGTCGTGCCGAAGTGCCTGGTGCTCTCCGCCTCCAGCACGGACGCCCTCGCCGCCGACGCCGCCCGGATCGCCGACTACCTCCGACTGCGGCCCGAGCTCTACGACTGCGTGCTGCGCCACCTGCAGAGCGGACGTGCGGCCCGGCGGCTGCGGACCGCGGCACCCGTCACGGACGCCACCGCCGCCGAGCACTGGCTGCGTGCGGTGGCCGCGGGAGAGGTCCCGCACGGCACGGCGGACCCGGACGCCGCGCCGGTTTCCGCGGTCGGCCGCACGGCCCACGACCTCGCCGAGGACTGGACCGCCGGAAGACCCGTCGACTGGCAGCAGGGCACAGCCCCGGCGCCCTGGGACTTTCCGCCCCCGTCCTTCGCGCTCGCGGAGTACGACGTCGACCGCACGCCCAAGGCCCTGGCCGCGCAACCCCGGCGGCTGCCGCAGGCCGACTGGCTGCATCAGCCGCACTGGGTCCGGCTGCGCCGCGCCGCCGTCGCGGGCACCACCGCATCGGCCGACCGCGCGTCCCTCGTGGTCGTCGTGGCCGCAGAGCACACGCCGCAGGCAGCGTTCGCGCCGTTCGAGGCGGTGGCGTCACGTGTGGTACGGGTGCACCCGGCCGGCGCCTTCGCCCGCAGGGGACCCGACGTCTTCGACGCCGACCCGGCCGACCCGGCGTCCCTGCGCCTGCTGTTCGACGCGCTGTCCGGGACCGGCCCCGACGACGCCCTGGCCGACGCGGAGTGGATACACGCGCTGCCCTTGGACGTGACGGGCCCGGTCGGCCCCGGCACGCTGGAACACGCCCGCCACGCCTGCCTGGACACCACGGCGGCCCTGGCCAGGGCACTGTCCGGGCGGACCGGCTCCCCGCGCGTGTGGTGGCTGTCGTACGGCGCCCGGCCCGTGGCCGGCACGGTGGACAGACCCGAACTGGCGCTCCTCGCCGGGCCGGTCGAGGTCGCCCCCCAGGAGGCCGCCCTGGACGGCCACTGGCTGGACCTCCCCGACGGCGACCTCACCCGCTGGGCCGGACACGTGGCGTCGGTCGCCGCCGGAGCACGCCGAGCCGGGCATCCCGGCGGCCCGACTCTGCCCCGGCAGGTCGCGCTGCGGCAGGGCTACTGGTGGCGACCGGGCACCACGCCCGTGCCGGCGCCGTCCGGCATGGAGCCCCTCGTACCGTCCGGTGCGGACACGGTCCACCTGGTACTGGGCGGCACGGGTGGCATGGGCAGCGCCATCGCCGCCTGGCTGCTGGAGCACACCGGCGGCCGGGTCCTGCTGCTGTCGAGGAACCCGCGGCTGCCGGCGGAACTGACCCGCTGGGCCGACCGCGTCGGCCTCGTCCCAGCGGATCTGGCGGCGCTGCCCGTCGAAGAGGTAGCGGCGGCCGTCGCCGAGCACACGGCGCGGCTGGACGGCGTGATCCACGCGGCCGGCCTCGGGTTCGGAGGGCTGCTCGTCCGACGCGACGCCACCGCGATGCGCGACGCCGCCGCGGCCCGGGAGCGGGGCGCACTCGTCGTGGAGCACCTGATCGAGACCTTCCGTCCGGAGATCGCGGTCTACTGCTCCTCGATGTCCGCCCTGCTCGGCGGCGTCGGCCAGAGCGACTACGCGGCCGGCGCGAGCCTCCTCGACGGCTTCGCCCACCACCGCGCCCACGAGGCGGAGACGACCGTCCGGATCGGCATCGACTGGGACATCTGGAGCGAGACCGGAATGGCCACCCGGGTGCTGAACACGGACAGCCGCCATCAGGCCCACCTGGCGGTCGGTCTGACCGTCGAGGAGGGCAAGGCGGTCTTCGCCCACGCCCTGGCCCTGCAACTGCCGCGGCTTCTCGTCTCCACCACCGACATCGATGTCTCCCGCGCGTTCTACGCACCCTCCGCAGGCGACCCGGCGGAACCGCTCACCGCGCGGTCCGGGCCGGCGCACCGCACGGGCGGCGAGGCGGGTGCCCCGGAACCGGACAGTGCCGGGGAACGGGCGGGCGCCATGGCCCGCGTGATCCGGGACCTGCTGGGCGTGGACGAACTGGACCCGGACGACTCGCTGTACGACCTCGGCGCCGACTCGCTGACCCTGATCAGCGTGATCGCCACCATCGAGGAGGACTACGGAGTCGAGTTCGACCTGGCCTCCTTCAGCCACCGGGTCAGCCTCACCGAGATCCTCAAACACATCGAGGCGGCCCTCGCCTCCGCCGAGCCCACCACCAGCGTGGCCGGGAACGGCGCCTCCCGGGTCGTCCTCGACATCTGGCAGGAGGGAACCGGCTCGGCCGTCCTGTGCCTGGTGCACCCCGTGGGCGGAGACATCCAGGCCTACCGGTCCCTGGTGGCGGCGCTCGGGCCGGCACCGACCGTGTGCCTCATCGCCGATCCGGCACTGCGCGACGCCACGATGCCCGCCTGGTCACTGGCCGAACGCGCCCGTCACTACGACACGGAACTTCGTGACCGCTTCAGCGGCTCCGACCACCGGCTCCACCTGGCCGGATGGTCCTACGGCGCCAGGGTGGCCATGGAGATGGCCGGCCTGGCGGAGTCGGCCGGCCGGCCGTTGGAGGCGCTCCACCTGCTGGACCCACCGCCTCCGCAGGCGGACGCGCTGGTCGCCGCCTACGACGAGACCCATCTCGAGAAGGTGTTCGCCGCCGAACTCGGCACCGGTGCCTCATCGATGTCGGCGGAACACGCGCAGGCCTACGCCGAAAGGCTGGCCCGCTGCTGCCGGGCGAACCTGCGCAGCCTGGGCGAGCACCGGGTGCGGCCGCTCGCCTTCGTCCGCACGTTCCTGTGGCTGGCCGGACAGCCCACGGCGGGTATGCCCGCAGCCGGCGACCCGCAGGAGACGGACCGGCAGTGGAATGCCTGTCTGCCGCCCTCCGCCGTACGGCGGTCCCTGCCCACCGACCACTACGGCATCGTCGCGGCACCTCATGTGCACAGGGTGGCCGAGACCATCAGGGCGACGCTGGCGGACCCGGCGGCCGGTGCCCGGACCCGCCGCGCGCAGGAAGCGGAGCGCGCCCGGTGAACCCCGGCCGGCCGGCTTTCGGCCGCGTGGTCCTTGCCGAACCGGCCGACCGAGGCCTGTACCCCCACCCCCTCTGGAGGACGTCATGGAGTCATACGAACGCGAAGCACTGGAAGCGGTGACCACGCGTCCCGTGCGCCCCTACCGCACGCTCACGGTCGAACGGATCACCCCCGTGCTGGGCGCGGAGGTCTCAGGCGTCGACCTGTCGAAGGAGCTCCCGGCCGAGCAACTGGACGAGATACGCGCCGCGTTCCGCGATCACCACGTCCTCGTCTTCCGCGATCAGACGATCACCGTCGAGGACCACAAGCGTTTCGCCGCCGCCTTCGGTGAGCTGCGTCCCGTCAACCCGCCGCCGCCCGAGGGCGATCCCCACATCCTGGAGATCCGCACGACGTCGGCCGCGGCGGACGTGGCGGGCAACGGCTGGCACGCCGACGGCACCGCCGACGCCGAACCGTCGCTGGGTTCGATGCTCTACATCACCGAGATCCCCGAGCCGGGCTGCGGCGGCGACACCATCTTCGCCAACATGCACCTCGCCTACGACATGCTCTCGCCGGCCATGCGCTCCCTGCTGGACCCGCTCACCGCCATACACGACGGCGCCCAGGCCCTGGCGGGTTACACCCCGCCCGCGGACTACGTCATCCCCAAGAGCGAGCACCCGCTCGTCGCCCGGCACCCCGAGACCGACCGCAGGCTCCTCTACGTCAACAGGGCCTACACCAGCCGCGTCCCGCAACTCTCCGCTCAGGAGAGCCGGGCCCTGCTCGACATGCTCTTCGACACCATCGCCTGCAGGCCGGTCCTGCACTGCCGCGTCCGCTGGGCCCCGGGCACCCTCGTCTTCTGGGACAACCGGTGCGTTCAGCACCACGCGACGTACGACTACTACCCCTACGCCCGCTACGGCCTGCGCGTCGCCATCAACGGCGGCCCCGTCAAGGGTTGACGGGGCGACCAGAGGCGGCGTGGTGCCAGGCCCGCACCACGGCGGAGGGCCGGACGCGCGTGGTCCTCCGCAACCGGCCTGCCGAGCAGCGCCGACGTATCCGAACTGGACGACGTCCGGGCGAGGTCGCTCACGATGCCGCGGTGCCGATCGTCGTTCAACGCATACGTCCTCCCCGTCGACCGTGCGGGAGGCGTGGACATCGCCACGAACGGCTCCGGCGGTCAGACCTGGCCGCCCGTCAGCCGCCGGACCAGCTCCGGCCAGACGACCGGATCGTGGCCCGGGACCAGCTCGTAGCCCTTGGCCGCCGCCAGTCGTTTGAGGTGCCGGATCGGCTCCAGGGTCGCCTCCGGGGGTACGCCGATCGAGGTCCCGGCGGGGCGCTCCTCGTCGATGTTCTCGGTCAGGTCGGCCGCGTCGCAGGTGAACACGTAGCCGCCGCCGTCGGCGAGGTCGACCACGAAGCTCTGGTGGCCGGGAGTGTGTCCGGCGGTCAGGACGGCCGTGACGCCCGGCGCGATCTCCTGGTCGCCGTCGGCGAGGCGCCAGTCGATGCGGGGGTCGTCGAAGTCCACCCGGAAGATCGTCCCGCGCTCCACCTCGGGCCGTCCCGACAGCCCGAACTCCAGCTCGGCGCGCTGGATGTGCACGGGCACCCGGCCCGCGAAGTGCTTCAGTCCGCCGGCGTGGTCGGCGTGCAGGTGGCTGACGGCGACTGCCGTGATCTCGTCCAGCGCGACCCCGACGGCGGCCAGGGCCGCCGACAGGGGCTCGCCTGGGCCGGGGAGTTCCGGCTGGTAGGAGGGGGAGGGGTAGTACCGTCGGCGCAGCGCGGCGTCGCGCAGCAGGGCCGTGTTGAAGCCGGTGTCCAGCAGCAGCCACCCCTCCTCGGTCTCCAGCAGCACCCCCGGCACGGGCTCCCGCACCCGTTCCCCGTACGGCGCGCCGTGCACCGACACCGATCTGGGCAGGTCCTCCCAGCCGAGGACGAGGGGCAGAACGCGTCGTACGCCGTGTCGGGTCATGGTGCTCCGTCCGTTGTCGCGGGATCAGAGGTCCAGTTCGAGGATCGTCGAGGCGGCGCGGCTGACACAGATCATCATCGTCGTGGCGGCCGCCCGCTCCGCGGGCCCGATCACCGAGTCACGGTGGTCCGGGGTGCCGGCCAGGACGGGCGTCTCGCAGCTGCCGCAGTAGCCTTCCTCGCAGGAGTAGGGCACGTCCGGCACACGGTCCCGTACGACCTCCAGCACCGACCGGTCCGCCGGCACCGCCAGCCGCAGCCCCGACCGGCGCAGCACGACCTCGAACCGGCCCCGAGCCTGCTCCTCCTGGGCTTCGACGGCCGGGCCGAACCGCTCGACGTGCAGCGGACGTGGCGGTACGGCGGTACCGCACAGCTCGGTCACCGCGTCCAGCATCGCCTCGGGACCGCACGCGTACACGGCGTGGCCGGGCGGGGCGGCGGCGAGCTCCGCGGCGAGGTCGGGCAGGCCCGCCTCGGCCTGGGGAACGAGCCGGACCCGGTCGCCGCCGAGCGCGGTCAGCTCCTCGGCGTAGACGAGGCGGGAGCGGTCCCGGGCGCCCAGGACGAGACGCCACGGCAGACCGGCGACGGCCAGCGCGCGGGCCATGGGCAGCAGCGGGGTGACGCCGATGCCGCCGGCCAGCAGCAGGTATCCGGGGGCGGGGAGCAGCGGGAACCGGTTGACCGGGCCGTCGACCGTCAACTCCCGGCCCACGAGCGCCGTTTCGTGGAGTTCCCGGGAACCGCCCCGGCTGTCCGGCGCACGCTGCACGGCCACCGTCCAGACGGCCCGCTCCCGTGGATCCCCGCACAGCGAGTAGGCGCGGCGCAGACCGGAGGGCAGGGTCAGCTCCACATGGGCGCCGGGCTCCCACGGGGGCAGCGGCAGGCCGTCCCGCCGGGCCAGCCGCAGCTCGACGACCTCCTCGGCGATCCAGCGGGCCTGGCGGACCAGAAGGCGCGCGGAGGCCGGTGCGCGCAGGTCAGAAGACACGGAAGTACTCCCGTTGTTCCCAGTCGGTGACCTCCTGGTCGAAGCGGGCGATCTCGGCCCGCTTGACGCTCGTGTAGTAGGCCACGAAGTCCTTGCCCAGCCGGTCGGTCAGCTCCCGGTCGGCCTCCAGCGCGTCGAGCGCCTCGCCGAGAGAGCGCGGCAATGGCTCCGCCCGGGTCGCGTACGGCTCGTCGGCCGCCGGACCCGGGTCCAGACCGCGCGCCACTCCGTCGAGACCGGCCGCGAGCTGGGAGGCGAGGTAGAGATAGGGGTTGGCGGCCGGTTCCCCGATGCGGTTCTCCAGCCGGGTGGACGACGGGCCGTCGCCGAGGACCCGCACCATCGCGCCCCGGTTGTCCCGCCCCCACACCGCGCGGTCGGGCGCCAGCGACAGCGACCGGAACCGCTTGAACCCGTTGAGGGTGGGCGTCGACAGCGCGCTGGTGGCCCGGGCATGGCGCAGCAGGCCGCCCAGGAAGGCACTGCCGTACGGCGACAGCCCCGGCCCGCTGCCGCTACTGCTACCGGCACCGGGCTCCGGGGCGAAGACGCCCGCGTCGCCGCGCACCATGCTCTGGTGCAGATGCCAGCCGCTGGAGAACACCCCGGGCAGTTGGGGTCGGCACATGAACGTCGCGTGGTGGCCGTGCCGGGCGGCGACCTGCTTGACGGCGCTGCGCAGCAGCACCATCGCGTCCGCCGTGCCCAGTCCGTCGGCGGGCCGCAGGGTCAGCTCGACCTGGCTTGGCCCGAACTCGACCTCCAGGGTGCGCAGCGGCAGCCCCAGCTCCTCCAGCGTGCCGCGCAGCACGTCGAGCATCGGGTCGAGTTCGTCGTAGCGCAGCTCGCTCAGGTACTGGTAGCCGTGGTTGAGCAGGCCCACCTCGGGCGCCGCGCCCGGCTGCCCCAGGTCGGCCGCGCCCAGCCTCGGGTCGTCCAGCCGGAACAGGTGGAACTCCACCTCCAGGCCCGTGCGGTAGGTGAGCCCGTCGGTCTGCTCCAGCACCGAGCGCAGCAGCCCGCGCGTGCACAGCGGGACCGGGGCGCCGGAGGTGAACCGCAGGTCGCACAGCAGCCAGCCACTGCCCGGCGACCACGGCAGCATCCGGAAGGTGAGCGGGTCGGGCACCATCACCATGTCGGCCGCGCCGCGCAGTTCGGGCAGCCCGAGCGGGGTCTCCCGGGTGAACAGCGGGAACACGGTACGGCCCGAGGTGTCCTTGGCCAGCAGCGACGAGGCGATGCCGGTGCCCTCGCGCAGGACGACGGGCACCTCGGAGGCGGTGACGGTCTTGCCGCGCAGCAGCCCGTGCTGGTCGGCGAAGACGAGCCGCACCACCTTCAGCCCGCCGCCCTCGGCGCGGGCGCGGATCTCGTCGGCGGCGGCCGACTGCTCGGCCGTCCAGCCCGCGTGACGTTCGACGAAGTCCACCGCGCTCAGCCGTCCGTTCCGGCCGCCTGCGCCCAGCCGCTGTCGGCCCGCTGTTTCGCGGTCACGGCGGCCCAGTGCTCGGCCCAGCCCTCGGTGGGCCCGATGCCGTCGAGGGTGACCGGACCGCGCAGCTCGGCCGCGCGCTCCGCGGGCAGCACCAGCGGCGGGTCCTCGCCGCGCTCGACGGCGGATATCGCCTCGCCCAGCATGCGCCGGTACATCACGATCGCCTTGTCGGAGCGGCCCAGGTGCTCACGGGTGCGGTCCTGGACCGCACCCTGGCCCTCCACCGCCCACTGGTCGTGCACGTTGATGTCGGTGCCGAGCCCGGTGTACGTCGTGGTCAGCTGCTCTGCGGGGTCGTAGCCGTAGCCGTTGGAACGGCCGAAGCGCGGGCGGTAGTCGGGCAGGGTGACCGCGTCGACCCGCTGCCGGCGCATCTCCGCCCGGTCGACCGGAGCGCCGACGCTGGTGAACTGGGCGTACCAGTAGCAGGAGGTGTCGTCGATCGGCACGTGCCACTGGGTGATCGCGGTCTCGGCGTCCAGCGGGATGTGGAAGCCGTGCGGGAAGACCTGGTGGGTGACCCGGACATGGGTGCGGCTGCCGTCCATCGGACGGCCCTCGGTGTCGGTGCCGTCGAGGGTGCGGAGCGCCGTGATCCGGATGCCGTAGGGGGTGCGGACGGCGTCGATGTCGGGACGGCCGTACTCCCGCAGGATCTTCGTCATCGGCAGGTCGGTGCCCCGGGAGGCGGCCCGGAACTGCTTGCCGTAGCTCTCCGAGGGGTCCTCGTCCTGGAAGAAGCGGTGCAGGTACGAGGCGTGCGTGGGGTCGATGCCGACCTCCAGGGCCTGGAGCCAGTTGCACTCCAGCAGGCCCTTCCAGGCGAACGTGTGCCCGGCGGGGGCCTCGAAGCAGTCCAGCGCGGGCAGTTCGGGCGGCTCGCCGGGGCCGAGGTAGCCCCAGATCACGCCGTTGATCTCACGCACCGGGTAGCTGCCCAGCCGGACCCGGGCGGCGAGGCCGCCGCCGGCCGGTTCGGCCGGGGTGTCCAGACAGGCGCCGTCCCGGCCGAAGAGCCAGCCGTGGAAGCAGCAGCGCAGACCGCCGTCCTCCAGCCGGCCCAGCGCCAGATCGGCTCCCCGGTGCGGACAGCCCCGGTCGACCAGACCGAGTTCACCGTCTCCGTCCCGGAACAGGACGAGGTCCTGCCCCAGCACCTTCGGGGCCACCAGGGGCCGTACGCCGTCGAGTTCCTCGCTCAGGGCGACGGGCTGCCAGTAGCGGCGCATCCAGGTCCCGGCGGGCGTGCCCGGGCCGGTCCTGGTGAGCCGTACGTTCTCTTCCTCGCGCATCTGACGCCTTTCTGTCCCGGTCACGGAGACCGTAGCGATGGGAGGATCCAGAGAGCCAATTATTGGATCCAATATTTACCCGGGTGTAACAGCCTTTCCGGTGGCGGGCGTTGAGCACGCACACCGCCATGGCCGCGTCGGCTGCCACCATCACCAGACCCGCCGCGCCCCGTCCGGTGGCCGACATCACCGCGGCCAGCGGCAGGACGGCCAGGTGCGCGGCGAGGAACGGCCCGCGGGGGGCCACCGGGTGACGGCAGAGCAGCACGCCCGCCGTCACCCAGGAGAATGACCGGGCGAGTTCGACCCCCGGCCCGTCGAGCCCGTGCAGTGGCGGCAGATGCCAGGCGTACGCCGACGCCGTCCAGACCGCCGCCCCCAGCCGCGCCCCGCCGCGCTCCCGCGAGGACGGCGGCCCGGTCGCGCCGACGGCGTGCGCCAACAGGCCCGGCCCCAGCACCGCCAGCGACTCGAAGCGGACCATCGCCCACACGTGCGCGTCCACCCCGCCCGGCGCCCGCACCAGCAGCATCGGGACGGCGAGGACGGCCGCGGCCGCCGCGGCGGTGCGCACACACCGCCCGGTCAGCCGCCGCGCTCCTGGCACCAGCACGACCCGGAGCGCGGGCCACGCCAACGCCAGCGTGACCGCGAGAACCGCACCCAGCACGCCGACGGCGACCGTCGGGTCCGCCGGGCCGTACCCGGTGCCCACCGCGGCGGTGTGCCCCGCGTGCCCGTCGTCTCCCGCGGAGGCACGGGCGGTGAGCTGGGCGGCGGCCGTCACGACGAGGACCGCGAGCGCGATGAGCGACCGGTGTACCGGGGCCGTGAACGCGCCCGGCGACCGGTGTACCGAGGCCGTGAACGCGCCCGGCGACCGGCGCACCAGGTCCGTGAGCGCGGTGAGTGACCGGTGTGCCGGGGCCGGGGACGCGGTGGGTCGGTGGTGTGCTGTGGGCGGCCCGTCGGCGGTGGTCATCCGGCGCAGCAGTGGCCGCCGTCCGCGGCCGCCGCGGCGGCCGCCGGCCGGGGGGGGGGGGAGTCCGGGGCCGGGGGCGACAACCCGCGGGGGGGGGGGAAGTAAGC
>NZ_JBEZKI010000054.1:0-37044 GCF_040651615.1 Streptomyces sp. NPDC048417 | reverse complement strand
CCCGCGGACGTCGAGCTCGCCGCATAACCCCAGCAAGCCCGAATCACCCCAAACCCGACAGGAGTGCCTTGACGAAGGACATAGAGGCACCCCCCTGAACTGGGGGAACGCCGGCCTCAGGCGTACCAGGCGCATCAGGACAGGCGGAACCGCAGACGGCAGATCACCGCGTCGGTCTCCCTGCGCACGGCGTGCGCGACGACCGCACCACGCTGGTTCTGCAGCAGCCGCTGCCAGAGCCGCTCGGGCTCGGTCTCCGGGATCAGCACGGTCACCTGAGTGGCCGGCTCGGCCGCGGTCACCTCACGGACGTACGCGGCGATGGGACGGCCGAGGGTGCGCCGCTCACAGCTCAACCTCACCAGCGGCACCCCGGGGTCCCACTCGGCCCAGGCGCGCTCCAGAGCGTGCAGCTGGGCCCGGTCCTCGGGGTCGGGGTGGCAGACGGTGACGGCACGGACCTCGTCGCCGAGGGAGGCGGCCGCGGACAGCGCCTGGGAGGTGAGCCGGGACAGGGACGACACCGGCACGATCACGACCGACCGCTCGCGGTGCGGTGACTCCGGGATCCGCCCGAGCCCGAGCCGCCCCCCGATCCGCCGATAGGCGCGATGCACGGCGCCGAAGGCGGCGACGAGCGGCGGCAGCATCACGACGACGAGCCAGGCGCCCTCGGCGAACTTGCTGCCGGTGACGACGACGGTCGCGACCCCGGTCAGGACCGCCCCGAAACCGTTGAGCAGCGCCTTCCCCCGCCGGCCGGGCCCGCGTTCCAGCCTCCAGTGCTTCACCATGCCCACCTGGGCGATGGTGAAGCCGACGAAGACACCGATGGCGAACAGCGGCACCAGGGTGTTGGTGTCGCCGCCGGAGGACACCAGCAGCGCCGCCGAGACCAGGGCCAGGGCGAGCACCCCGTGCCGGTGCACCTGCCGGTCGGCCTTCAGCGCGAAGACGTGCGGCAGGTAGTTGTCCCGGGCGAGCAGCTTGAGCAGCACCGGCAGCCCGCCGAACGAGGTGTTGGCGGACAACGCCAGCAGGATCAT
The DNA here is from genome assembly GCF_040651615.1 of Streptomyces sp. NPDC048417. Taxonomy (NCBI): domain Bacteria; kingdom Bacillati; phylum Actinomycetota; class Actinomycetes; order Kitasatosporales; family Streptomycetaceae; genus Streptomyces; species Streptomyces sp. NPDC048417. Next base: position 35,998 of record NZ_JBEZKI010000054.1, on the reverse strand, counting down.
CGTGGCGAACTGGATGACGTAGAAGCCCCAGTTGTGGCCGAGCGAGGCATCGGCGAGCTGCGCGAGCACGGTCACGCCCTCGACGGGCTGGAGGTGGAACCGGGAGATCAGCACCGAGAGCCCGATCAGCATCGCTCCCAGCACCGCCCCGAGGGCGACCTCGGCGTGCTGGGCCCGCTTGACGCGCGGCGCCTGGAAGGAGGGCACGGCGTTGGCGATGGCCTCGACACCGGTGAGCGCGGCACAACCGGAGGCGAAAGCTTTCAGCAGGAGCAGGGCGCCCATGGTGGAGGCGTTGTCGGCGAGGACGGAGGCATGCCCGGCGGCGGTGACGGTACTCGCCGGCGACGACCGGAACAGCCCCACGACGATCAGCACGAAGATCGCCCCGACGAACACGACCGTCGGCACGATGAACGCCTTCGCCGATTCGACGATGCCGCGCAGGTTGACGCCCGTGATCAGCACCAGCACGGCCAGGCAGATCCACAGCCGGTGCGGGTAGAGGGCCGGGAAGGCGGACGTGAGCGCGGCGACACCGGCGGTCACGGCGACGGCGACGTTGAGGACGTAGTCGAGCACCAGGGAGGCGGCGGCCACCAGACCGGTCCGGGCGCCGAGATGCGTCCAGGCCACGGCGTAGGACCCTCCCCCGTCCGGGAAGGCCGCGATTACCTGCCGGTACGACGCGACGAGCACCACCAGCAGGGCCGCGATGGCAAGGGTGACGGGCAGCGTGTAGCCGAGCCCGTGCGCACCGGCGGCGGCCAGCACGAGCACGATGGCCTCCGGTCCGTACGCCACCGAGGCCATGGCGTCCAGCGACAGCGCGGCGAGGCCGGTAACGGCGGTGAGCCGGTGCCGCTCGCCGGTATCGGGCGGCTCCTCACCGGCGGGCACGGCGCCCGGTTCGGCGGTCAGTACGGACATGGAGGGCGCTCCTTAACGAACGGGATATGCCTTCGCGCGCGGGAGTACCGCGCGCGATGCGACCAGGTTCTGTCCCGTTCCGGCCAGGTCCGGCAATCCCTTGCGTTTTCTTCGCGCCGGACGGACCGACTTTGACGCCTTCTTGACAGCTCCGACCGCAGCGCGCCCCAAAGGGGCGCGGGGCTGTACCAATGTGCGGCCACCGCCGCGCGGGCGCGACCAGCCCCACCGGGCCGCACGGACCCACGACCGTCAAAGTCCCATCAAGGACACGTCACACCTGCTGACGCCGCGCTCCGCCGCTCCCTACCTTCACCCCATGCAGCACGGCGAAGAAGCCCGCCCCGCCGAGGACCACCGCTGGTCCAAGGACGTCTACGCATCGGCCCGTTGCGCCGGCGCCCTCCTCGCCCTGCTCCTCCTGATCGACTGGGGGTCGGGGACGATCGCCTGGTGGCGCGGCACCCTCTGGGCCACTCTCGCCCTGCTCCTCTTCGGCGTCCTCTGCCCCGCCAGGGTCCGCGCCGGCGACGGCTGGCTCACCTCCCGTCGGCTGCTGCGCACCCGCAGGGTCCGCACGGACCTCCTGGTCTCCGTCCGCTGCCTCGACGGCATCTCTCCCCGGCTGCTGCTGCGGGACTCGTCCGGCGACCGGCTGCGCATCGACCCACAGGTCCTGATCGACAACCCGAGGCTGTGGCGTCACGTCGACGAAGGCGCCCGCAGGTCGGCCGCGGCCGGCACCCTGCTGTGCGGCGCGACCGCGTTGAGCCGCCTCGCCGAACGCGTCGAACACGAGAACGCCCTGGGTGTCTTCCGGGCATCCGGCCTGGAGTAGACCTTGTCCAGGGGGGCTCGTCGGCGAAGCGCACGGTGGCGGTGGACAACACGACGACACCGGTTCCGGCCGGGCGAACCGGTCCCGCCCCCGTGCACCGGCCGGAACCGGAAGGTACGGTCCGCCCCGGCCCGCACACCCGGATCAGCCCGCGCTCACCGGCCCCGCCCTGTCCAGCGCGGCCCCGGTCTGGTCGGCCAGTGTCACCGCGACCAGCCGGGCCTGCCGCGGCGGCACCGGCCCCGGACCCGGCGTGAGCATGAACCGGCCGAGGTAGTGCCCGTTGCCGTACGCGCGCAGTTCGATCTCGTGCTCCGGCCAGCCGCTCCTCTCCAGGTCCCAGGCCCGGCGTCCGACGGTGACCCCGCCGTCGGTGCCCAGCCGGGCCGGCTGTCCCAGCAGGGTGCCGTACTCGAAGCGACAGCCGGACAGGCCGAGCAGACCGGTCAGTTCGCCGCGCACATGGTCGACGACGGTGTCGGCGGACTTGGCGGACTGGACCAGGTCGGCGGTGGCGTGGATGCGCGCGAGGTAGCCCTCGTCGGCCACCGTGACGACCTCCAGCCTGCGCGCGTGGGCGGCGAGTCGGGCCACGATCAGACCGGCGGCGAGCAGCAGCACGGCCGTCTCGATGTCGGCGGTGGCGGTGATGTCGAAGGTCTCGTACGGCCTGGTCAGGAAGAAGTCGAACCAGGCCGCCGCCGAGAGCGCCGCCACCGCTCCGGCGAGACGGCTGCCCAGCGCGGCCACGGCGACGACCACCACGACGAGGACCAGCGCCGCGTTGGTGTGGGACAGGTCGGTGCGGAAGGGGACCAGGACCAGGGCCACCAGGAAGGGGAGGGCGAGGCCTGCGGCGAGCGCGGCCCCGTCCCTGGTGGGCGGGGGCCACCTGAAGGTCGCGTGTCCCGCGTCGGCGAATGTGCTGCTCATGAGGCACCTCCTACGCTCTGCGGCGTCCGGAAGGGTTGGGTCCGATCGGCCAGGGGCAGCGAGACGACCATGGTCAGTCCGCCGCCCGGGGTGTCCTCGGGGGTCAGGGTGCCGTCCATCGCCTCGGTGAGCCCGCGGGCGAGGGCGAGACCGAGGCCGAGGCCGGTGCTGTTGTCGGTGTCGCCGAGCCGCTGGAAGGGCTCGAAGAGGCGGTCGCGGCCGCCGGCGGGCAGACCTGGGCCCCGGTCGATGATCCGGAGTTCGGCACGCCCGGCCAGCGCGCTCGCCGTCACCAGCACCCGCTTGCCGGGCGGGCTGTAGCGGGCCGCGTTGCCGACCAGGTTGGCGATCACGCGCTCCAGCAGCGGCGGGTCGGCCAGCAGCGGCGGCATGTTCTCCGGCTCGCCGTGCACGTCGACCGTCGGGGTGTCCGCGAGGGCCGCCGGGAGCACCTCCTCCAGGGCGGTGGCCCGGAGGTTGAGGGTGAGGACGCCGGCCTCCAGGCGGCTGAGGTCGAGGAGGTTGTCGATCAGCCGGCTCAGCCGGGCCATGGACTCCTCGGCGCCGGCGAGGAGTTCGTCGCGGTCCTCCGGGGAGAACTCCACCTCGCGGCTGCGCAGCGAGGTGACCGCCGCCCAGCCGGCCGCGAGCGGGGTGCGCAGGTCGTGGCCGACGGCCCGGAGCAGCGCGGTGCGCATGCGGTCGGCGGCGCGTACCGGTTCGACCTCGGCCGCGGCCTGCGCGAGCCGGGCCCTCTCCACCGCCGAGCCGACGTGCGCGGCGAAGGCGCCGAGCACCCGCCGCTCGGACGCGGAGGGGGTACGACCGCGCAGGACCAGGTAGTTGCCGGGGCCGGCCGGCACGGTGGTGACGTCGGCACCGTCGGGCGGCTCGTCGACGAGCACGGCGGAATCCATGCCGAAGGTCTCGCGGGTGCGTTCCAGCAGGGCCGGGATGGTCTGGCCGCCGCGCACGATGCTGCCGGCCAGCGACGACATGGTCTCGGCCTCCGCGGCGGCCCGGGCCGCGCGCCGGGACAGCCGCAGCGAGCGGTCCACGACCCCGGCGACGGTGGCGGCCACGACCGCGAACACCCCGAGCGCCAGCAGGGCGTTGGGATCGTCGAGGGTGAACTGGCCGACGGGCGGGATGAACCAGTAGTTGAGCAGCAGGGACGCGGTGACGGAGGCGATCACGGCGGAGGTGACCCCGCCTATGCAGGCCACGCCGACCACCGCGAGCAGGAAGAGCAGGGCCTCGCTGGTCAGGTTGACGGTGCCGCGGACCTGGGCGAGGGCGATGGTCAGCAGCACCGGGAGCACCAGCCCCGCCACCGGCCCCGCGATCAGCCGGCGAGGGGAGAGGGTGCGGCGGCGGGAGGGCAGCAGAGTGCCGCGGCCGGCGCGCTCATGGGTGACCCGATGGACGTCGATGTCACCGGAGAGCGCGGTCACGGTCTCCCCCGTCCCCGGTCCGGTGAGGAAGCGTTCGAGGCGGCCTCGGCGGCTGGTGCCGAGGACGAGCTGGGTGGCGTTCTCGGCGCGGGCGAACTCGACCAGGGCGGTGGCCACGTCGTCGCCGACGACCGAGTGGTAACTGCCGCCGAGGTCCTCGACCAGCCGACGCTGCCGGGCCAGCGAGGCGTGGGAGACACCGGCGGCCAGTCCGTCGCTGCGGGCCACGTGCACGGCGAGCAGGTCGCCGCCCGCCGACCGGTCGGCGATGCGGGCGGCCCGTCGTACCAGCGTGTCGCCCTCCGGGCCGCCGGTCAGCGCGACCACGACCCGCTCCCGGGTCTCCCACACCCCGCCGATGGCGTGCTCGGCGCGGTAGGACTGGAGCGCCTCGTCGACCCGGTCGGCGACCCTGAGGAGGGCCAGCTGGCGCAGGGCGGTGAGGTTGCCGGGGCGGAAGTAGTTGGCGAGGGCCGCGTCGACCTTCTCGGGGGCGTAGATGTTGCCGTGCGCCATGCGACGGCGCAGGCCCTCCGGCGGGATGTCCACGAACTCGATCTGCTCGGCCCGCCGGACGACCTCGTCGGGCACCGTCTCGTGCTGCGGCACCCCGGTGATCTTCTCGACGACGTCCTTGAGCGATTCCAGGTGCTGGATGTTGACGGCGGTGATCACGTCCACGCCGGCCGCGAGCAGGTCCTCGATGTCCTGCCAGCGTTTGGGGTGCCGGCCTCCGCCCGGGATGTTGGTGTGGGCGAACTCGTCGACGATCGCCACCTTCGGGCGGCGCGCCAGCACGGCCGCGACGTCCATCTCCTCGAACTCGCCGCCCCGGTAGTCGCAGCGCAGGCGTGCCACGACCTCCAGGCCGTCGATCATGGCCTCGGTCCGGGGGCGCCCGTGGCACTCCACGAACCCCACCGCCACGTCCGCGCCCCGGGACGCGCGGCGCTGAGCCTCGTCGAGCATGCGGTAGGTCTTGCCGACCCCTGGGGCGGCACCGAGGTAGACCTTCAGTCGTCCGCGCGGTACGTCGTTCATCACCTCAAAGACAAGCGCGCCAAAAGGCCCGGGGAGCGGCGTCTTGACGCGTCTCTGGCGCCACTGACGAGGACGTTGACACTGTCTTGACGGCCCCTCGCCGGATAGGGTGAAGGCGGTGTGCCGGGAAGTCTGGTCGGCCGGGAGTCACAGTGGCTCCTGTCGGGCCTGCCTCTCGGATCAGGTCGCAGGACATCGGCGGTGACCCATCAGCTCCGGTGAGCGGGGCTCGGTGCGTGCGGAGGTGCGTGCCGAGCCGTACGTCTGCGGCGGGATCCGAGCGACAGGTCCTCGGGCCCCAGGGGGACGGCATGCGCGGCGTGGGTACGGTTCTCGCACTCGTGGTACTGGCCACGGTGGTGGCGACCTTCGCCCGCCGATGGCGGATTCCCGCCCCCTCCCTCCTCGTCGTCGCCGGCCTCGCCGTGGCCCTGCTGCCGGGCTCACCGCAGATCCGGATCAGCCCGGAGGTCATCGGTCTCGTCGTCCTCCCGCCACTGCTCTACGCCAGCGCCGAGGAACTCTCCTGGCGCGAGCTGCGCGCGGTCTGGAAGCCGGTCGGGGTGCTCGCGGTCGGCCTGGTGCTGGCCTCGGCGGCGGCCGTCGGCGCGGTCGCCTCGATGATCACCCCGCTGTCCTGGCAGATGGCGCTGGTGCTGGGCGCGATCCTGGCCAGTACCGACCCGGTCGCGGTGACCGCGCTCGGCCGCCGGCTCGCGCTGCCGCCGAAGGTGCAGATGCTGGTCCAGGCCGAGAGCCTCTTCAACGACGCGACCTCCCTGGTTCTCTACCGGGTCGCGGTGAGCGTCGCGGTGGCCTCGGCGGCGGCGAACTGGGGGACGGCGGGCGGCGAGTTCCTGCTGCTGGCGGGCGGCGGCACGCTGATCGGTGCCGTCGTCGCCGGTGTCGTCACCGTGATCAGGCGGCGCACCGAGGACCCGGTCCTGGAAACGGTGATATCGCTGGTCACGCCGTACACCGCGTACGTCCTCGCGGAGGCGGTCCACACCTCGGGTGTCACCTCCGTGGTGGTCGCGGGGGTCGTCCTGGGCGGCCGCGGCGACCGGCTCACCAACGCCCGCATCAGGCTTCAGCTGCACGCCGTCTACGGCACGGTGGTCTTCCTGCTGGAGAGCGTGGTCTTCAGTCTGATCGGGCTCGCGCTGCCCGCCCAGGTGCGGGCGCTGTCCGACGGCGACCGGGCGTGGCCGCTGTACGCGCTGGCGGTGGCCGGCACGCTGATCGCGGTACGGCTGCTGTGGCTGGCGCCGCTGTCGGCGGTGGTGCAGCGCAAGGGCGGCATCCAGCGGCCGAACTGGCGGGTGCCGGTGGTGCTGACCTGGGCCGGCACCCGGGGCGTGGTGCCGCTGGCGGCCGCGCTGTCGATCCCGGTGGTGGCGAAGGACGGCTCTGCGCTGACCGAGCGCCCGCTGGTCCTGGTCCTGACCACCTCGGTCGTCGTGGTCACCCTCGTCGTGCAGGGCTTCTCGCTGGCCTCCGTCGTGCGCCGCTCCGGCATAGCCCTGGAGCCCGACCACACCGAGCGCGAGGAGGCCGCCGCCCGCTGCCGGCTGGCCGACGCGGGCATCCGGCGCCTGGAGGAGCTGTCCGAGCTGGAGGCCGTGCCCGACGTGGTCCTCGACCGGCTCCGGCGCGGCCTCAACGCCCGCCTCGACGACGCCCGCGACCGGCTGGCCGACAGCACGGTCGAGTCGGCCGACCTGGTCTACCGGCAGCTGCGCCGCGACCTGATAGCGGTGGAGGCGGCGGAGCTGCGGCGGCTGTACGACGAGCACACCATCAGCGACACGACCCGAAGACGGCTCCAGCGGTCCCTGGACCTGGAGGAGGCGCGGCTGGCGGACGTGTGACGTCCCGTCACCGGAACTCCGCCAGCCGGGGCCGCAGCCCCAGCCCGGTCAGCCCCACGGCCAGCAGCAACAGCGCGCAGGCCCAGGGCAGCCGGCCGGTCAGCTCGGCGCGGCCCGCCGCCACGGACGAGGTGAAGTGGGCGCGGTTGATGTCGGTCACCTGGTCCAGTGCGGTCATCCACGCCCCGAAGTGCGCGTTGGACGTGCCCGCCTCCCAGTCCATGCAGAACTCCACCGCCTGCTGTTCCCGGCCGGTGGTGAGCAGCGCGCGGATCCTCCGGTCGTCGCGTTCGTAGACGGCGTACGCGTCGACCGTCCTCTCGGCCGCGGCCCGCTCCCCGGGGAAGGTGATGTTGTCCAGCTCGCGCCGGAACTCGCCGGTGAAGCGCGGGTCGCCGGCGTCGGCGCGGTAGTCCTGCCAGGTGGCGGCGAGTCCGGCGTCGTACGTCGACAGTGTGGCGCCCTCGATGCCGTACAGCTCCTGGGACTTGGCGAGGAAGGAGTCCGCGTACCGGGTGCGGCGCTGTGGGTCGAGGAGGTAGCGGCTCTCGTCGGCGTTGGCGTCGTAGGCGATCGCGCGGGCGCGGGAGAGCGCGACGACGGAGTCGAAGGCGTCGTGCCGGGCCACCTTCAGATGCGTGGCCGAGGAGGAGAGGAGCTGGGTGCCGAGGACGACGGCGGCCACGGCGCACACGGTGGCGGCCAGGAGGGCGGGGTTGAGGATCCGGTGGAAGCGGCGGGCCAGGTACCACTGCACGACGCCGAGGACGGCCAGGAGCAGCAGACCGAGGACGAGGACCGTGACGAGCTGGGCGGACAGTGCCGAACGGGCCGCCGCGTACCGGGAGTCGAAGGCCGTGTCGTTGGCGGAGACCAGCTTGCGCGCGTCCGGCAGGAGGCTGTCGCGCAGCAGGTCGGTGGCGTCGCGGTAGTCGGTGATCGCGTCCGGTTTGCCGCCGGCCCGGCGGTCGTTCTCCAGGGCCCGGCCGATGAGTTCCTGGTACTCGGCGAAGTCGTCGGTGATCGACTCGACGGTCTTCTCGTCGGTCCGGTCCCCCTGGGCGGCGGCCGAGAGGGTGCGCAGGTCGTGCCCGATCTCGCGGCGGGCGTCGGCGTACAGGGCGACGGCCTTGGTGTGCGGGGTGTCCAGCCCGCCGGTCCCGCCGTTCCCGCTGGACAGCAGGATGTTGGCGGCCTGGGCGTCCATGTCGTTGAGGGCCAGGTCGAGGCCGGCCGCGCTGGTGGTGCGGGGGGCGTCGCGGTCGGCCACGGCGTCCCAGGTGCCGTTCGCGGCCACTCCGGCGACGAGGAGCAGGATCCCCAGGGCGACGGCGAGCAGGACCGTGGCCGCGCGCAGGAGGCGCAGCCGTGCCGGAACGGTCGACCGCAGACGGCGGCGCAGAGCGGCCCGCGCGGCCACGATCCGCTGCCCCGGGCGCCGCTTCCGCGACCCGGGGGCGGGCACGGGCGGCGGGGCGACCCTGACCTGCCGTGGCTCTTCGACAGCCTCCTTCGGAGGTCTGTGTGCTGCGCCGGCCGTGATGGTCACGGTCCCCTCCCAGATACCCGCCACGGACGGTCGCCCGTCCCCCGTGCCGATCAAGTCTGCGACCGGATCCGGCCGTCGACGGGCGGCCTTGATGCGCTCCTGACGGCCCTTCAGGCAGCTTTGACGGGGCCTTGACGGCGTGCTCGCGATGCCCGTACGGGATCCGCACATTCCATGCTGAGCAGGCGTGATCGGCACTCGCCGAGGGATAGATTCACGTCGGCCGCCCGAGGAGCCGCGGGCGTCAGCGGCCTCACGGCCCCGGACCACGGATCCGACGCGGACCGCGGCGGCCGGGGCCCGTTCCGAGCGACGGGCGCCCGCGCATCACACCCTCATCCCGACGACGATCGGGGCGCTGCTGTCCGCGATCGGCATCGCGGGCATGGACCGGCTGGTGCAGCGCAACGTCCTCGCCATGTCGGGGCGGGCGGTGGAGGCGGCCGGTGACGTGGGCACGCTCCTGCTGGACGAGACCGGCACCATCACCCTGGGCAACCGTGAAGCCGTGGCCTTCGTACCGCTGCCCGGCGTGGACGAACGGCAGCTCGCGGACGCGGCCCAGCTGTCCTCGCTGGCCGACGAGACGCCCGAGGGCCGCTCCGTCGTCGTCCTCGCGAAGAAGCTGCACGGGCTGCACGCTCCCGCCCAGGACGAGTTGGCGAACGGCCGCTGGGTCGCCTTCAGTGCCCAGACCCGGATGAGCGGCGTCGACCTGCGCTGGGACAACGGCGCGGTCTGCGCGATCCGCAAGGGCGCGGCCCAGCGGGTGATCGAGTGGGTGGGGATGTACGGCGGTCATGTCCCGTCCGAGGCACGGAGGTTCGCCGACACGGTGGCCGCGTCCGGCGGTACCCCGCTGTTGGTGGCGGTGCACGACTGGGACGGCCCGCGCGTGCTCGGCCTGATCCATCTCAAGGACGTCGTGAAGGACGGCATCCGGCAGCGCTTCGCCGAACTGCGCCGGATGGGCATCCGCACGGTCGTGATCACCGGCGACAACCCGGTCACCGCCCGTGCGATCGCCGAGGAGGCCGGCCTCGACGACTTCCTCGCCGAGGCCACGCCCGAGGACAAAGTCGCGCTGATCCGGCGGGAGCAGGCGGCCGGCAAGCTGGTCGCGATGACCGGTGACGGCACCAACGACGCGCCCGCGCTGGCCCAGGCCGATGTCGGCGTGGCCATGAACACGGGTACGTCGGCCGCCAAGGAGGCCGGCAACATGGTCGACCTCGACTCCAACCCGACCAAGCTCATCGAGATCGTCGAGATCGGCAAGCAAGCTGATCGACCTTGTGATCTCGGCGGTGCCCGGCCTCGGCTGAGCCTGGTCCGTTCGGCCGAACGGACCGTCAAAGACTGGTACGCGCACGTCAGAGGCGTGTCAGAGAACGGCACTCCGGCTTGTCCGGGATCCGCGGAACCGCCATCCAGTGGTCCGACCCGAACCGCGCCCGCCGCTACTCCCGGCTGGCCGCGTACGCCCAGTCGCAGCTGGCGCTCACGGTGTTCGCGGCCGACCCGCGCGTCACCGCCGTCTCCGTGCACCCGGGCGCCTGCGACACCGCGCTGCTCCCGCTCTACGCCCACGAGGGCGGGGACGGCCGCCGAGGGCGGGACGGCCGCCGAGGGCGCCGCACACGTGGTCCGGCTCTGCGACCCGTCCGTCGACATCGTCAACGGCGCCTACTACGACCGTGACGCCCGCATCGAACCAGCCCCCGCGGCGACGGACGACCGCACGATCAGGCGGCTCAACCGGCTCGCCGACCTGCTGGTCGGCCGCACCGCTTGAACGCCCCACTTCTGGAAGGGAGTCGACACATGTCCAAGCGAGCCCGCCAGGGCCCGTCGCAGGAGGAAGGCGAACCACGGCACCAAGACCGGTCAGGGCTGGCGCCGCATCCGGTACGGCCGGGGACAGGGAAACACACCCTGTCCCCGGCCTCCGTGCATCAGGTCCCTCCCGCACTGCGACGGGATAACGCTCGGTGTCCGGCCCCGCGCACCCGCCCTCCGTCCCCCGTACAGCCGAACGCCCCGTTGTGGCCTCCCGGCACCCTCTTTTTGATGCTGCACCGCCGTCTGCCAGGCGATTCTTAACGCAAGTTTGACGCCCGGGGCCCGCTGATCCGTGGGCCCACGCGTCACTCTCTGCATACGCTGGTGCCGCCGTCCGCGTGATGGCCGGAATCGAACTTGCCCCGCACTCAGCGCGCCGGACACCAGGAGCCCGACCGATGGCCACGACCGAACACCCCCCTCCCAGTCGCCTGCGCGCCTGGATGCTGGAGGGGCTGTCCGACATGGGCAAGAGCGGCGGCCACACCGGGCCCCACGCGCAGCCCGAGGCCGCGCACAAGGGCCAGCGCTGGTGGCGGGTGATGTGTCTGACCGGTGTGGACTACTTCTCGACCCTCGGTTACCAGCCCGGCATCGCGGCCCTCGCGGCCGGGCTGCTGTCGCCGATCGCGACCATCGTGCTGGTCATCGTCACCCTGGCCGGCGCCCTGCCGGTCTACCGGCGCGTCGCCGCGGAGAGCCCGCACGGCGAGGGCTCCATCGCCATGCTGGAGCGGTTGCTCTCCTTCTGGCAGGGCAAGCTCTTCGTGCTCACCCTGCTGGGCTTCGCCGCCACCGACTTCCTCATCACCATCACCCTGTCGGCCGCCGACGCCTCCACCCACCTGGTCGAGAACCCGCATCTGACGGACTTCCTCCAGGGCAAGCAGATGATCATCACGCTGATCCTGGTGGCGCTGCTGGGCGCGGTCTTCCTCAAGGGCTTCCTGGAGGCCATCGGCGTCGCGGTCGCCCTGGTCGGCATCTACCTCGCGCTGAACGTCGTGGTCGTGATCGTCGGCGTCTACCACGTCATCACCGCCGAGCATGTCATCACCGACTGGACCAGCGCCCTGACCACGGAACACGGCAACGTCTTCGTCATGATCGGCGTGGCCCTGATCGTCTTCCCCAAGCTGGCGCTGGGCCTGTCCGGCTTCGAGACCGGTGTCGCGGTCATGCCGCACGTCCAGGGCGACCCGGGCGACACCGAGGAGCGGCCCACCGGCCGGATCCGGGACACCAGGAAGCTGCTCACCACGGCCGCCCTGATCATGAGCTGCTTCCTGATCGCGACCAGCTTCATCACCACGCTGCTGATTCCGGAGCAGGAGTTCAAGTCCGGCGGCAACGCCAACGGCCGCGCGCTCGCCTATCTGGCGCACGAGTACCTCGGCAACGCCTTCGGCACGGTGTACGACGTCTCGACCATCTGCATCCTGTGGTTCGCCGGCGCCTCCGCGATGGCCGGCCTGCTCAACCTGATGCCGCGCTATCTGCCCCGCTACGGCATGGCCCCGCACTGGGCCCGCGCCGTGCGCCCGATGGTCATCGTCTTCACCCTGATCGCCTTCCTGGTCACCTGGATCTTCGACGCCGACGTCGACGCGCAGGGCGGCGCCTATGCCACCGGTGTGCTGGTGCTGATCAGCTCCGCGGCGATCGCGGTGACCATCGCCTCCCACAAGGCCAGGCAGCGCAACTGGACCATCGCCTTCGCGGTCATCTCGGCGGTGTTCCTCTACACGACGGTCGTGAACGTCATCGAGCGCCCGGACGGTGTGAAGATCGGTGCCTGCTTCATCGTCGGCATCATCCTGGTCTCGCTGCTGTCCCGGCTGGCCCGCGCCTTCGAGCTGCGCGTGACGAGTGTGACGCTCGACGACATGGCGGGACGGTTCATCAGGGACATGGCCAGCCGCAAGATGCGGTTCATCGCCAACGAGCCGGACGCCCGCGACAAGGCCGAGTACCGGGACAAGATCGAGCAGATCCGGGCCGACAACGACATGCCCGAGCAGGAGGACTTCGTCTTCGTCGAGGTCACGGTCACCGACCCCTCCGAGTTCGAGGCGGGCCTGACCGTGCGCGGCGAGGTCCTGCACAACCGCTACCGCGTCCTGACCCTGGAGTCGGCCTCCATCCCCAACGCCCTGGCCGCGCTGCTGCTGCACGTCCGCGACGAGACCGGCTGCATCCCGCACATCTACTTCGAGTGGACCGAGGGCAATCCGTTCGCCAACTTCCTGCGTTTCTTCCTCTTCGGCCAGGGCGAGGTCGCCCCGGTCACCCGGGAGGTACTGCGCGAGGCGGAAACGGACCGCTCCCGACGGCCACGCGTCCACACGGGCTGACCGCCCGAGCCGGAACGACCCCCCGTCGTAAGAATCCCGTCAATAACCGCTCGGTCCGCATAAGAACCCCGTCAGCCGCCGTCCCCGAGCCGCCACCGGCCCCTACCGTCGGCCTCATGCAGGACAGAAGACGCAGGGGCCGGGCAGCCGGCGACCGCACCTGGCGCGGCAGCGCCCGCCTGGCCGTCGGCTGTGCCCTCGGCTTCGGCGGCCTGACGCTCCTGGTGGACTGGGACGCCGGCACGCTCACCCCGGTCCGCGCCCTGGTCTGGGTCACCCTGTCGGCCGCCATCCTCGCCATGCTGCTGCCGGCCCGGGTCACGGCGGGCCCCGGCTGGCTGGCCGTACGCGGGCCCCTGCGCCGGCGTACCGTCCGTACCGACTCCCTCGTCTACGCCGGCCAGAACGGCGATGTCTCCGCCCATCTGGTGCTGCGCGACACCGCCGGGAACCGGCTGGAACTCGACCCGAACGTCCTGCACGCGAATCCGCTGCTCTGGCACGAACTGGACACCGGCGTCCGCCGCTCCCTGGACCGTGGCACCCTGCGCCAGGGCACCGAGGTACTCGCACAGCTCGGCCACGAGATCGACGACACCAACGCGCGCGCGGTCCTCAAGGCATCCGGCCTGACCTGACCACCACCGGGGCTGCCGCGCCGTTCACCCCGGCAGCGCGCGCAGCCTGCCGCTCCAGCGCTCGTCGTCGACGATGGTGGGGTCGGTCAGGCTGATCCCGAAGGCGTTCTCCAGCAGCGCGAGCGCACTGTGCAGCGGCGCGACCCCGCCCCGGACCAGCCCCAGCGGCCGCATGGCGTCATCGAGCCGAGCCGGGTCCTGCCCGATCGGCTCGATCGCCTGAAGGGTGTGGAAGTCCACGACCACGTCGCCGCCGACCGCGTACTTGAACCAGTGCATCGGCTTCTCACGCCGGATGCTGCCACACGCGACCGACATCCCGCCCGGGCCGAGGTTCCCCGGCAGATCAACCGCGGCGGAGGGTCCGGTCCGCGGGTCCCGGCGACCGGCCCTATCGTGACCCCATGCAGTCCTACACGATCGGCCAGGCGGCGCGGCTGCTCGGCGTCAGCCCGGACACCGCCCGCCGCTGGGCCGACGCCGGCCGGGTGACCACCCATCGCGACGAGGGCGGCCGGCGGCTCATCGACGGCAAGGACCTCGCCGCGTTCTCCGTCGAACTGGCCAGGGCCGGCACCGTCGAGGAGGACGCCTCCTACACCTCGGTCCGCAACGCCTTCCCCGGCATCGTCACCGCGATCAAGCTCGGCGACGTCGCCGCCCAGGTCGAGATCCAGGCCGGACCGCACCGTCTGGTCTCCCTGCTGACCCGCGAGGCCGTCGAGGAACTGGGCCTGGAGGTGGGCATGGAGGCCACCGCCCGGGTGAAGTCGACGAACGTGCACATCGACCGCGTCTGACCCGTCACCGGCGCCCCGCCCGAGATCCTCACCGGCGACCGCCGGCAGACGCCGTTCCCGGCACCCCCGACCGACGTCCGTACCCGGCCCCTCGCCGGCACAGTCACCGGCACATCAGCGCCGCCCACAGGTCCAGCCGGTCGCTCAGCCGGGACAGATCGCGCCCGGTGAAGTGCTCCACGCGCTGCATCCGGTAGTGCACGGTGTTGACGTGCAGATGCAGCGCCTCGGCGGTCCGTGCCCAGGAGCCGTCGCAGGCCAGGAAGGTCTCCAGGGTGCTCAACAGCACGGCGGAGGCAGCGCGTTCGTCGGTGTGCAGCGGGCCGAGGACGGTCCGGCTGCAGGCCGTGCGAACATCGGCCGGCACGCCGGTGAGCAGCGCGGCGAGGCTGGTGAGCGCGCCGGCGTCGATGAGGGCGGAGGCGTCCGGGGCGGTGCCGCGGGCGGAGGTGAACGCGTACCGTGCCTGCGCCAGCGCCCCGGCAAGGGCGCCGGGCCCGCCGGCCGCCGACCCGGTCCCGCCGTGCAGCGGTACGCCGGGCTCGCAGCCGGCGACCAGCGCCCAGACCTCGGCCGGCGCGTCCGCCGCGGTGGGCAGTACCGCGAAGGCGAGCCCCTCCGGCAGCCGTCCCACCGCCGCCCCGGGCGCCACCTGCCCGGCGACCTCCGCCAGCGCCCCTTCGGCGAGCCCGGGCCGCCGCGCCCCGGTGTCGGCGACGAACACCCGGTAGGGCCCGTCGGCGGGCAGCCCGCACTCCAGTACGGCGGCCAGCAGAGCCCCCTCGGTCGCTCCCGGCGCGGTGAGCAGCGCGCCCAGCTCGTCGGCGGCCTGGTGCTCGCCGGCCCGGCGCCGGACCACGGCCTCCTGGCAACGCCCCAGCGCCGCGGCCACCTCGTGCAGCATCCCGGCCGGCGCGCTGTCCGGGTCCGGCAGATACAGCAGCCAGCGCTCGTACGGCGAGACGCTGTCGGCGGCCACGGACACGGTCACCCCGCGCCCGTCCGCGACCAGCGCCGCCGCCTCCCGGGCCGGGACGGCCACCGCACCCGCCGTGGCCGTGACGGTCCGCCCGGACAACGTGAACACATAGGCGGCGATCCCGTCCAGATGCGCGAAGGCGGCCGCGAGGACGTCCCCGGGCCCGGCCTCCTGTGCGAGCAGCCGGCTCAGCCGTACCCGCGCGTTCTCCGGCAGCGCCTGCCGACGGCTCAGCTCGCCCCACTGCCTCAGGTACACGGTGTCCGTGATCGCCCGGAACATGATGTGCGCCGGCACCCCCGCGACCGGGACGCGATGCCGCACGCAGGCCTCCACCAGTTCCTCGGGCACGCCCCCGTGGGTCTCCTCCCCCGCGAACAGCGCGGCGGCCCCGGCCTCCTTCAGGGCCGAGACAAAGCGTTCCGCCCTGCCCGGCGCCCACCAGACCAGCCCGCTGAGCACCACCTCCCCCGGCCGCACGAACCGCGCCGGATCCTCCAGATCCGTCACGGTCACTCCGGTGATCTCACGCGCCAGCAGCGCGTCCTGCGCCCACAGCGGGCGCAGCCCGAGGGAGACGTCCTTCAGGAGGTGTTCGACGTGCATGCGCTCAGACTCCTCGCGCCAGCCTCGCATTCACCAGGTGAGTGCGAGTTACGGCATTGTAAATGCAAGTCTCTTCGTACGGAACGCCTCTTGGTGAATCATCCAGGACCGGCCCGGCCCTGCTCGTTTTTTCCGTGCCCCGCACCAGTCGTGCCGGGCAGGCGCGCGTTGCTTCACTGACCGGCATGGACCTGAACACGGTGGTGGAGATCCGCGACGCCCGGGACCCGGCGCCCTGGCGCCCTGGCGCCCCGGCGACGCCTGGCTGGGCGGCGGGACGTACCTCTTCTCCGAACCCCAGCCGCGGCTGCGCCGCCTGGTCGACCTGAGCCGCACCGGCTGGCGGCCGGTCGCCGTCACCCCGGACGGTTCCCTGGAGGTCGCCGCCACCTGCACCATCGCCCAACTGTCGCGATTCGCGGCCACACTGACGACCGGGGCCGCCCCTCTGTTCGAGCAGTGCTGCCGGGCTTTCCTGGCCTCCTTCAAGATCTGGAACATGGCCACGGTCGGCGGCAACCTCTGCAACGCCCTCCCGGCCGGCCCGATGATCTCGCTCACGGCCGCCCTCGACGGGCAGTGCCAGCTGATCGACCAGGCCGGCGTACGACGACAGGTCCCCGTCACCGCCTTCGTGACCGGCGCGGGCCGCAAGGACCTGGCCGACGGCGAACTGCTGCGCTCGGTCACGCTGTCCGCCCGGGCCCTGGCCTGCCGTACGGCGTTCCGGCAGGCCTCCCTCTACGGCCTGGGCCGCTCCGGCGTCCTCGTGATCGGCACCCTCGACCCCGTCGACGGCTCCTTCGCGCTCACGGTCACCGCGTCGACCGTGCGGCCGGTGCGGCTGCGGTTCCCGCTCCCGCCGACGCCCGGGGCGCTGCGGGAGGCGATCGGGTCCGCCGTCGCCGACGGCGAGTGGTTCGACGACATCCACGGCCTGCCCGAGTGGCGGCGGCACATGACGTTCCGGCTGGCGGAGGAGATCCGCCGCGAACTGGGGGAGCGATGAGGATCGAGGTCAACGGCCGGTCCCACGACGCGGAGCCGCGCCCCGGCCAGTGCCTGCGCACCTATCTGCGCGACCGCGGCTGGTTCGGGGTGAAGAAGGGCTGTGACGCGGGCGACTGCGGCGCCTGTACGGTCCACGTCGACGGGGAGCCGGTGCACAGCTGCCTCTACCCGGCCTTCCGGGCGGCGGCCGCACGGTCACCACCGTCGAGGGTCTGGCCTCCCCCGAGGGCGAACTCCACCCCGTACAGCAGAAGTTCCTGGACGCCCAGGGCTTCCAGTGCGGCTTCTGCACCGCGGGCTTCCTGATGACGCCGCCCTTTCCGACGACCAACTCACCGACCTCCCCCGGGCGTTCAAGGGCAACCTGTGCCGCTGCACCGGCTACCGGGCCATCGAGGACGCCGTACGCGGGATCAGGCACGTCGAGGAGCCGTCTCCCGGCGAGTCCGTGGGACGCAGCCTGCCCGCCCCGGCCGGACCGCAGGTCGTCACCGGCACCGCCCGCTACACCTTCGACATCGGGGTGCCCGGCCTGCTCCACATGAAGCTGCTGCGCTCCCCGCACGCCCACGCCCGGATCACGGCGATCGACACCTCGGCCGCGCTGCGCGTGCCGGGCGTCCACGCGGTCCTGACCCACCACGACGCCCCGGAGCGGCACTACTCCACCGCCCGCCACGAGCACCCCGAGGAGGACCCGGACGACACTCGCCTCCTCGACGACACGGTCCGCTACATCGGCCAGCGGGTCGCGGCGGTCGTGGCGGACAGCGAGGCCGCGGCGGAGGAGGGCTGCCGCCGCATCGAGGTGACGTACGACGTCCTGCCCGCCGTCCTCGACCCGGAGGAGGCGATGCGGCCGGTGCTCCCGTGGTCCATGACAAGGACGGGCCGGCCTCCCGTATCTCCCGTCCGCGGGCGAACGTCGTCGGCGAGGCGCACGGTGAGATCGGGGACGTCGAGGCCGGGTTCGCCGCGGCCGACGTCGTCTACGAGGACACCTTCCGCACCCAGCGGGTCCAGCACGCCAGCCTGGAGACGCACGGCGCCGTCGCCTGGATCGACGAGGACGGCCGGCTCACCGTCCGCACCAGCTCGCAGACGCCGTTCCTCACCCGCCGCGCTGCGCAGCGTGCACGCGGCCGACGCCGGCAAGGTGATGAACCCGATGCAGTGCAGGGGCCAGGTGGAGGGCGGGATCGCCCAGGCGCTCGGCGCCACGCTCTTCGAGAACGTACGGCTGGACGCGCGCGGCGCGGTCGAGACGGCGGCCTTCCGCCGCTACCGGCTCCCGCAGTACGCGGACGTCCCGCGGACCGAGGTGCACTTCATGGAGACCGCGGACGCCATCGGCCCGCTCGACGCCAAGTCGATGAGCGAGAGCCCGTTCAACCCGGTCGCCCCGGCGCCGGCCAACGCGCTGCGGGACGCGACCGGCGTGCGGTTCACGGAGTTGCCGCTGACGCGCGACCGGGTGTGGCGGGCACTGGACGCCGGCCGCCGTATGCCCCGTCCACCCGTATCGCCGTGATGCCGCTGATGTGCCGGGCCCCGCAGCGGTCCTGCGGCAGGACCAGTTGCGGGCCCGCCAGGTCCAGCGGGGTGTCGTCGATGGCGACGGCGAGCAGGACGGGGGCGTGGGCGAAATCCGGATCGATCTCCGCCCAGGAGAGCAGCGCGTGGTGTCCGTCGGCGCCGGTGACCGCGATGAGGAAGCGCAGGCGGTCCTTGCGCCGGGCGGGGTCGAAACCGGGGCCCGCGTCGCTGAGGACGTCGTACAGCAGGGGTCCGGTGAAGCAGTGGCGCCGCACGCCGCTGGTGGCGCAGTCGAAGCTGACCCGCACCCGGTGCTGGGGCCAGCGCAGGAGGTCGGACACGGTGAACCGGGCCGGCCGTGCCAGGTCCCCGGTGAGATCGAGTTCGGCGAGCGTCATGTGCGGCCACCTCCTGGATGACGGTACCCGCGGCGCACCTCCGTACAAACGCACATGCCAGGTTCAAGCGATAAGTATGCAGCTCATGCGATGTGACAGAAGACTTACGCCTGGCAAGTGCGGCAGTATCATCGCCTGGCGGCCGATATACAGGTCGCACCAGGGCGCGACAGCTTTTTCATCTGGATTCAGAGGAGTTCACTCGTGATGACCCGTTCCGCGCGCCGGACCCGGCGGACGCTTCAGGTGGCCGGTGCCTCGGTCGCGGCCCTGCTGGCCCTGAGCGCCTGCTCCTCCTCGGACGACGACTCGTCCGCGACGACGAAGTCGGACACCTCGTCGTCGGCGTCACCCAAGCTGTCGGGCTCGATCACCGTGTTCGCGGCGGCCTCCCTCAAGGAGAGCTTCACGACGCTGAAGGCGGACTTCGAGAAGGCCCACCCGGGGACGAAGGTCGACTTCAGCTTCGGCGGCAGTGACACCCTCGCCGCGCAGATCACCAGCGGCGCCCCCGCCGACGTCTTCGCCGCCGCCAGCCCCAAGACGATGGCGATCGTGACGGACAAGAAGGACACCGCCACCACGCCGGCCACCTTCGTCCGCAACCAGCTGGAGATCGCCACCCTGCCGGGCAACCCCGACAAGGTCGCCTCGCTCGATGACCTCACCAAGTCCTCGCTGAAGGTGGTCCTCTGCGACAAGACGGTGCCGTGCGGCGCCGCCGCGCAGAAGGCCCTGGACGCCAGCAAGCTCAAGCTGACCCCGGTCTCCTACGAGGAGGACGTGAAGTCCGCCCTCAACAAGGTGGTCCTCAAGGAGGCCGACGCCGCGGTCGTCTACAAGACCGATGTGAAGGCCGCGGGTGACAAGGTGGAGGGCGTGGAGTTCCCCGAGTCCGCCGACGCCATCAACGACTACCCGATCGCCCTGCTGAAGAACGCCCCGAACCCGACGCTGGCCAAGGCGTTCATCGCGCTGGTGCAGTCCGCCGAGGGCCAGCAGGTCCTGAACCAGGCCGGGTTCCTCAAGCCGTGACGAAAGTCGACGAGCAGGGCGCCGGGACCGTCGCCGTCACGGGCGGCCCACGGCGCCGGCGCGTCCGGTCCACCGTGCCGCTACCGCTCCTCCTCCCCGGAGCGGTAGCCCTGGCCTTCCTCCTCCTGCCCCTGGTCGCCCTGCTCCTGCGCGCCCCCTGGGGCAGCCTCCCGTCGCTGCTGACCAGCACGGAGGTGTGGCAGGCCCTCCAGCTCTCGCTGCTCAGCGCGACCGCGGCGACTGCCGTGAGCGTGGTCCTCGGCGTCCCGCTGGCCTGGCTGCTGGCCCGCACGGACTTCCCCGGCCGAGGCCTGGTACGAGCGCTGGTGACACTCCCCCTGGTCCTCCCCCCGGTGGTCGGCGGTGTGGCCCTGCTCCTCGCCCTGGGCCGCAACGGCGTCGTCGGGCAGTGGCTGGACTCCTGGTTCGGGATCACGCTCCCGTTCACGACGACCGCGGTGGTGATCGCCGAGTCCTTCGTGGCCATGCCCTTCCTGGTGATCAGCGTCGAGGGCACGCTGCGCGCCGCCGACCCGCGCTACGAGGAGGCGGCGACGACCCTGGGCGCGTCCCGCTTCACGGCGTTCCGCAGGGTCACGCTCCCCCTCATCGCCCCGGGCATCGCGGCCGGCTCGGTACTGGCCTGGGCCCGCGCACTCGGCGAGTTCGGCGCGACGATCACGTTCGCCGGCAACTTCCCGGGCCGCACCCAGACCATGCCGCTCGCGGTCTACCTGGCCCTCCAGAACGACCCCGACGCGGCGATCGCCCTCAGCCTGGTCCTGCTGACCGTCTCGATCGCGGTACTGGCGGGCCTGCGGGACCGCTGGATGACAGCCTCATGACCCATCCGAGCCCCGCAGCGTCCGACGGCCTGGACGCCCGCCTCGTCGTCACCCGCCCCACCTTCCACATCGACATCACCCTCACCGCCGCCCCCGGCGAGGTCGTCGCCCTCCTCGGCCCCAACGGCGCCGGCAAGACCACCGCCCTCCGGGCCCTGGCCGGCCTCACCCCCCTCACCGCCGGCCATCTCCGCCTGGACGGCACGGAGTTGGACCGCACGCCCCCCGAATCCCGCCCGGTGGGCGTCGTCTTCCAGGACTACCTCCTCTTCCCCCACCTCACGGCCCTCGACAACGTCGCCTTCGGCCCCCGCTGCCACGGCGCGACAAAGGCCGAGGCCCGCGCCCAGGCGGCCGCCTGGCTGGACCGCATGGGCCTCGCGGAGCACACCGGCGCCAAACCCCGCCGGCTCTCCGGCGGCCAGGCCCAGCGCGTCGCACTGGCCCGCGCCCTGGCCACCCACCCCCGCCTGCTGCTCCTGGACGAGCCCCTCGCCGCCCTCGACGCCCGCACCCGACTGGACGTGCGTTCCCGACTCCGCCGTCACCTGGCCGAGTTCGAGGCCATGGCCGTACTGGTCACCCACGACCCGCTGGACGCCATGGTGCTGGCCGACCGTCTGATCGTCATCGAGCAGGGCGCGATCGTCCAGCAGGGCACTCCCACCGACATCGCCCGTCACCCGCGCACCGACTACATCGCCCACCTGGTCGGCCTGAACCTCTACCGCGGCCGGGCCGAGGCCGAGGGCCACCTGGTCAGGCTGGACACCGGGGCCGCCATCGCCACCGCGGACGACCTCGCCGGTGACGTGTTCGTCGCGTTCCCGCCGAGCGCCGTCACTCTCTTCCGGGACCGCCCCACCGGTGCCAGCGCCCGCAACCTGTGGCGCTGCGAGGTCGCCGGCCTGGAGATCCACGGCGACCGGATCCGCGCCGACCTGACCGGCGAACTCCCCCTCGCCGCCGACCTCACCACGGTCGCCGCCGCCGAACTGGACCTGCACCCGGGCACCCCGGTCTGGGCGACGGTGAAGGCGACAGGGACCCACGCGTATCCGGCGTAGAGCCCGCGTAGAACCTGCGTAGAACCCGGGTGGAACCGCACGCGAGAGGCCCCGCCGAAGCGGGGCCTCTGTTGTTCGTATCCGTACCGCGGATCAGTCCTCGTACACGTCCAGCGGCGGGCACGAGCACACCAGGTTCCGGTCTCCGAAGGCCTGGTCGATCCGGCGCACCGGCGGCCAGTACTTGTCGGCGGCGGACACCCCGGCCGGGAAGACGGCCTCCGCACGCGAGTACGCGTGCTCCCACTCCCCACCGAGCGCGGCGGCCGTGTGCGGAGCGCCCCGCAGCGGGTTGTCGTCGGCGGGCCACTCCCCCGCCCCGACCTTGTCGATCTCCGCGCGAATGGCGATCATCGCCTCGCAGAACCGGTCCAGCTCACCGAGGTCCTCGGACTCGGTCGGCTCGATCATCAGCGTGCCGGCCACCGGGAAGGACATCGTCGGCGCGTGGAACCCGTAGTCGATGAGCCGCTTGGCGACGTCGTCGACGCTCACGCCGGTCGCCTTGGTCAGGGGCCGCAGATCGATGATGCACTCGTGCGCGACCAGCCCGCCGGGACCGGTGTAGAGCACGGGGTAGTGCGGCTCCAGCCGCTTGGCGATGTAGTTGGCGCTGAGCACGGCCACCTGCGTGGCGCGCTTCAGCCCCTCGCCGCCCATCAGCCGGACGTACGCCCACGAGATCGGCAGGATCCCGGCGGAGCCCCACGGAGCGGCCGAGATCGGCCCGACGCCGGTCGCCGGTCCGGCGGCCGGCTGGAGCGGGTGGTTGGGCAGGTACGGCGCCAGGTGGGCCCGTACGGCCACCGGACCGACACCCGGACCGCCGCCGCCGTGCGGGATGCAGAACGTCTTGTGCAGGTTCAGGTGCGAGACGTCGCCGCCGAAGTGCCCGGGCTTGGCCACCCCGACCAGGGCGTTGAGGTTCGCCCCGTCGACGTACACCTGGCCGCCGGCCTCGTGCACCTGACCGCAGATGTCCGCGACGTGCTCCTCGAACACGCCGTGCGTGGACGGGTAGGTGATCATCAGCACGGCGAGCTGGTCGCGATGCTGCTCGATCTTCGCCCGCAGGTCCTCGACGTCGACCTCGCCGTCCTCGGCGGTCTTCACGACGACGACCTTCATCCCGGCCATGACGGCGCTGGCGGCGTTGGTGCCGTGCGCGGAGGAGGGGATCAGGCACACGGTGCGCTGCTCGTCGCCGTTGGCACGGTGGTAGGCGCGTACGGCGAGCAGCCCGGCCAGTTCGCCCTGCGACCCGGCGTTGGGCTGGAGCGACACCTTGTCGTAGCCCGTGACCTCGGCGAGCCGCTCCTCCAGCTCACGGATGAGCGTCAGATAGCCCTGCGCCTGCTCGGCGGGCGCGAAGGGGTGCAGCTGACCGAACTCGGGCCAGGTGACCGGCTCCATCTCGGTGGTCGCGTTGAGCTTCATGGTGCAGGAGCCCAGCGGGATCATGCCCCGGTCCAGCGCGTAGTCCCGGTCGGCGAGCCGACGCAGGTAGCGCAGCATCGCGGTCTCGGAGCGGTGCTGGTGGAAGACGGGGTGGGCCAGGTAGCCGTCGCCGCGCAGCAGCGCCTCGGGCAGCGTGTCCTCGGCGACCGCGTCCAGCGCCTCGACGTCGCCCTCGACCCCGAAGGCCGCCCACACGGCACCCAGCTGGGCCCGCACGGTGGTCTCGTCGCAGGCCATGGAGACGTGGTCGGCGTCCACGAGCCGCAGGTTGACACCGCTCTGCCGGGCGGTGGCGACGATCTCGGCGGCCTTGCCGGGCACGCGCGCGGTGAGGGTGTCGAAGTAGGCGCCGTGCACGAGCTCGACCCCGCCGGCCCTGAGCCCCGCGGCCAGGATCGTGGCGTAGCGGTGGGTCCGCCGAGCGATGGCCTTCAGCCCCTCGGGCCCGTGGTAGACAGCGTACATGCCGGCCATCACGGCGAGCAGCACCTGCGCGGTGCAGATGTTGCTGGTGGCCTTCTCACGGCGGATGTGCTGTTCACGGGTCTGCAGCGCGAGCCGGTACGCCTTGTGCCCGTCGGCGTCCACGGACACGCCCACGAGCCGGCCGGGCAGGCTGCGCGCGAACTTCTCCCGCACCGCCATGTAGCCCGCGTGCGGCCCGCCGAAGCCCATCGGCACACCGAACCGCTGGGTCGTACCGACGGCGATGTCGGCACCCAGCTCGCCCGGCGAGGTCAGCAGGGTCAGCGCGAGCAGGTCGGCGGCGACGGTGACCAGCGCGCCCAGCTCGTGGGCCTGCTCGACGAGCGGCTTGATGTCGCGTACGGCACCGGAGGCGCCGGGGTACTGGACGAGCACGCCGTTGATCTCACGGGCGGCGAGGTCCGCGGGGATCCCGTCGCTCAGGTCCGCGACGACGACCTCGACCCCGGTCGGTTCGGCCCGCGTCCGGATCACGGCGACGGTCTGCGGGAACGCGTCCGCGTCGATGACGAAGACGCCCTTCTTGTTCTTGCCCATGCGCAGCGACAGGGCCACGGCCTCGGCGGCGGCCGTGCCCTCGTCCAGCAGCGAGGCGCCGGAGGTGGGCAGTCCGGTGAGCTCGGCGACCATGGTCTGGAAGTTCAGCAGCGCTTCCAGCCGCCCCTGGGAGATCTCCGGCTGGTACGGCGTGTACGCCGTGTACCAGGCGGGGTTCTCCATCACGTTGCGCAGGATGACGGGCGGCGTGAAGGTGCCGTAGTAGCCCAGCCCGATCATCGAGTCGAGCACCTGGTTCCGGTCGGCCAGCGACCGCAGCTCGGCCAGCACCTCGGCCTCGGTGCGCGCGCCCGGCAGTTCCAGGGTGTCGGCGTTCTTGATGACGTCCGGCACGGCGGCGGCGGTCAGCTCGTCGAGCGAGCCGTACCCGACCTGGGCGAGCATCTTGGCCCGGGACTCGTGGTCGGGCCCGATATGGCGCTGCTCGAAGGGGATTCCCTGTTCGAGCTCGGAGAGCGGAACACGCTGGGCGGTCATTGCGGAGGCCTCCTGGTCTGACGCGACCTTCGAGGGGTACCCCGGCACGGGCACCCCGACGGCCTCCCCCTCTGTCATCTCAACCTGAGAGCTTCGCCGGACGCCCAGGGGATCCGGCTTGCACCGTCGGTGAGAGCGAACGTCGTCGACGCCCGCCCTGCTTTCCAGAGTGACCTCGTCCGTGCGGTACGTGAGCCTGAGAGATTCCGGGGAGGATTTGCTCCTTCGGCGCCTCCGGTCTGTCCGGAGGACTCTCCCGCACGGGGTCAGCAGCCGCTTGCCAGCCTACCAGCGAGGGCGACGCACGGGCCTTCGAGTGGCCGCCTCCTTCAATGTGCTCTTTTGTAGTGCTTACGGATGAGTTGCGACCAAGTGGAGGGCCCGTGCAGACCGACATCGATCCGCGCAACCTGATCGGCCGCAAGGCGTTCGACCGCAACGGCACCAAGATCGGCACGATCGACGAGGTCTACCTCGACGACGCGACCGGCGTGCCGGAGTGGGCGGCCATACGCACCGGCCTGTTCTCCCGGGACGCCTTCGTGCCCCTGGACCCCAGCGAACTGGTCGAGGGCACCCTCCAGGTCCCCTTCGACCGCGCCCTGATCAAGGACGCTCCCGACTTCGGAGTGGGCCGCCACCTGTCCCCGGAGCAGGAACTCCAGCTCTACCACCACTACGGCCTGGACACGACCGCCCCACCCCGCGACCACCCGGACCACGACTTCGGCAAGCTGGCGGGAACGGAGGACGCGGGCGCCTGACGGCCGACGGTGCGCGTTCTCCAGCCGCAGGCAGTCGGGCCTCCCCCAGAGCCCGCAAAACCTGGGGGGACCCCCAGGCGGCACGGGTGGGCGCTGGGGGTACCCCCTTGTGGGCGAGGCACCCGGCAGGCGGCGGTAAGTGATTCCACCCCCGGCCCAGCCCTGCTCCGGGTCATGCACCCACCCCGTCCACCGGAACCCCCGGCACCAGCGGCAGCGGCTCCACCGGCTCCAGCTCAGGGTCATCGACCCGAAACGTCCGCACCCGCCCCGGCTCCACCGCCCACGGAGTCTCGAACCGCACCGTCACCCGCCCCAGGCCACTGCCCTGCACCCATCCGTGCCCGTACTCGGCATGCCGAACGTCGTGCCCCGCGGGCCATCTCCGCTCCACGACCGCCTCCTGCACGGCGACCGGCTCGGCAGCGTCCTCCTCCGCCAGGATCTCCGCCGCCTCCCCTGCCGCCTGCGCGAACAGATCCTCCTGGGTGTAGTCGGCCAGCCCCGACACGCCCACGCCCAGCAACCGCACGCCCCCCGTCGTGTCCACCGAGTCCAGCAACCGCGCGGCCGCCTCCCGCACCACCGCCGGGTCGTCGGTCGGCCCTCTGAGCGTCTCCGACCGGGTGAGCGTCGAGAAGTCGTACCGCCGAACCTTCAGCACGATGGTCCGCCCCGACAGCCCGGCCCCCCGAAGCCTGCGCACACACCGGTCGGCCAGCCGCTGCACCTCCATCCCCACTCGCATCCGGTCATGGATGTCCACGTCGTACGTGTCCTCGACGGAGACCGACTTGGCCTCCCGCTCGGCGACCACGGGCCGTTCGTCGTGCGCCAGCGCCATCGCGTACAGCGCGTGCCCGTGGGCCTTGCCCAGCAGCCTCACCAACTCGTCCTCCCCCGCCTCGGCGATCTCGTCGACCGTGGTGATCCCGGCCCGCCGCAGATGGTCCCCCGTCGCCGGCCCCACGCCCGGCAGGGTCCGCACCGACATCGGCCCGAGCATCGCGCGCTCCGTGCCCGGCTCGATCAGCACCAGTCCGTCCGGCTTGGCCAGCTCGGAGGCGATCTTCGCGAGCATCTTGGAGGCGGCGAGCCCGACCGACCCGGCAAGCCCCGTGGCGACCCGTATGTCCGCGCGGAGCTTCTCCCCCACCAGCCGCGCCGACCCCGCGTCCCAGGCCACCTCGCCCGCCTCCAGGTCCACGAACGCCTCGTCCAGGCTCAGCGGCTCCACCAGCGGCGACAGCTCGTGCAGCAGCGCCATCACCTGCTCGCTGATCGACCGGTACAGCCCGAAGCGCGGCACCAGGTACGCGGCGTTCGGCGCCAACCTGCGTGCCTGTGCCATCGGCATCGCGGAGTGCACCCCGAACACCCGGGCCTCGTAGGACGCGGTGGCCACCACACCGCGCGGTCCGAGCCCGCCCACGACCACGGCCTTCCCGCGCAGACTCGGCTTGGATGCCTGCTCCACCGAGGCGTAGAAGGCATCCATGTCGAGATGCAGGATCGTGGGCGCGTTTCTCACATCTCCGATGCTGCACCACGCCACTGACAATGCCCCGGCACGCAACCGTGCCGGGGCATCACACAGGGCTCAAGAAATTCGAGGAGGGTCGGGCCAGGACCTCAGACCGCCCGGTTGCGGCGCCGGGCCAGCTCGTCGGCGGGGTTGGGCCGGACCAGGGTCTCGCCGGTGTCGACCCGCTCGCCGTGCAGCTGGGAGAGCGCGCTCTCCACGTCCCGCCAGACCACGCCGACCGCGATCCCGAAGATGCCCTGGCCGCCCTGGAGCAGGGCGTGGACCTCGTCGGGCGAGGTGCACTCGTAGACCGTGGCGCCGTCGCTCATCAGGGTCATGCGCTCCAGATCACGGAAACCGCGCTCCCTGAGGTGCTGGACGGCGGTGCGGATGTTCTGGAGGGACACCCCGGTGTCCAGGAACCGTTTGACGATCTTCAGGACGACGACGTCCCGGAAGCTGTACAGGCGCTGGGTGCCCGACCCGTAGGCGGGCCGCACGCTGGGCTCGACCAAGCCGGTGCGGGCCCAGTAGTCGAGTTGCCGGTAGGTGATGCCGGCCGCCGCACAGGCCGTGGGCCCCCGGTAGCCGATCTCCTCGGTCATCATGGACGCCGCCCCTCCGCCGCTCGGCACTGCCGTCGGCCGCTGCGGAGCGTGACCGGCAGTGCTGCCGTGAGGCCGGTACGGACCGCTCGCCCCGAGATCGCGTCCCGGGGCACCCCCAGCCGTACCGTCGCCGCTGCTTCTCACGCCGACCTCCGTCCTTGACCTGCCTTCTCGACGGTAGGCAGTCACCAGGGGTGCGTCAACGATCGCCACACTCGGCACGCCGAGTGATAATCACCCTAGGAGTGGTTTCCCGTGCCCCACCGCGGGGAAAGGCTAGCCGAATGCTCTGGCGGGAAGGCGTAGGACGCTCTCAATGGCCGCTGGCAATTGCCCATGAGTTTCGAGCCTGACCAGCCGTGAACCGGCCCGTCACCGGCCTCTGGTGGGTGGGTGACGGGCCGCTCGGGTCCCTCACTGGCTGCTGGTGCCGAAGTCCTCGGGCGAGATCTGGTCGAGGAACTCGCGGAACTTCTCCACCTCGTCCTCCTGCTCGTCCGGGATCGCGATGCCCGCGTCGTCCAGCACCGTGTCGCTCCCGTAGATCGGCGTTCCGGTGCGCAGCGCCAGCGCTATGGCGTCGGACGGACGGGCGCTCACCTCGACACCGCTGGCGAAGACCAGCTCCGCGTAGAAGACGCCCTCACGCAGGTCCGTGATGCGAACTTCGGTGAGCTCCTGACCGACGGCCTCCAGCACGTCCTTGAACAGGTCGTGGGTCAGCGGTCGCGCCGGAGCCATGCCCTGCTGGGCGAACGCGATCGCCGTCGCCTCCCCCGGCCCGATCCAGATGGGGAGGTAACGGTCGCCTCCCACTTCGCGCAGGAGCACGATCGGTTGGTTGGAGGGCATTTCCACCCGGACACCTACGACATCGAGCTCGTTCACACAGCAACCCTAGGCCGTGCCCGGGACGTTTGGGTAGTCGGGCCCTGAACGCGCGCCCGATCCGGCCTCCGCCCGGGTCCTGTCACGATGGTCACGGCAGCCGCACCCCGAGCGCAGTCTGCACCAGTGCGGCATGCAGCCTCACCGTGAGCGCCGCCAGCTCCTTCGTACGGGCCTCGGCATGAGCCCTGGTCTGCGGATTGCGGTGCCGCTTGAGCGGGGCCACCACCTGGTCCACCAGGCCCGCCTCACGGTCGGCGGCGGCCTTCATCACCCGCAGATGGCGCGGCTCGATCCCGAACCGGCCCAGCTCGGTCACGAGCGCGGCCACGGTGACCGCCTCGGCGTCGTACACGCCGTCCTCCAGGGGAGCGAGCAGCCCGTACGACTCCCACTCCGCCAGGCAGTTCTCGTCGATCTCGGCGGCCGCGAGCAGCTCGTCCCGGCCGATCCGCGCCACCGTGGGGGCCTCGGCGACCATCGGCACCGCCTCGCCGTCCCGCTGCCGTCCCAGTACGGGCAGCTGGACGGCCTCACCGCGCGCCATGGCGTCCAGGTACTCCCGGATGACCTTCAGCGGCAGATAGTGGTCCCGCTGCATCCTCAGGACGTGTCCGAGACGCTCCACATCCCCGGCACTGAACTTGCGGTACCCGGACGGGGTCCGGCGCGGCTCGATCAGCCCCTCCGACTCCAGGAAGCGGATCTTGGAGATGGTGACTTCGGGGAACTCGTCGCGCAGCACGTTCAGCACCGTGCCGATGCTCATCAGCCCGGTTTCCGTGGCGGCGGTGCCGTGACCGGTACCGCCGCTCGGTGTGTGCAGCATGGACCTTCTTCCCTGGAGTCCCCGGACGCTGTCCGGAGGGTCAGATGCCCTGCCGGCTCGCGTAGAAGACCAGCCGGTACTTGCCGATCTGGACCTCGTCACCGTTCGACAGAGCGACCTGGTCGATGCGCTCCCGGTTGACGTACGTGCCGTTGAGGCTGCCCACGTCGGCCACCGTGAACGAACCGTCCGGCTGGCGGCGGAACTCCACATGGCGGCGCGAGACCGTCACGTCGTCCAGGAAGATGTCGCTCTGCGGGTGGCGGCCGGCCGTGGTCAGGTCACTGTCCAGCAGGAAGCGGCTGCCCGAGTTCGGGCCACGGCGCACGACCAGCAGCGCGGAGCCCAGCGGCAGCGCGTCGACGGCCGCCTGCGCCTCGGGCGAGAGCGCCGGCGCCTGGGTCTGGCCGGTGACCTCGGCGTCGTAGGCCTCCAGGCCGGAGATCGAGATCGTGGACGTCGTCTCCGACGCCCGCTCGGGGACGGCGCCCGCGCGCAGCGGGGCACCGCAGTTGGAACAGAAGCGGGCGTTCTCCGCGTTGCGGTTACCGCACCTCGTACAAACCAGGGCCGACATGGACGGATCCTCCTGCCGCGGCTGCCCCGCCGGGGCGTTGGACGCGTACGGGTCGGAGGTAAACCCTCCACCCGCACCTGAGGTTGACGGTTGCCCGAAACCTATGCCGCCGGACTGCGACGGGTCAACTGACCGCGCGCCCTGACCTCCCGAAATGTCACCCCCCGGGCCAGCCACCTGGTCCCGGAACAGCGGGCGCTGACCGTCCGCGTCGGGCTGTGCGCGATGACGGGCGGTCGCGTTGTCGCTACCCTCTCGCGCGCTCTTGCCGAACAACTTCGAAAACAACTTCACGGGCGATTCCCCTTGACCGAAACAGACCCGCCCGTGGGGCAGGACGAACCCTGACTGAATAAACCGGCCGACCCGGACAACCTCACAACGTCCGTATCCACCAGACAGTTTCCACCACGCACCGGCTTCCCGGTGCGCCGACCCCCCGCATCCTCATGCCCTCGCCGGACGTCCCGCATGCACCGCCGGTTCACTGTGAGGACGACCGAGCGTAGTCAGGCTGCTTCGCCGGTCGCAAGGCATCCACCACGATCTTGGTCGACCGCTCGACGGTCACAGTCGCCTGCTCCTTCTCCAGGGTCTGCACCACGCCTCCGGGGATGTTGAGAGCCGGTTCGAGATCCTGCGGCTTCCCGATCACCTTGAAAACGTAGGGCTGGGTGATCTTGTTCCCGTCGACGCTCACACTCTTCCCGGAGCCGGTGAGGTAGGTGCCGGAGATCACTCGTACCCCGTTGACCTGGATCGCCTCCGCGCCGGCCGCGCGCAGCTCCTGGATCGCGTCGAGCAGCATGTCCGCCTGTACCGTCCCCTTCGGGTCGTCGACCGTCATCGTGATGCCAGGACCCTGCGCCGCGACGGTGCCCGCCAGAATGCCGAGTTGCCTCTCCTTCTCGGCCGTCTGCCTGCGTGCCTCCGCCGCCTGGTCGGAACTGCTCTGCAACTCCTGGCGCTGCTTTTCAAGTCCTGTCTTCTCGTCCTCAAGACGCTGAGTACGGTCGTCCAGTTCATCGAGGATGCGAACAAGATCCTCCTGGCGGGCCCCGCGCAAGGCGCTGTCACTGTCGCTGTTCGACGCCACCTGCACGGCGAGCCCGAATCCGAGCCCGAACAGCAGCACGGCGACGATCAGTTGGGCCCGGCTGACCCGCGGCGGCCAGAGCCCCTGGATCAGCCGTCGGCGGCCGGTCAGCCCGGCATCCGGCTTCGGCTCGGCCCCGGATCCGGTCTCCGGCGCCGCAGTGGGCACCTCGTCCGGCAGTTCTCTGCGCAGCCGGTGTTCCGGATGCTTCTCGTGTTCGCTCATGCCGCTCACGCCCGGAAGACATGCCGTCGGATCGCCGCGGCGTTGGAGAAGATACGGATACCGAGGACCACGACGACGCCCGTGGACAGCTGCGAGCCCACGCCCAACTTGTCGCCCAGGAACACGATCAGCGCGGCCACCACCACGTTGGACAGGAACGACACCACGAAGACCTTGTCGTCGAAGATCCCGTCGAGCATGGCCCGCAGACCGCCGAAGACGGCGTCGAGCGCCGCGACGACGGCGATCGGCAGATACGGCTCGACGACCGCCGGAACCTCAGGACGGACCAACAGTCCGGCCACGACGCCCACGACGAGGCCCAGTACGGCGATCACGATGTGCCCTTCTCCGTCTTCTCGGTGTACGGCTGGGCCGTACGTACGATCACGCTGGGTGCGGCGGGCAGCCGGACGGCACTCTCCGTGGAGATCGTCGCCCGGATGTCGAAGTTCTCCTCCAGCGCATGCAGATACAGCCCGTCGGGGCTGTCCTGGAACCTGGAGCTGAGCCTCTCCCCGTCCCCCACCGCCAGCACCGTGTACGGCGGTACCAGCGGCCTGTTGTCGACCAGTATCGCGTCTCCCGCGGCCCTGATCGCGGACAGCGCGGTGAGCCGCTGCCCGTTGATGGCGATCGCCTCGGCGCCCGAGGCCCACAGCCCGTTCACGACCCGCTGCATGTCGTGGTCACGCACCCGGCCGGTGTCGGAGAACCCTGAGGTCTCCCGCGGGTTGCTGCCGTCGCCGCCCGAGGAGGCCTCCTTGGCGTCGTTCACGACCAGCTTCACCCCGGGGCCGTGCACCGCCGTGGCACCCGACAGGATGCCCACCAGGTCCGCCTGACCACTGCCGCCGCTCTCCTTCAGCGCCGCACGCTGGCGGGCGCTTACGTCGTCCCGCAGCTTGTCGACATTGGTCTCCAGCTTGTCGGCGGCGGTCGTCTCACGGTCGATGCGGTCGATGAGCTCCTGGCGCTCCTTGGCCACGACAGGGGCCGTCACCCGCGCCTGCGCCGCTCCCACGGTCACCACCAGGGCCGCGAGCACCAGACCGCCGGCGAGGCCCAGCCTGGCCCGGAGGGTCTTCGGCATGCCGCCGGCCTCCCCCTGCGCCCGCTTACGGGCCGCCGCCTCGGCGTACCCGTCGTCGAGGCTGTGGTCCATGACGTTGGTGATCAACGACATGGAGGCGTCCGGGCGCTGCGGCCGGGTGGCGCTGCTCCGAACGGGGGGTTGCTGCGGCATGCCGCACATCGTCGCACGTTGCGACCGGTACCTCCGAACGGCCCCACCGGCGTGCCGGACGGGCCCCCTGGGGGACACTTGTCCGGCACGCGCGCGTGCGGCGGTTTTACCGACCGGCGCTGTCCACGATCGCCGACCATTCGTCCAACAGGGCCTGCGCGGAGGCGTCGTCGGGTCCCTCGGCCCACAGGTGGGTGACCGCCTCGGCCGGGTCGGGCAGCACCATCACCCAGCGCCCGTCCGTCTCGACGACCCGGACCCCGTCGGTCGTGTCCACGAAGCGATCATCGGCCGCCTCGACGACACGCCGCATGACCAGGCCCTTGACAGCCCACGGGGTCGCCAGGTCCCGCTTGAGGACATGCGCCCGCGGGATCCGGGCGTCGATCTGGCTGAGCGTGAGCTGTGTCCGCGCCACCAGGCCGATCAGGCGCACGAAGGCCGCCGTACCGTCGTAGACGCTGCTGAACTCGGGGACGATGAATCCGCCCTTGCCGTCACCACCGAAGATGGTGCCTTCCTCACGCCCCACGCGCGTGAGGTCGTCGGGCGAGGTGGTCGTCCACTCGACCTGGGTGCCGTGGTACGCGGCCACCTGCTCGGCGATCCGGGTCGTGGTGACGGGAAGCGCCACACGGCCACTACGCCGCTCGGCGGCCACCAAATCGAGCATCACCAGCAGCGCGCGGTCGTCCTCGATGATGCGGCCCTTCTCGTCCACCAGGGACAGCCGCTCGCCCACCGGGTCGAACCGCACACCGAACGCGGCCCCGGAAGACGCCACGATCTCGCCGAGGCGCACCAGCCCCGATCGTCGCTGATCCGCGGTCTCCGTGGGCCTGGCCTCGTTGAGACCGGGGTTGATGGTCAGCGAGTCCACGCCGAGCTTCCCGAGCAGGCTGGGCAGAACGAGCCCGGCACTGCCGTTGGAGGCGTCCACGACGACCTTCAGCCCGGCCTCGGCGATCCCGGTGATGTCGACGTTGCGCAGCAGCGAACCCGTGTACGAGTCGAAGACGCTGGCCGGGAAGTACAGGTCGCCGATCTCACCGGGGAACGCACGCCGGTACTCCTGACGGGCGAAGATCCGGTCCAGCTTGCGCTGGCTGGCCTGCGAGAGGTCCGCGCCCTGCCCGTCGAAGAACATGATGTCGACGGAGTCGGGCACCCCGGGCGAGGTCCGGATCATGATGCCGCCGGCGCTGCCGCGCGCGGTCTGCTGCCGCGCCACCGGCAGCGGCACGTTCTCCAGGTCGCGTACGTCGATGGCGCTGGCCTGGAGCGCGGAGATGACCGCCCGCTTGAGCGCACGGGCACCCCGCGAGTGGTCACGGGCCGTGGTGACCGTGGAGCCCTTCTTCAGAGTGGTCGCGTACGCGCCGGCGAGCCGTACGGCCAGCTCCGGCGTGATCTCCACGTTCAGGATTCCGGAGACACCACGGGCACCGAAGAGATGCGCCTGGCCCCGGGACTCCCAGATCACGGACGTGTTGACGAACGCACCGGCCTCGATGGTCTTGAACGGATAGACCCGGACGTTGCCCTGCACGATCGATTCTTCACCGATCAGGCACTCGTCACCGATGACCGCTCCGTCCTCGATCCGGGCGGCCCGCATGATGTCGGTGTTCTTCCCGACGACGCAGCCCCGCAGATTGCTGTGCTGCCCGACGTAGACGTTGTCGTGCACCACGGCCCGGTGCAGGAACGCACCGCTCTTCACGACGACGTTGGAGCCCACGACGGTGTGCTCGCGGATTTCCGTGCCGGCCTCGACCTTGGCGTAGTCACCGATGTACAGCGGTCCACGCAGGACGGCATCGGGATGCACCTCGGCGCCCTCGGCCACCCAGACGCCCGGTGATATCTCGAAGCCGTCGATGTCGACGTCGACCTTGCCCTCCAGGACGTCGGCCTGCGCCTTCACGTACGACTCGTGGGTGCCTACGTCCTCCCAGTAGCCCTCGGCGACATAGCCGTAGATCGGCTTGCCTTCCTTCATCAACTGCGGGAAGACATCGCCGGACCAGTCGACGGGAACGTCGGCCTCGACATAGTCGAATACCTCGGGCTCCATGACGTAGATACCCGTGTTCACGGTGTCGGA
This sequence comes from Streptomyces sp. NPDC048417, assembly GCF_040651615.1. Taxonomy (NCBI): domain Bacteria; kingdom Bacillati; phylum Actinomycetota; class Actinomycetes; order Kitasatosporales; family Streptomycetaceae; genus Streptomyces; species Streptomyces sp. NPDC048417. The sequence goes on along the minus strand of NZ_JBEZKI010000054.1, from coordinate 1,427 downwards.
GAAGACCTGCCCCCAGGTCGGCTTCTCAAGGAACCGCTCGACCTTCCCCTCTTCGTCGACAATGGTGATGCCGAATTCCAGCGGATTGGGCACACGGGTCAGGCAGACCGTGACAAGCGCGCCCTTTGCCTTGTGGAAGTTGATCAGCTCGGTGAGGTCGAAGTCGGTCAGCGCATCGCCGGAGATGACGAGGAAAGCATCGTCCTTCAACGCCTCTTCGGCGTTCTTGACGCTTCCGGCGGTACCGAGTGGCTTCTCCTCATTGGCATAGGTGAGCTCCATACCGAGCTCTTCGCCGTCCCCGAAGTAGTTCTTGACGAGCGACGCCAGGAACTGCACGGTGACGACGGTCTCGGTGAGCCCATGCCTTTTGAGCAGCCGTAGCACATGCTCCATGATCGGTCGGTTCACCACCGGAAGGAGCGGCTTGGGCATGCTGGAGGTCATGGGGCGAAGGCGTGTGCCTTCACCACCGGCCATCACTACGGCCTTCATGTCGGAAGCGTCCTCCTCTAAGAGACGACGGTCTAGCCGACTTCACCCGTCCAGATTGTCCCGCACTTTTCCGCCGCGGGCCATCGAGAGCCACTACGGCCGGACAATCGCCGGGCTCAATCGGCTGTGGAGTCCGCACGAACCAGACGACGGACCTGCACCACGTAGAGCACTCCTGCCCACCAGTAGAGCGTTGTACCCCATCCGGCGAACGCCCATCCGAAAATAGCAGCGAGTGACGAGATCCAGCCGCTCCCGTCACTGAGCAGCAGGAGCGGGAACGCGTACATCAGATTGAACGTGGCTGCCTTGCCAAGGAAGTTCACCTGCGGCGGCGGATAGCCGTGCCGCCGGAGAACCCCCACCATCACCAGCAGCACCAGCTCGCGCAGAAGTAGTACGGCCGTCAACCAGAGCGGCAGGATCTCGCGCCAGGTGAGTCCGACCAGCGTCGACAGGATGTAGAGCCGGTCCGCGGCGGGGTCCAGAAGCCGGCCGAGGTTGCTGATCTGGTTCCAGCGTCGGGCGAGCTTGCCGTCCAGGTAGTCGCTGACGCCGCTGAAGGCGAGCACCAGCAGCGCCCAGCCGTCGCTCTGGGGCCCGCCGAACTCGGGCCTGAGGATCAACCACAGGAAGACGGGTACGCCGACGAGACGCGCCATGCTGAGGATGTTCGGGATGGTGAGGACCCGGTCCGTCTGGACACGGGTCTCCTGGACCTCCACCCGGGGGCCTCCTGTGATGGGAAACGAGCCAACTTTGCTCCCTGACCTTACCTCAACGCAAAAAAGCTCTGGCTCTTGGGCTTGTTGCCCAAGAGCCAGAGCTCTAAAAGGAGTTCGGCGGTGTCCTACTCTCCCACAGGGTCCCCCCTGCAGTACCATCGGCGCTGTAAGGCTTAGCTTCCGGGTTCGGAATGTAACCGGGCGTTT
>NZ_JBEZKI010000053.1:31121-38173 GCF_040651615.1 Streptomyces sp. NPDC048417 | reverse complement strand
GCCGAGGCGCGACGCCGGTGCGGGCCTGGGCCCAGCGATCCGGGCGCGCCGGGGGCGCCCGGCAGGTCCGGGCGTCCCGGACCGCCCCGGCGGCCCTGGCCCGGCCCGCCCGGCGGCTCGGACCTCGCGGCGGTCGCGGTCCGGCCGGCCCAGGCGCCGCGGGCCACGCACCCGCTCGCGCACAGCGGACGAGTCGCCCTGTGACCGCCCTCACACAACTCGGTTCGAACTTCTCCTGCGCCCCGGCGTCCTGCCGTCGTCATCACGAACCGCCGAACACGGAGAAGCCATGACCACGCCCCTGACCGATCCCCTCACCACCGGAACCCACACCGTCGAGATCGACGGTCTCGTGCAGCGCTACCACGTGCACGGCACCGGGCCGGTGTGCGTCGCGCACTCCGGCGGGCCGGGCATCGCCTGGGAGTACCTGCGGATGCCCGCACTGGAGCGGCATCTGACGGTCGTCTACCCGGAGCCGGTCGGCAGCGGTGGCTCCGACCGCCTGCCCTCCCACCCGCACGGCTACAGCCGGGCCCGCTACAGCCGGTTCCTCGGCGCGCTGATCGAACACCTCGGCGTCACCGGAGTGCACCTGCTGGGCCACTCGCACGGCGGCTTCGTCGCCCAGTACCACGCCCTGCACCACCCCGAGCGCCTCGCCGGGGTGATCCTCTACGACAGCCTGCCGGTGACCGGCCCCGAGCACGTCGCCGAGACCGTGCGCCAGGTGGAGGCGTTCGCCGCGCGGAACGCCGGCCACCCCGGGCTCCCCGAGGTACTGGCGGCCTTCCAGGCCATTCCGACCGTCAGCAGCGACAGCGAGCACACCGCGGTCGCCCGGGGGCTGTTCCCCGCGTACTTCGCCGACTACTGGGGCCGGGAGGCGGCGTTCGCCCCCCTCCGGGCGGCCGTGACGTCCACCCACATCTCCGGTCTGGACGAGGACCTCTCCCCGGTCGTCGTCGACGACCGCGCCGACCTCGGCCGGCTCACCGTGCCCGCCCTGGTGCTCGCCGGCCGCCACGACTTCATCTGCGGAGTGCGGTGGGCCGAGGAACTGCACGGGCTGATCCCCGGCTCGCAACTGCTGATCCTGGAGAACAGCGGCCACTTCGGCCACATCGAGGAGCCGGAGGCCTTCACCCGCGCGGTGACAGGCTTTGTGACGCGCACCCCCTAGGGAACCCGACCCTCCGGACGCCGCGTGCCGCCGCCTCGGCGGCGGTGTCCGGGGCGCGGGCGGCCGTCAGTTGCGGCCGGATGCCGGGGCGACCTCGTCCTTCGCGTCCACGCAGGGCGCCGCCGGCTCGGCGCCCAGCAAGCTGAGGGGCAGCAGGGAGAGGTGCGCCATGTCGCCGGGCGGGGGCGTCCGCGTCGACCACAGGGGCGCGGGGGTGCCGTCGGCGACGGCGGCCGGGGCGTCGGTGAGGTTCATGCGCTCGCGCAGCCGGCCGTAGAAGTCCATCGGCGCGAGCCGGACCACCCGCAGCCGGCCCGGGGCGGCGTACACGCCGATCCAGTCCCCCGGTCCCAGAACGCCCCGTACCTGTCCGTCGACGCTGATCGCGGCCTGCCCCGAGCGTTCCAGGACACGCAGGCCGACGGCCTCGTTCGGGGCGGTGACGACCGAGCGGTTGAACGTCATGTGCGGGGCGACCGGCGTGAAGACGAGCGCGTCCGCGCACGGCGAGACGACCGGACCGCCGGCCGCGAAACTGTAGGCGGTCGAGCCGGTCGGCGTCGCCACCAGCAGCGCGTCGGCGGAGTAGGAGGCGAGCAGCCGCCCCGAGATATACACGCCGACGGACACCTGGCGGTCCCGGGACAGTTTCTCCAGTACGACGTCGTTGACCGCGGTGACGTGCAGGGGCACACCCCAGTCGGTGTCCTCCTCGCAGTCGGTGCGCACCTCGGGCGGCGGCAGCAGCGGTCCGCGGCCGTAGCGCATCAGCTCCTCCATGTCGGAGGGCACCTCCAGCCGGCGGGAGGCGCGCATGGTGAGCAGCATCCGGCTGTCGACGGTGAACCGGTCCTCGCGGATCGCGTCCAGCGCCTCCCGCACCGAGCAGGCCGCCACCTCGGTCAGGAAGCCGACCCGGCCCAGGTCGACGCCGAGGACCAGGGCGTCGTGGTGGGCGGCGAGCCGGGCGCCGCGCAGGAAGGTGCCGTCGCCGCCGAGGGTGACGATCAGGTCGGGGTCGCCCGCGGCCGCGACCTCCTCCCCGGAGCTGTGCCGTCCGCCGTCGTGCCAGACGTCGATGTCCGTGCACCGCACGTCGTGCTGCGCCGCCCACGCCCGTACGGTACGGGCGGCGTCCACCGCCTCCGCCCGGCCCCCGTGCACCACCAGTCCGAGCCCGTTCACCGTCATCTCCGCCTCCAGGACACCGTGCTCAGCCGTTGTTCCCACGCTGTCACGGCCGGGCGGATCTCACAGGCCAAGTGAGATGGCCAGCCGGGTGAGCTCGGCCGTGGTGTTGATGTCGAGCTTGGCGCGGATCCGGCGGAGGTAGGCGTCGACGGTGTGCCGGGAGAGCCCCATCAGGCGTGCGGCCTGCAGGTATGTGCAGCCCGCCGCGATGTGCTTCAGCGTCTCGCGCTCACGCGGGGCCAGCGCGACGGCGGCGGTCTCGGTGTGCTGGGTGACAACGGCGAAGCTCATGAGGATTCCCTTGCCGAATTGACCGATAACGGCGATTTGTCCGTTTACAAAACCCTGACAAGCCGACGTCATGGCGCCGTCCGCCGTCCGTCACAGGCGTGTCACAGGAACCCCGGACGAGCGTGACCACGGCGGCCGCGTGGTACCGGCGGCGGATTGGTGCTCCGTGTCGGCCGGGACCATCCTGGGAGAAGAGCCGGCCGTGCAGGTTCCGCGAAGGATGAGCGGCGATGGAACGACGTCCCACCCCTCCCAGCAACCGGGCGCAGACCCACGCCGTACCGCAGGGGATCTACACCGCCGCGGTCACGGTCGACGAGCGAGGTGCCGTGACCGGCTGGAGTGACGGGGCCATGCTGCTGCTGGGCTACCCGCCCGCCGAGATCCTGGGGCAGCACGCCGCCCGGCTGCTCGCCGAGCCGGACGGTGACACCTGGCGGGAGGCGGTCGCCGGCCCGCGGTGGAGCGGGACCGCGGCCCTGCGCCACCGCGACGGGCACCGGCTGGACCAGGACGTACTCGTCCACCGCCGGCTCTCCGGCGAGCGGCCGGGCGGCACGGAGTGGCGGGTGGTGTCCGCCGTGTCCGGGCCGCCGACGGCCGACCGGACCCTCGGGGAATGGGCCTTCGACCAGTCCCCCTGTGTCGCCGCCGTCTTCGACGAGGGACTGCGGCTGGTGCTGGCCAGCGTCGGTATGCAGCGCTGCCTGTCCCTCGCCGAGGGCACGATGCGCGGGCTGCGGCTGACCGACATCGTGCCGTACGAGGGCGGCACGGAGGCCGAGTCCGGTATGCGGCGGGTCCTGGACGGCGGCGGTCCCGGGGACGTCCGCCTGCGTCTGGACCCGGCCGACCCCGACCACGAGTGGCACGGACGGCTCGCCCCGCTCACCGACACGGACGGGCGGGTGCGGGCGGTGGCCCTGACAGCCCACTCCGATCCGTCCGAGCAGCTGGTACGGCGGCGGATGCTGCTGCTGAGCGACGCCGGGGTGCGCATCGGCACCAGCTCCGACGTGCAGCGCACCGCGCGGGAGCTGGCCGACGTCGCCGTCCCCGCCTTCGCCGACGCCTGCGCCGTGGACCTGCTGGACGCGCCCAGGTCCGGTGCCCCCGCGGCCGACGGCCGCGCGCTGCGCCGGGCCGCCGTGCGGTCGGTGCCGCACGGCCCGCCGCTCCCCCAGCCCTCCGGCGAGGTGCTGCGCTGCCCGCCCTGGTCGCCCTCGGGCAGGTGTCTGGCGGAGGGGCGGGGCACGGTGTACGCGGGCGACGACGCGGTGGTGACCCGCTGGATGCGGGAGGATCCGCGGGCCGCCGCATGGATCCGGGAGAGCGGGGCGCACTCGGTGCTGGCGGTGCCGCTCAGCGCGGCCGACACCACGTTCGGGGTGGCCCTGTTCGGCCGGAGCCGGCGCAGCGAGCCGTTCGACCCGGACGATCTGTGGCTGGCCGAGCAGTTGGCGGCCCGCACGGCCGCCAGCATCCACGGCACCGAACGCGCCCAGCGCCAGCACACCACCACGATGACCCTCCAGCGCAGTCTGCTCCCGCAGACGCTGCCCCAGCAGGCGGCACTGGACATCGCCACCCGCTACCTGCCCTCGGTCGGCCAGGCCGGGGTGGGTGGCGACTGGTTCGACGTGATCCCGCTGTCCGGGACCCGGGTCGCGCTCGTGGTGGGCGACGTGGTCGGCCACGGCATGCGGGCCGCAGCCACCATGGGCCGGGTCCGTACCGCCGTCCGCACCCTGGCCGACGTCGATCTGCCGCCCGACGAACTCCTCAGCCACCTCGACGACCTGGTCGTGCATCTCTCCGCCGAGGAGGCCGGCGCCGACAACGCCGAGGAGACCGCCGGCGGGGTCGGCACGACCTGCCTGTACGGCGTGTACGACCCGGTCACCCGCCGGTTCACCGTCGCCCGGGCCGGGCATCCGCCGCCCGCCGTGGTCACCTCGGGCACCGTCCACTTCCTCGACGTGCCGGCCGGGCCCCCGCTGGGCCTGGGCGGCCTGCCCTTCGAGTCCTTCGAGACGGAGCTGCCGGAGGGCAGCCTGATCGCCCTCTACACCAACGGCCTGCTCGAACCCCGCGACCACGACATCGACGAAGCCCTGGACAAGATGTTCACCGCGCTCGCCCGCCCCGCGCAGAACCTGGACACCGTCTGCGACCGGGTCCTGACGACCATGCTCACCCATCGGCCCGACGACGACATCGCCCTGCTCGTGGCCCGCACCCAGGCCCTGCACTCCGACCGGGTCGCCACCTGGGAACTGCCCTTCGATCTCGCCGCCGTCGCCGACGCCCGCAAACAGGCCACCGACCAGCTGGTCGCCTGGCAGCTGGAGGAGGCCGCGTTCGTCACCGAGCTGATCGTCAGCGAGATGGTCACCAACGCGTTCCGGTACGGCCGGCCGCCCGTCCGGCTCCGGCTCATCCACGACGATCACACACTCACCTGCGAGGTCTTCGACTCCAGCAACACGGCCCCGCACATGCGACGGGCCCACACCTACGACGAGGGCGGCCGCGGCCTGCTCCTGGTCGGCCAGCTCACCCAACGCTGGGGCACCCGCCACGCCACCACCGGCAAGACCGTCTGGGCGGAACAGTTCCTCACGGAGGAGTGAGCGTTCCGGCGGGCCGGGAAGGCTAGGGACCGAACATCGGGCGGGCCCAGGTGGGCGGGCCGGGGGTGGGCGGGCCGGAGGCGGGTCCGGTGTCCCGGCGGACGGTGGGGGTCCGGTCCCTGGGACGGCCCGACGACGCCGGTTCTCCCGGTACGACGCCGTACGCGGCGAGCCGCAGCGCGCCCACGAACTCCAGGCAGGAGCCGAAACGGTCCTCGGGGACCTTGGCCAGCGCCTTGTCGAACACCTCGTCCAGTCCCGGCGGCAGGCCGGACCGCACCTCGCTCAGCGCGGGCGGCCGGTCGTACTGGTGCGCCCACAGCAGCGCGATGTCCTCGTCCCGGACGAACGGCGGACCGCCGGCGAGCATCTCGAAGACCACGCAGGCGAGACTGTAGAGATCGCACCGGCCGTCCACCGGGCGGCCCGAGATCTGCTCCGGCGCCACGTAGTCGAGCGTCCCGACGAACTCGCCGACCGTCGTGAAACCCGTCAGCGACAGCGACTTCTTGGTGAGCCCGAAATCCGTGAGATAGACGTGCTCCGGGTGGTCGCTGTCCGTACCCCGCGCCACCAGCACGTTGCCGGGCTTCACGTCCCGGTGCACCAGATCGTGCTCATGGGCCGCGTCGAGCGCCGAGGCGATCTGGGCGGCGATCCGCAGCGCCGCGGCCACCGGCAGCACGCCCTCCTTGTCCAGCAGCGCGCGCAGATCCGGGCCGGACACGTAGCGCATCGCGATGTACAGCACGCCGTCCGTCTCGCCGGCCTCGAAGATCGGCACGATGTGGGGGTGGTCGAGGGCGGCAGCCACCCGTGACTCGTAGGTGAAGCGGCGGCGGAAGGTGTCGTTGCGGGCCATCTCGGGGGCGAGCAGCTTCAGGGCGACGGTGCGGTCCAGGCGGAGGTCCGTCGCACGGTAGACGACGGCCATTCCGCCCCGCCCGATCTCGCCCTCGACCTCGTAACCCGCGATGCGCGTCGCCATGGCATGTCCACCCCGTAGCGTGTCAAACCTTTACAAATCGTATCCAGAGGGGCGGCGTCCCGCCTGGGCGGGCGGCGCACACGCGAGAGCGGTGGGTGAAGCGCGAGAGCGGTGGGTGAAGGTCGGAAGACCTTCACCCACCGCTCAGCCACACACCTCAGCCGACGAGAGCCGCCGGGTCACCACCGCCATCCTGGCCACCACCGTCAGGAACGCCACCCTGATCGGCCGCGCCACCCTGATCCGTGCCGCCCTGATCCGTGCCGCCCTGCTGGTCGGTACCACCCTGATCGGCAGGCTGGTCAGCAGCGCCGCCACCCTGGTCCACACCACCCTGATCGGCGGGCTGGTCGGCAGGCTGGTCGGCCCCACCCTGATCGGCGGGCTGGTCGGCGGGTTGGTCGGCTCCGCCCTGGTCGGCGGGCTGGTCGGCGCCACTGTCATCGGCAGGAGCACCGCCCTTGTCCGTGCCGCCCTGCTGGTCGGTACCACGCTGATCGGCAGGCTGGTCAGCAGCGCCACCCTGGTCGGCACCACTGTCATCGGCGGGAGCACCGCCGTCGTCAGCCGGAGCACCGCCCTTGTCCGTACCGCCCTGCTGGTCAGTGCCACCCTGGTCGGTGCCGTGGTCCGTCCCGTGATCGGTTCCCTGGTCCGTCCCATGGTCGGTCCCCTGGTCCGTCCCATGGTCGGTCCCCTGATCCGTCCCATGGTCGGTCCCCTGATCCGTCCCATGGTCGGTCCCCTGATCCGTCCCATGGTCGGG